>JBOHUQ010000135.1:0-8569 GCA_050734495.1 Candidatus Dormibacteraceae bacterium
ACCCCATGCTGCTCGAGCAGCGTTTCCAGGCCGTCGTTGGCGAACGACGGATGCTGCGTCGTGAAGTGCGTGGCCTTCGTCCCGGTGCCAGGCTCGGCCACGGCGGTCTTGGTTACGCCTGTGATGGCATCGCCGGTGGTCGTCACCGTGACGACATTGTCTTGGGTGACCTGCTCCTTGAAGACGTTGTACGGGAGCGTGATCGTGGTCGGCCGTGCCGGGGCCAGCAGGACGTTGGTGATGAAAAGGTTGGCCGCGAGCAGGACCAGCAGCGTGATCCAGAAGCGGCCGGAGCGAAACGGGTTCGGCATCGGGGCCGCGGGTGGCTTGGGTGGGGTCGGAAGCTTGGGCGTCCGTGAAGGCGGTGGCGGCGGCGAGACGGCCATGTGCAGAGCAACAGTACGATGCCCGTGGCCGGCGAGGCAGCGTGGGCGCCCTTGGCTGATGGCCGGCGTGAACGTCGACTCAGATGTCGCGGCTCTAGTGTCCCAGCCTCGCTTCCCGTTCGCGCAGCTCCTCCACGAGGCGAGTGGTGACAGGTACCGCGACGCCGGCACGTGCGGCGTGCTCGAGCATGGATCCGCCGATGGCATCGAGCTCGAGCGGCAACCCCGCCGCCTGGTCCCGCTGCATCGACGACTGCATCGCCTCCGGGGCTGTTTCGAACATTCGGAGCACAGCCTCGGGGTCCGCCGCCACGCCCTCGGCTCGTGCGACGCCGGCTGCCTCCGAGATGAGGGCGAGCGCGTCGTCGCGCCGGTGAGTCCGGACCTCGCCGAGGTTGGCTCGCGCGTGAGTGGTCAGCAGGGCCAGCGGACCAAGGAGTAAGAGCTTGCTCCACAGCATCGGCACTTCGTCGTCGCGAATTTTGACGTCCAGGCCCGTGGCTCGCAGATGAGAGGCGAGCTTCTCCACGCGATCGGCGACGGCCGGCGACGTGGCGATTTCCACTGCAGCGAATGGGCTCGTCTGCCGAATCGTGCCGGCCTCGAGCCTCGCCGTCTCCACCCGGATGGTGGCCGCCACCACGTCCGAGGATGGATAGCGAGCCCTGAGCCAGGCGACGTGGTCGATGCCGTTCAGGAAAGGGACCAGCAACGCTTGTCCGAGGAGGGATGCGGGCACCCGCTCCAGGGCCGGCTCGAGCTGGGTCGCCTTGACGGTCACGAGGCACGCGTCCACCGGCGTCTGCAGCTTGACGGCGGAGTCAACGGGCACATCGAAGTCGCCAAACTGGGAGCTCTGAAGCGTCAGGCCGCGTTCGCCGATGGCGCGCGCGGTGCTTTCACCTGCGAGTACAACCACCGAATCTCCAGCCCGTGCCAGGAGCGCGGCGAGCAGCCCGCCGACCCCTCCGGGACCGAGCACCGCCACGCGATAACGACCCTGCGCCATGCGACCGATATTAGCTTCGGGTCGCGAGAGGGATGACTGCTGGCGCGCTAGTATTTTTTTTGCAGCGCCCGTCGCCACGCGGACACAAGAGAAGAGGGTGCTGCCGGCAGGATGACCTGCCGGCAGCTTTTGCGTCTAGAGGTTTTCGTGAATCAGACGCCCGAGTGTCTGGTACTTCTGGGGCTGGCTGCTCTTGAGATAGAACGCGAGACCGATGCCGGCCGCGATGATGGCCAGATCGATCGGGCCGAGCCAGCGCGCGAACCCGAGCCCTCCGCTGACGAAGTCGATGTTGGTGAACAGCAGGTACAGCACAAATGCCTGGCCGATAAACGAGATGATCGGCGCCAGGATCGTGCTCCACCAATGAACCTCGCTCCCGTGGTTCTGCAAGAAGTAGCGCAGGATCGCGACCGAAACGAGGGCCTGGACCGCGAGGATCACGATCACGCCCATGATCGCCATCAGCCCATAAAGGTCGACATAGGCCTGCTGAGTCGGGTTGTGGACGCCCGCGAAGATCGCGAACAGGATCACGATCACCGCTGCGATCACCGTCTGAGTGATGGAAGCAATGTGCGGGCTCTTCCAGCGTGGGTGAGTCCGGCCCAGCGCCGCCGGCAGGATCCTTTCACGCCCGAGTGAGAAGAAGTAGCGGCATGCAGTGTTGTGGAACGCCATTCCGCAGGCGAACGATCCAGTGATGATCAGGATGCTGAGCGCCTGGTCGACACCCAGTCCGATGTACTGCTGTGCCGGGCCAAGGTAGAACTGACCTGCGTTCCCCTGCGCCTGGGTGATCACATCCTTGAGGCTGGCGTAGCCCGCGAACGGAGCCCAGCTCGTGAGGATGTAGAAGATGCCGAGGCCGACGACTGAGATGTACATCGCCTGCGGCACGACCCGCTTGGGGTTTTTGGATTCTTCGCCGTAATTGGGGGCCATCTCGAAGCCGACCCAGGACCAGAACGCGAAGAACAGACCGATGGCCGGGATGCCGGCCGCGAGAGTTCCGACCGCCGGGAACCCCTGGAACGCCTTGACCGGGTTGAGAGCCTCGAGAGTGAATGCCGTCGAGGTGGTTACTCCGCGCGCGATCATCACCACGTCGAAAATCAGGAGGAAGAGAATCTCGCCAACCAGGAAGACACCAAGCACCCGTGCCGTAATGCGGATGTCGAAGTAGGTGATCAGGGAGATGAGGACAACCATCAGCAGCGCGAGGTATGGCCACTGAATTCCGTTCAGCCACCCCGCCCCTGTCGCCGTACCGATCTGGCTCAGCTTCTGGTTGAGGAAGAACGCGAAGCCTCCGGCGAGCGAGGCTTCGAACACCGAATAGGCGACCACCGCTCCAAAGCCGGTGCCCAGTCCGAGCTCCCGTCCCAGGCCGTGACTGATGTACGAATAAAAACCGCCGGCGGTCGTCACCTTGCGCGACATCGCCACGTATCCGACCGAGAAGATGGTGAGGATGATCGTGGCGAACAGGAACGCGGCGGGAGCCCCGAGTCCGTTGCCGAAGCCGACGGCAAGCGGCGTGTTGAAGAGCATGGCCGAGATCGGCGCCGAGCCTGTTACCGTCAGGAAGAGCACCCCGGCCAGCCCGACGGCGTGCTTACGAAGCTGCGGTACGTCTCCCCTCTGCGAGACGTCGAAAATATCCGCCTGAGCCTGCGAAAGCGGCTCGACGGTGCCCACCGTTTCTTCAGCCATGTCGCGTCCCCTCCTTGTGCTTCCGAATGACAGCTGCCGTCAGTAAATCTCCAGGTATTCCTGGAGCTCCCAGTCCGTCACGTGATCCGCGAATCGCTGCAGCTCGTACCGGCGCATGACGGTGTACGCCTGAACGAACTCGTCTCCGAGCATCTCCTTGATGCGGTTGTCCGATTCCAGGTTCGAGAGCGACTCCTCGAGCGTCGTGGGCAGCTTCTGCTTCGACTCGTCCTCTTCCGCGGGCGGGTGCGCGGGCGCTTCGAGCTCGAGTGAGTCCTCGATCCCGATCAATCCGCTCGCGAGCAGAGCCGCGCCGACGAGATAGGGGTTCGACAGGCCCGACGGCGCCCGATTCTCGATATGGCGGCTCTCGATCGATCCACCCTTGACGCGCACGAATGCGGAGCGATCCTCGGCGCCCCACGAGACATTGGTGGGGCTGAACGTGTGGCGGCGGCGGCGCTTCAGGCAGTTCAGGGTCGGGGCCAACAGCGCGTAGATCGAGGATGCGTGACGCAGCTGCCCGGCGATGAACTGACGGCCGGCTTTCGACAATCCCGCTTCGGCCCCATCCTCGGCCATGACGTTGCTGCCGCCTTCGAGGCGCAGCAGGCTCATGTGCGTGTGCGAGCCAGACCCGGCCGAATCGGCGAACGGCTTGGACATGAAGGACGCGAGCAGCCCTTCTCGCTGCGCGATCTCCTTGACCCCGTTTTTGAAGCTGAATGCCAGATCGGGCCCCGCCATGCCGCGGCCCGGTGCGTAGTTGATCTCCCACTGGGAACCCGCGTACTCGCAGTTGGCCGTGATGATGTCGATGCCGAACTCGCGCATCTGGTCGACGATCCGCTCGATCGCGGGCACCCAGGTGTTCCGGACCGAGTTGAAGATGTGGTAGCCGCTGAAAAGGGGCTTGTGGGTCGCTGGGTCGAGCAGGTAGAACTCGCACTCCATGCCCATGACCGGCTCGTACCCGAGCTTGTGAGCCCGGTCGAGGACGCGCCGGAAGACGTGGCGCGGCGAGGCGGCAAGCGGCCTTCCATCAGCCCACGTCGCGTCGCAGATGAAGCGCGCCGTCGCTTCCGCCCAAGGGATCACCGCGGCCGTCGACGGATCTGGCCGGAGCAGCTGGTCGGCGTAAGCGACCTCTTCGTTGTAGAGGGTGCCGGGCACTACGTCGGACCGCGAGTCGAGCACGGCCGCGCCGCCGTACATGTTGAGACCATCTTTCGCGTAACCCGCCGCGTGGTCGATGGGGACGATTTTGGAGCGGCTCGTACCGTGCATGTCGGGCAATTCGAAGCGCACGTTTCGAATGGCGCGCTCCTTCCAGCCGGCAAGCACCCTCTCGACCGAGACGGATTTGCCCTCTGCGATCACCAGGCCATCAACTCCTGGTTCCGTTGTTCCAAAAGCGAACCTCGAGCCCGATCTCCGCGGCAAGCGCCGTGGCGGCTTCGAGGCCTATTTGCGGGACGATGACCAGCACGCCGCCCTCGCGTCCGTCGCCGCGCTCGAGCGCCGCGGCCATCGCATGAGGCGGCTGAAGGTGACGGCCCTGCCATCCGAGTGATGGATAGGAGTCGTGCACCACGACAAGCGAGCCCCTCCGGCCACGAATCAGCATCTCGAGCTCGATGAAATGCCCCACGTCCCAATCGGCTTCGGGCTCGACGACAGTGCGGCCCTCGAGCTCGGCGAGGAGGATCTCTACGGGAGGCCGGCTGGCCCACATGCGGCCTGTCCGCACGTTGGCGAGCAGCCGCGAACCCAGCGCCGCGGCCTCATCGACCAGGCGCTCGACGCGATGCGCATTCCACTCTCCGCTCAGGGGCACGCAGCGAAGCCGGCCGCCCGAGGCAGCCTCGATCGCCTCCGCCAGCGCGCCCGCCGCGGTGCCAGATCCCTCCACCGGCGCCGTGGGCAGCCGATACCGGTAAGACACGTGGCTGACAGCGCCTGGCGGCACGTCCGAGCCGTCGTGCGCTTCCGGCAGCAGGGTGCCGGCCCGCAGCGCGACCAGGTCTTCGGTGATCGCCTCATCGTCCCAAGTCTTGAAACCGGATTCGTTGAGAATGCGCGCGGCCCAAAACGGGCCGCACAGGTTGTCCTTCTGCTGCGCGGATGCCATCTCTACGTCGGCCGCGGGCTGCGCGTTCATCGTTTAGACGGTCCTCATGTAGCGATCGCGCTCCCAGTCGGTCACGGTCCCCTGGAACGCCTTGACCTCCCAGGCGCGCGAGGTCACGTAGTAGTCGCTGAAGCGCTCGTCGAGGGCTTGACGCAGGACACCGTCCGACTGGAACGCCCGGATCGCGCTCTCCAGCGAGCGCGGAAGCTCGGGCAGCTCCCCGCGCGCGTAGGCGTCGCCCTCGATCGCCGGCGGCGGTTTGAGCTTGTGCTTCATGCCGTCGGCGGCTGAAGCCACTACGGCCGCGAGCGCGAGGTAAGGGTTGGCGTCCGCGCCCGGACGGCGGCATTCGAGGCGGCAAAGCTCGGGATGGTCCTTGCGCACGATTGCTCGCACGGCGCATGAGCGATTCTCGATGCCCCAGCTCGCGTTGACCGGCGCGAACCACCCCGGGACCAGGCGCTTGTACGAGTTGATCGTCGGGTTGAGCAGCAGCGACGCCGCGGGCAGGTGCTCGAGGACGCCCGCGATCGCCGAACGGAAGACGTCAGGCAGCGCGTCGCCTTCGGAGGCGCGAAATGCGTTTGCGCCATCGCTCCAGCAGGAGAGGTGAACGTGCCCGCTGGATCCCTCCTCGCCCGATGCGGTCTTGGCGAGGAAGCTCGCGCGCAGGCCCATGGTGGCGGCAAGGTCTTTGACGGCCAGCTTGGTCAGGGCGGCGTCGTCGGCCGCGCGCAGGGCGGGGCGAGCGCCGAGATTGAGCTCGAGGAGCCCGGGGCCCGCCTCCGTGTGCACCGCGGAGAGCTCAACTCCGAGCGCTTCGAGAGCCGGGGCGAGGGCTCGCACGAATGCCTCGAATCCGGCCAGCTCGCCCAGGCTGTAGCTGAGCCCGCTGGAAAGGGGTCGAGCGTCGGCATCCCACAGGCGCAGCTCGTACTCCACCGCCGCGAGGGCTTCGTAGCCCAGCTCGGAAAGCCCGTGCAGGACCCTGCGCAGGACCTCGCGCGAGGCGAGCTCGCATGGCCTGCCATCTGGCCAGCTGGGCGTGGCGAGGCAGACCTTCCAGCCGGGCCGCCAGGTCAGCTCATGGAGCGTGCTTGGTTCAGGCCGGACGAGCAGGTCGCCCGCGCCAGATCTGATGCCGAACGTGGTGTAGTCGGTGATCGGGGTGTCGGTCGGGTCGAGCGCCAGCAGGAGATCGGTCATGACCGTCCCGTGGCGCAACGCCGATTCGAATGCCGCGGGGCGCAAGGCCTTGCCGCGGATCGACCCGTTGACGTCGGGGATCCCGAGCAGGATGAACTCGCCACCTTCGGTCGATTCTGTCGCGGGCACGGTGTCTGGTTTGATGCTCCTCGCCGGCTTGCCCGCGACGTCGATCGTGCTCACAGCTTCGCAGTCACCGCCTTCTCCACCTCATCGATCGTCGCCTTGAATCGCGTGACCATCTCGTCGAGCTCCGCGTCGGTGCTCGTGTAGGCGGGCGCGATCACCACCTCGTCGCCGGCGTATCCGTCCGGAGTCGAGTGGGTCGAACTGACGAGAAGACCAAGCTCGAACGCGATGTCGTCGACGAGCGTGGCTGCGTCGAGCTCGTGGGGCAGGAACGATGTGCCGTCGCGTGGGTCGACCAGCTCCACCCCGAGGAGGAAGCCGCGACCGCGAACGTCTCCGACGATGCGCGATCCCTTCAACGCGACCTGCATCTGCTCCAGCAGCCGCGGCCCGCGATCGTGCACTCGATCCACCAGCCTGTGCCGCACGATGTAGTCCAGCACCGCCAGGCCGACGGCCGAGGGCAGAGGCGCTCCGTCCCACGTGTGCCCGAGGTCGAACTCGGCCGACCCTTCGGCAAGCGCGTCGTAGATGTGCTCACGGCACAGTACCGCGGCGAGCGGCCAGTAGCCCGCGCCGAGGCCTTTGCCGATAGTCACGATGTCCGGCTCGATGGGCAGCTGATGCGCGGCGAGCCAGCCGCCGACCCGCCCCATGCCGGACACGATCTCGTCGAAGCACACGACGAAGCCGTATTTCTCTCTACGCTCGGCAAGCCCGGTCCAGAAACGCTCGGGCGGCGAGTATCCCGGCAGCGCGGCGGCGCTCACCGGCTCGCAGAAGAACGCCGAGACCGTTTCCGGGCCGGCTTCTTTCAACGCCCGGTCCAGCTCTTTCAGCGCCGACTCGCCGGTTGGGTCGAAGCGCGGCGTGGACGGCGGGATGTGCAGGTAAGCGGGCATGTACTCGAGGTATGGGTGTTGCAGCGAGAGTCGCCGGCCGCTCAGCGCGAGCGTCCCCAGGGTCGAGCCGTGATACGCCTGCGCCGGCGAGATGACTCGCCAGCGGTCCTTTTGTCCACGATCGACGTGGTACGTGCGAGCGAGCCGCACCGCGGTCTCGTTGGCCTCGGAACCTCCGGAGGCGAGCTTGACCCGCGCCATCTCGGGAACCACCTCGATCACACGGTCCGCCAGCACCTCCTGCGGACGGCTGGTGAAGTGATGGTTGTAGAAGTAGGCGATCTTCTCGGCTTGCTCGGCCGCGGCGTCCGCAATCTCGGTCACACCGTGACCGAGGCATGCGACCATGGCGCCTCCCGAGCACGCGTCGAGGATGCGCCTCCCGTCCGTCGTCTCGAGCCAAACCCCCTTCCCGTTCTCGATGTTCGGGTAGGCGAGATCCAGGAATCGCGGAAAGACGTTCGTCTCCTCGGCGTTGACCGTCGCCTTCATCTGGCTCACCACTATTTCCACAAGCCGCGCCGCCTGATGGCGGCGAGCACCGCGCGCAATCCCTGCTCGCTGTTGGCGACATGCTCCTGCATGAGCGTGTCCGCCGTCTCCGCGTCGCCGCCATCGATCGCTTGTATGAGCGCCTCGTGCTCTCCCTCCATCCTCCTGTGCCACGTGTCGGACTCGGGCAGGAGCGTCATCGCGTCGTTCAAGCGCATGCGGATCTCTTCGATCGCGTGAATCAGGAACGCGTTGCCGGTCGCCTGGGCGATCGCGATGTGAAAGTCGGTGTCGTGCCGCATGTAGTCCGGCTCGCTGGTGGCGGAAGCCATGCCGCGGATCGCGCGGCGCATCGCCGCGAGGTCGGGGCCGCGGCGAGTTCCCGCGGCAATCCTGGCCACCGCTGGCTCGATGATGCGCCTGTACAGAAGGAGATCCTCGAGCTCCTTCCGCTGCCGCATCACGCGAAGGATCAAGTCGTCGGCTGCGAGCGAGTCCTGGTCGGGCCGAGTGATGAAGGTGCCGCCGCCGCGCCCGCGCCGGGCCTCGACCAGGCCGGCTGCCTCCAGCAGCCTCAAGGCGTGCTGGATCGTCGGCC
>JBOHUQ010000136.1:0-4457 GCA_050734495.1 Candidatus Dormibacteraceae bacterium
GCAGAGGATGTAGGCGTCCTCGCGGCTCAGGCCGTGGTCGGCCTTCAGCCAGGCGATCGTGTCGCGCACCGAAGTGCGGGCGTTCTCCATCAGGTCTGGGCCGAGGGCACAGACCGCGTGGTAGCCCTTCTCGTCGCTGCGCGGCTGAAGGGGCGCAGCCGGGGTCAGGAAGTGGTAGCTCCAGGGGCGCAGCGAGGCACCTTTGACCACTCCAAACCGGAGTGAGAACGTCATCGGGCATTCGATCCCGGTAACGCAGACCTCGCCGTCTCCCTGCGCGCCGTGGCAGTCGCCGGCCGAGAAGAGCGCTCCCGGCACGTAAACCGGCAGGTAGAGCTTGGTGCCGGCCGTCAGGTGCCGCGTGTCGATGTTGCCGGCGCCCTTGGTCGGCGGCAGCACCGCATGCTGGCCGGCCTCGTCGGTCGCCACGCCCATCGTGCCGCAAAACGGCGCGATCGGAATCTGGATGTCGTGGCGCAGCTCGGCGGTCTTGCGATCTCCCAGATCGAAATAGCGCACGTATGGATCGGGGAAGTCAGAAGCCAGAAGCCCGAGGCCGGGCAGGAGCGCAGCCCACCCCCAGGACCCGGGCTCGAGCTGCAGGATTTCGACCTCCAGCGTGTCACCGGGCTCCGCACCCTTGACGTAGACGGGGCCTCCCAGCGGGTACAGGCGGTCGAAGTCGAGGGTGCCGAGCTTCGCGGCCGGGTCGCCCTTCTTCAGCTGTCCGGCTGTCACCTCTTCCGTTTCGAAGTGAACAACGTCGCCTGGCCCGATCTCCACCGCCGGGGCAATCGAGTTGTCCCACTTGAAGTGGTAGGTGTCCCGGCCGATCGTGTGTTCGTGCGCAGCTGCTCGTGCCATCACCGCTTCACCTCGTGCTTGGTTACTTCCCTGATCGGTAGGGCGTTTGCGCGCAGCACCTTCTTGTCGAACTTGCCTACCGAGGTCTTCGGCACCTCGTCGATGAAGCGAACCTCGTCGGGCAGCCACCACTTCGCGACCTTACCCTTCAGGAACTCGATCACCTCTTCCTGGGTGACCGTGCCCTTGAACTCGGGCTTGGGCACTGCGTATGCGATGGGCCGCTCGTCCCACTTGGGGTGCGCCAGGCCGATCACCGCCGCTTCCATGATCTTGGGGTGCGACATGACCGCGTTCTCCAGCTCCACCGACGAGATCCACTCGCCTCCCGACTTGATCACGTCCTTCGTGCGATCGACGATCTCGATGTAACCCTCGGGCGTGATCTTCGCTACGTCGCCGGTCCGGAACCAGCCGTCCTCGGTCAGCTTCCCGGGGTCGTAGCCGTTGTGGTAGCCGCGGGCGATCCAGGGGCCCCGCACCTGGATCTCGCCGAACGCAACTCCGTCCCAGGGCAGCTCCTCGCCGGTCGCCGGGTCGCTGATCCGGATCTCGACGCCCGGCGAGATCGGCCCCTGCGTCAGCCTCGCGCGAAGCTCGTCCTCGGGCTTTGTGCCGGCTCGCGGCCGCGCGACGCTCCCGAGTGGCGACGTCTCGGTCATGCCCCACGCATGCAGCATCGGCAGGCCGAGCGCGTCCATCGACTCCATGAGAGAGCGCGGAATCGCCGACCCGCCGCAGATCACCATGTGGACCTTGGGCAGGCGCTTGCCCGTCTCCTTCATGTAGGCCACGGTGTTGATCCAGATCGTGGGGACGCCGGCCAGGATCGTGGCGCCCTCCTGCTCCGCAAGGTCCACCACCGACTTCGCGTCGCCCATGAACCTGTCGGGTAGCAGGACCTTCGAGCCCGCCATCCCGCACGCGTACGGCAGGCCCCAGCTGTTCGCGTGGAACATCGGCACGACCGGGAGCACGGTGTCCCTCTCGGTGATGGCCAGGCTGTCGGCCTGGAGCACGCCCATGGTGTGCAGGTACTGCGAGCGGTGGGAGTAGACGACGCCCTTCGGATTGCCTGTGGTGCCGGAGGTGTAGCACATGGCCGCGGCCATCCTCTCTGACAGCTTCGGCCAGGGGTAGCTCTCGCTCTCGGCTGCCAGAAGGGTTTCGTAGTCGAGGGTTTCGCCGAGCCCGTTATCGTCCGGCGATCCTGGCGAATCGCTCATCACGACGATCCGCTCGACCGATGGAATCTTGCCCAGGAGCGGCTTGAGGAGCGGAATCAGAGGTTGATCGACAAATAAAACCTTGTCTTCCGCGTCATTGACTATGAATTCGAGGTGCTGAGGAAACAAACGCAGGTTCAACGTGTGCAGGACCGCGCCCATGCAGGGCACGGCGTAGTAGAGCTCGAGGTGCCGGTGATTGTTGAAAGCGAGGGTCGCCACGCGATCGCCAGGCTTGATGCCGAGTCGCTTGAGCGCGCCGGCGAGACGGTTGATGCGCGGCACCAGCTCGGCATTGGTCATGCGGTGAACGCCCTGCTCGCGTTTGGTCACAACCTCTTTCTTCTGGTGCAGGCGCTCCACTCGCCAGAGCACATGCTGAAGAGAGAGCTCGTAGTCCTGCATCAATCCTTCCACTACGGACACCTCCACCACAGCGAGTTAGAAGAGAAGGTCGTGAAAGCTCGATGGTAAGGCCCCCTGACGTACCATGCACACCCATGGTTGCTCCGGGTCGGGCCGACCTCCATATGCACACCACCGCAAGCGACGGCTGGCCCACGCCCCACGAGCTGGTCGACCACGCGGCTCGCCGAGCTTCTCTGAGCGTGATTGCAGTCACCGACCACGACACCATCGAGGGCGCGTTGCGCGCGCGAGAGCACGCGGCAAGACGTGCGCGCTTACATGTGATCGTCGGCGAAGAGGTGTCCAGCCGCGACGGGCACATCGTCGCTTTGTTCGTCGAGCGCCGCATCCGTCCCGGCATGTCGGCTGCAGCCACAGTCCATGCGATTCACGACCAGGGCGGCCTCGCGATCGCGGTGCATCCTTTCTGGCGCACCGAGCGAGTGGGTCGCAGCGGCCGCGTGCACGGTGTGGGATGGCTGGCCGCCGAGCTTGACTTCGACGGGATCGAGGTGGAGAACGCAACGCCGGGCTTTTATGTCTTCAACCAGCTCGCGCATCGCCTCAACCTCGGGCTGGGCGCGGCGGAGCTTGGTTCCTCTGATGCGCACATCCTCGACGCGGTCGGGCGCGCTTACACCGAGTTCCCGGGTAAGACGCCTGAGGCTCTGCGCGCGGCGATCGAAACGGGCACGACAGCGGCCCGCCGCCGGCGATACCGGGCGATGGGCCTGATGCGGTACGCGGCGTGGGGTCTGAACCACCAGCGCTACGCGGTGGGCTGAACGCCGCGCCCGCGTAGCTCAATGGACCTGCTGAAAACTGCGTTTTCACCAGGGTCTCCCGGCAACGATTGGGAGGCGTTTGAAAGTGCACGATCGGGTGACCACCGGGCAAGCCCGGCCTACCGGCGGCGCTCAGCTTCCATAACAGGAGGGGGTTGCGCCCGCGTAGCTCAATCAACCTGCTGAAAACTGCGTTTTCACCAGGGGTCTCCTGGCGACGATTGGGAGGCCATTGGAAGTGCACGCTCGGGTGACGGCCGGGCAAGGCCCGGCCTACCGGCGGCGCTCAGCTTCCATAACATGAGGGGGTTGCGCCCGCGTAGCTCAATGGATAGAGCGCCTGACTTCGGATCAGGAGGTTGCGAGTTCGACTCTTGCCGCGGGTACCAATGCGCCGTCACGTAAAATCATGCGGCTGCAGCCGGGCGGCTGGCGGAACTGGTAGACGCGCACGTTTGAGGGGCGTGTGGGGTAACCCATCCGGGTTCGAGTCCCGGGTCGCCCACCACCGTTTCCGTAACGCGAACCGAGGTCGCGGGAAGGCGGAAGGTCGGGACTATGCTGTCGCGGCTCTCGACCCTCACCTCGACGATGAGCTCCTTGAGCAGGGCCTTGCGCTGACCCGGCGTTCCGTGAAGCATCGCGTCGCGGACCGCCTTTTCAGCGTCAAGTACGACTTCTACGCTGGGCACTTCGAAGGCGCGCATGGAATCCTGCAGCTCTGCGAGATTGGCGCGCAGCTCTGTCAGCCGCGCCTCCAACGCTGCGACGCGACTCGCGAACCTGGTTTCCGGCAACCGGCCGGTTTCGAAGGCGGTGAAGTAGCGACGCAGAGCCGTCTCTGTGCCCGAGATCTCAGCCTCAAGCCGCCGGATCTCCAACGCGGTATCTGGTGCCGTCTCTGCTGCATGTGAGCGCCATCGCACGATTGCGGAGCTGATGAGCTCTGTGTCCGTGTACGTGGCCAGCAGAGACTCCAGCACCGCCTGATCGAGGAGATCCGCCCGGAGGACATCAGCGCGGCAGCCTTGCCTGCCGTGGCGATTTCGCGAGTAGGGTCGGGACCAGGGCGCGGTATGAGCCTCTCGGCTCGCCCGTCTCCCTGGCCCGCCCTCCGAACCCGACGTGCGACTTTCACCGCATCGGGCTCTCCACAAAACCATGTCGCCGGTCA
>JBOHUQ010000137.1:0-16014 GCA_050734495.1 Candidatus Dormibacteraceae bacterium
CGCCCGCCCTGCGCGACCGGCCGGCCGACGTCCGGGCCGTATCCCTCGAAGATGATGCCGGTGTAGTAGTCGAAGTCGCGGATCGCTCCAAGGTCCAGGCTCACGACGTCGCCGAGGCGGTGTGCGACCAGCAGCTCTCGCACCTCGGCGAGCTCCGCGAGCGCGCGCTCAGATCGGCGGTTGCGCACCAACCCGCCCGCGGCCTCGAGGATCTCCGACCCTCCGCGCAGAGCGGGAAACCGCAGCAGCAGCTCGTGCTCGGCGGAACGCAGAGGTGTCTTCTCGAGCAGCGCTTCGAGCGTCACGAAATCTCGAGCGGCGAGGGCGGCGCGGACGGCGGCTTTCACGTCGTCCGGCAGCTTGACCGAGTCCATGATCCCGTGGAAGAACTCGGCGTGACCGACATCGACCTGATAGCGCTGCACGCCGCTCGCTTGCAGGCAGTGGGCCGCGAGCGCGATCACCTCGGCGTCCGCCACCGTGCCAGGGGCTCCGACGAGCTCGGCACCCACCTGGTAGGTCTCGCGACGCTGGTGGAAGCGCCCCTCGTCCGTCGAGAGCACCGGCCCCGCATAGCAGAGGCGCAGCGGCAATGGCGATCCCTTGAGCTTGCTCGCGACCAGCCTGGCCACCGGCACGGTGCGCTCGCCGACCAGCCCGATGACCTCGCCACGGGCATCCGCGAACTTGAAAAGGCGGCGTCGCTGCTCGGCGCCGATCCCACGCTCGAGCACCTCTGTGCTCTCGACCATCGGGGTGATCACGTGGCGATAGCCCCACCGGCGCATCTCGGCGAGGACCGACTCCTGCGCCTCTCGCAGCACCTCGGCCTCGTCCGGCAGACGGTCGCGAAACCCTGGGACGCCGCCCAGGGGAACTATTTCTGACTCGCGACTACCGCCGGTGAAGAGACCTCCGGGCCGCGGCCACAGTTTCGCTAGCTCTCATCGTCGTCCTCGTCATCGCTGTCGGCATCCGCATCTTCGCTGAAATCGACCCGCTCGGCATCGTCCTCGACCGCGTGCATGCCCTCCTCGAGATCGTCGCTGACCGCCGCCTCGACCAGCGGCTCCTCCTCGTCGTCCTCGCCCGCGAAGACTTCAACCTCGCGCGAAAGGAGGCTCTCCTTCGTGTACGGCCGGAACTCCACCTCGCGCTTGCGGCGCATCGGAAAGCTCGGCTTGCCCGCGAACTTCGGGTCCTGGTAGGTCTCGCGAACGATCAGCTTCACCGTGCTGCCGTCACATGCTGTGACCCCACCCTGGTACCGGTTGCCGCCGCGCATGAACTTGATCAGGCGCCGGGCCAGCTTGGCTTCCAGCGTGCCCAACCTGACGCCCCGCGACGTCTCGGCCACGATTCCGTCGTCATCGATCTTCAGCTCGGCGACGTCGCCGGCCGCGACCTTGGAGCAGATGTCAGGTGAAGCGCCCTCGAGCGCGGTGATGATCGTCTTACCCATCTCCTCGACGAAGAGGTTCAGGTCGACTCGAGTTCCGCCGACCTTGAGGCCCTCCTTCTGGTGAAGCAACGTGTTGATGCGCGCCGCATTCTTCTTCGCGATCGAGTTCATTGGGTTGAGCTTGAGGGCCGCCTCGTAGGCAGCCTTCGCGTCCTTCAACTTGCCCAGCTCTGAGAGCGCTTTGCCGATGCGGTTCTGCGTCTCCTCGTCGGCGCCGAAGTTCTCGACGATCTGGCGATTCAGCTTGACCGCCTCGTCCCATTTGCCCGCGATCGCCAGTTGGACGGCCTCGTCCGAATATTGCGATCGCGGCTTCAGGTGCTCACCGGTTTCGGTCTTCAAAATTGGGGGCGCTCCTGGAGGAACTTCGCCGGGCGGCATGGTGCATTGCCCGGCTGGGAAGGGAGTACGAGTATAAGAGCCCGGGATGAGCGACAGAGGACCGCCGCCGTGGACAATCACCCCGTGCGCTCTCTGCTCAGGGCTTCCACGGTCGCATGCAGTGCCCTGCTGCTCGCCCTGCCGGCCTGCTCCGGCGACGGCGCCGCGGCCACTGCAGACAAGACGATCTCGATCGGTGTGGACCTGCCGCTGACCGGGGTCGAAGGCCGCGCAGGTACCGCGACGCTCAACGGCGTCCGATTCTTCGTGCAGCGCCACCCGGTCCTGGACGGGTTCACCATCTCCGTCGACGCTCGGGATGACCCAGCCGGCGCATCGCGCGCGACCGCCCGCGGCCTCATGAACCTCGAAGCCCTGATCGCGCAGCCAAGGGTCCTGGCCATCATCGGCCCGTTTGATTCAAACGTCGCCCGCGCCCAGATCCCTGTCGCGAATCGCGCGCACCTGGCGCTGGTCAGCCCAGGCACGAGCAGCCGCTGCCTGACCAAAGAGCCGTTCCTGCCTGCACTTCTGAACCCGGCTCGCACCGCCATCACATGCCACGCCGCGGGTCTCCCCTCACCGTCCGACCTCCGGCCCACCGGTGTCAACAACTTTTTCCGGCTGTCGACGACCGATGACCTGCAGGGTCCGGCCGCCGCGGACTACGCCTCAAGACAGCTCCACCTGCGGAGGGTGGCGGTGCTCACCGATGGCGAGGCCTACGGCCAGGGGCTGGCCGACAGCTTCATAGCCAGGTTCACTCACCTGGGAGGGACCGCCGTCGCGCACATGGACCTCGATCCATCGAAGGCGATCGACGCCGCGGCCTTCCTGCAGGCGGCCAAAAACGATCACGCCCAGGGCGTGTATTACGGCGGCACCTCGGCCAATCACGCGTGCGTCCTGAGCAGCCAGATGGCGAGAGTGTTCGGGACCGACACGGCGACGCCCCTGCTGGGCGGCGATGGAATCGCCCTCGATCCCGCGTGCGTCGGCGACGCCGGCGCGACCGCCATCAACATCTATGCAACGGTCCCGGCCGCCGACCCCGAGCATGTCGACAGCGCGAGCCCAGTCATCGCGGCCTTCAGATCGGCCTATGGGCGCCCCGAGGATTTCGGCCCGGGCACCGTCGCGGCTTACGATGCGACAGGCGTCGTCTACAACGCTCTCGATCGGGCGATCAAGGCGTCGGCGGGAAACCTTCCGGCCCGAGACAGCGTCGTCGCTGAGCTCGCGGCGACCAGGGCATACAGCGGAGCGACCGGTGTGTTCGGCTTCGACCCGGAGGGCGACACCACGCTGCGGCTGCTGTCGATCTTCCGGCCCGCGGCGGCGGACTTGGATGCGGGCTGGACCTGGCTCGCCACGGCCGATTATAGCGCCGCACTCCCATATTGATATAAAGTCGCGCTCACCTTCGGAGGCACGGGACGCAGTTCGCCATTCTCGCGCTTGACTTGCAGGCTCTGTCGAGTCCAAAGTTCTGACCGGAGTAGTGGTTCGGCCATCCCATGTGGCCGCATTCGTCGCCGGCGCACTCTCGCCCCGACCAGGTCTTGAGTTGGGAAGAGGGCGGCGAATGAGGGGGCAGTGTCCTGGTATGTCTGGACCTCCCACAAACACAAAGGGGAAACATATGGTTCGAGCTCGGGGACTCGCAGTCCTCATAATTGCGAGCTTCGTCGCATTCGCCTGCGGCGGCACCGGCAGCAGCTCCAAGGGAGAAATCGACATCGCGAGCGACCTCCCGACATCTGGCGCCGACGCGTCCAGCGGTCTACCGACCCAGGAAGGGGCCAACTTCGCGGTCACGCGCGCAGCCACGGTCCGGGGCTTCACGCTCAAGTTCGTGCCGTATGACGACGCTGTCAACGGCGCACACGACCCGGCGCACGGCGTGCAGAACGTGCAGTCTATGATCTCCAACAAGCTCATCCTCGGCATGGTCGGGCCCTTCAACTCCAACGTGGCCAAGGCCGAGATCCCGGTCGCGAATGCTGCGCCGCTCGCGATGATGAGCCCGTCGAACACCAACGAGTGTCTGACGGTGACCTACCCCTACTGCCAGTCGGCTGATGGCTTCACGGCGGAAAGCCTCCGCCCCAGCGCAATCAACAACTACTTCCGCGTCGCCGCGCCGGACACCTTCCAGGGCCCGGCCATGGCCGACTTCGCCCTCAAGGCAGCCCCCGCGGGCCTCGGCATCACCAAGATCGCGGTTTGGGATGACGAGGAGACCTTCGGTCAGGGCGTCGCCAACAACTTCGCCAAGGAATTCAAGGCGAAAGGCGGCACCGTGGTCGACCGCAAGAGCTACGACCCCAAGGCCAAGAGTGACTTCCACGACTTCCTTGCCTCTGCCAAAGCGAACGGGGCGCAGGGAATCTACGTCGGCGGCACCTCGGCCACCGGCGCGTGCAAGGCCCGCGGCCAGATGGCAGGGCTCTTCAACCCCGACATCTACTACCTCGGACCGGACGGGATCGGTGACGCACAGTGCCTGACCGACTCCGGATCGATGGCCACCAGCAACATGTACGCCACCCAGGGAGTGGCGGACGCCACCCAGAACCCGTCCGCGGCGACGATCGTCGCGGCCTACAAGGCGGCCTACCCGGGCCCCAGCAACATCGGCGCCTACACCTTTGCGGGCTACGACTGCGCGGCGATCCTCATCGACGCCATCGGCCGTGCCATCGACGCGAACGGGGGCAACCTTCCGACTCGCGCCCAGGTCATCACCGCACTTGGCCAGACCAAGAACTTCCAGGGCCTGACCGGGGTCATCACGCTCAACGCCGCCGGCGACCAGACAACACCAACGCTGCAGTTCCAGCAGGTTCAGTCCGGAGCTTGGGTTTACAAGAGCCAGTTCGCCGTGGGGGGAACTTCTTAGCCCCAGTCACCTCGTGGCGGCTTAATGGGAGGGGGCGGCAACGCCCCCTCCTTATCATTGGGAGACCTTGGGAGGGGGAAGGCCTTGATTGGAGCCCTGGCCGGGATGCCGTCAACGTTGAGAACGTTCGGCAGTTCTCAGGTTTCCAACGTCGTCGGCCTATTGATCGTCGCCGCCGCGCTCGTCCTCACTCTGCAGCACGTGCTCCAGCACAGCGCCTCCTTCTTTTTTCAGATCCTCATCATCGGGATCGCCGACGGCACCATCTATGGCCTGATCGCGCTCGGGTACACGTTGGTCTACGGAATCATCGAGCTGATCAACTTCGCGCACGGCGACGTTTTCACGCTCGGGGGTTATTTCTCCCTTGCGCTGTTTCCCATTTTTGGAATTGCCGAAGGCAAGCCCGGCTTCGGTTACGTCATCCCACTCCTGATCGTCGCCGTAATCACAATGCTTCTCTGCGGACTGGTCAACGTCGCAATCGAGCGTGTCGCCTACCGGCCGCTGCGCCACGCCCCGAGACTTGCTCCGCTGATCACCGCGATCGGCATGTCTTCGATTCTGGAAGGCGCCATGTACCTGTGGCGCGGTCCGTTCAACCTCCACTACCCGGATTTGCTGCCCCTGACGCGCTTCAATATCGGTCCGGTCAACATCGGCGTCAAGGACCTGATCGTGATCGCATTCGCCATGATCCTTGTGGTCGGTTTCACCCTCTTCATCAACCTCAGCAAGTTGGGCAAGGCGATGCGGGCGACAGCACAGGATCGGGACGCCGCGCAGTTGATGGGCATCGACATCAACCGCACCATCTCAGCAACGTTTTTTATCGGGGCTGTGCTCGCTGGGGCGGGCGGGATCACGTGGGGTCTCTACATCAGCAGTGTGGATCCGTTCCTCGGATTCATCACCGGGCTGATCGCG
The DNA here is from genome assembly GCA_050734495.1 of Candidatus Dormibacteraceae bacterium. Classification (GTDB taxonomy): domain Bacteria; phylum Chloroflexota; class Dormibacteria; order Dormibacterales; family Dormibacteraceae; genus Palsa-870. The sequence goes on from JBOHUQ010000137.1 coordinate 5,673, forward strand.
TTCACTGCCGCGGTCTTTGGCGGAATCGGCAACATCCCGGGCGCAGCTCTGGGCGGGCTCCTCATCGGCCTGATCCGCGCATTCTCCGACTCCTATTTCGATTCGTCCTGGACCGAGGTTCTTATCTTCGGCATCCTTATCGCAACTCTCGTTTTCCGGCCCACCGGCCTGCTCGGCATGCGAGTACCTGAAAAGTGATCAGGGCCCAGCAGTTTCTGCGCGACAATGCGAAAAGCCCGAACGCGATCGCCTACGCCGTGATGGCAGTCGGCGCCCTCGCCTTTCCGGCGATCATCCAATTCGCGAACAACGGAAATGGGGATTACCTGGTGAGCGTCGCCGCGGATGGAGGCGTGTACGTGCTCCTGGCGATCGGTCTCAACGTGGTCGTCGGTTTCGCCGGCCTCTTGGATCTTGGCTACGCCGCCTTCTTCGCAATCGGGTCGTACACATACGGGATGCTCGCCTCGATGCAGCTGATCAGCTCGCCCATCCACCATGCGGTCCACATCCCGTTCTGGATCGCGCTGTTCATCGGCATGTTCGTCGCCGCCGGGGCGGGCGCCCTCCTCGGCGCGCCTACGTTGCGGCTTCGGGGCGACTATCTCGCGATCGTCACCCTCGGCTTCGGCGAGATCGTGCCGAGGTTCTTCCGCAACATGCGGGACTGGACCAGCGGCGTGAATGGGATCAGCGCTCTCGACGTTCCGACGCTTCCGTTCTGGATCACGGGTCCGTGGGCCAGCACGCAGCTCGCAATCGAGCATACCTTCCGCTTCGCGTCGTCCAACCCAACTGCGTGGTATGTCCTGATCGTCGTCCTCATAGTCATCTCGGTGATCGGCGTCAACAACCTGTATGGCTCACGGCTTGGCCGCGCCTGGATGGCCGTGCGTGAAGACGAGACGGCTGCGGCGGCAATGGGCGTCAACACCGTCAACACCAAGCTTCTCGCTTTCGCGATCGGAGCGTCTTTCAGCGGATTCGCGGGAGCCTTTTACGGCGCCAAGCTGTCACTGGTCAGCCCGGACAGTTTCGGCTTCGTCGTCTCTATCACCATCCTTTCCATGGTGGTGCTCGGAGGCATGGGCAACATCCCTGGGGCCATGATCGGAGCCCTCCTCCTCTACAGCGTCCTGTACTACTTCCTGCCCGCCGCTCCCGCCCAGGCTTCGGCTTTGGCCCACAGCCTTGGGATGGACTGGCTCAACCATTCGTCGCCCAACGGATGGCCCGGAATCTCCGAATTCATCCACCGGCTGCAGTTCATCATGTTCGGCCTGATCCTCGTCGGCATCATGCTGCTGCGCCCCCAGGGCCTGCTGCCAAGCCGCTTGCGCGCTCAGGAGCTGAAGCGAGGTGTCCACGACGAGCCGGTGGCCGCGGCCGCGGCCGGCGTATGAGCGCCTCGGAGCCAATCCTCTCGCTACAGGGCGTGACCAAGCGCTTCGGCGGTCTGACCGCCGTCGACCAGGTGAGCTTCGAAGTACCGAAAGGCGAGGTCTTCGCATTGATCGGTCCAAACGGCGCAGGCAAGACGACTCTGTTCAACTGCATCACGGGGATGCACGTCCCGACGGCGGGAAGGGTCGTCTTCGAAGGTCGCGACATCGCCGGCACCAAGCCCTACCGGACGGCGCAGCTCGGCATCGCTCGCACGTTCCAGAACATCCGACTGTTCGAGTACCTGAGCGCCCTCGACAACGTCAAGGTGGGCGAGCACGTGCGCATGAAGGCCAAGCTCTGGGACGCCATCTTCCGCACTCCATTGGCGCGGCGTGAGGAGCGTGAGGTCTCCGAGCGCGCGATGGAGTTCCTCAAATTCGTGGGCATTGAGCGCCACTCCGACAACTACGCGCGCAACCTCGCGTACGGCCAGCAGCGCCGACTCGAGATCGCCCGCGCCCTGGCGACCGAACCGCATCTCCTGCTCCTCGACGAGCCGGCGGCCGGCTTCACGCCGCAGGAGAAGGTCGAGCTGATGGCGCTCGTGGACAAGATCATCGCCAAGGGCATCACTGTGTTCCTGATCGAGCACGACATGAAGGTCGTGATGGAGGTCTCGCAGCGGATCGTAGTGCTGGACCACGGCGAGAAGATCGCCGAGGGGCCTCCGACCGAGGTGCGCAACAACCCGAGGGTGATCGAGGCATACCTGGGCAGGTCGGCGTGAACAGCCGCTGATGGCGCTCCTCGAGATTTCCGGAATTGACGTCTTCTACGGTCGCGTGCAGGCTGTGCGGGGCGCCTCTCTCTCGGTCGACGCCGGCGAGGTGGTGGCGCTGATCGGCTCCAACGGGGCGGGCAAGACCACCACGCTGCGGACGATCTCGGGTCTCCTGCATCCCGCGAACGGCAAGGTCACGTTCGACGGCAAGGACATCACCCACATGGAGCCACAGAAGATCGTCGACCTCGGCATCTGTCAGTCGCCGGAGGGCCGGCGCCTCTTCCCCCGGATGTCGGTACTCGACAACCTCAGAATGGGCGCCTACACGCGGAAGAACGCGGTCGAGATCAAGCGGGACATGGACCGGGTGTTCGAGCTGTTTCCTCGACTGAAGGAGCGGTCGAATCAGATCGCCGGAACGCTGTCCGGCGGCGAGCAGCAGATGTGCGCCATGGGCCGGGCGCTGATGGCCTCACCCAAGCTGCTCATGCTCGACGAGCCATCGCTGGGACTTGCGCCGATTCTGATCGAGACGATCTTCGACATCGTGCGGGAGATCAACTCGCGCGGCATCCCGGTCTTGCTCGTGGAGCAGAACGCGCACAAAGCTCTGGAGGTAGCAAACCGGGGCTACGTACTGGAAACGGGGGTCATCGTAAAAACAGGCACGGGCAAGGAGTTGCTCGAATCAGAGGACGTACAAAAAGCCTACTTAGGGATGTAGCTCTTACCCGCTAGCGACCCGGTTGGTAGCTCGAGACGAACAGATAAACGAGGACCACGGCGAAGGCGCCGTACTCGAGCACCACGTTGCGGGTGAAGCTGTCCTCGACCGTGTGGCGGACCAGGCCACGGTTGATGTACCAGGCGAACAGCAGCATCACCGCGAACGTGCCCTCGTTGACCACCAGGTAGATGTTGGACAGCGTGTTGATGGCCCAGGCCAGGAATGTCACGACCTGTGCGACGAACAGGGCGAAGATGAATGCGCGCCGCGGGTGAATCGCCGACCCGTTGATCCGGAAGCTGCGATACGACGCGAGGTAGGTGATCGCGAAGATCCAGAACAGCTGGAGGATCGCATTGAAGTGCAGCGACACCACGACCAGGTACGCGCCCGCGAGGGCGAGGATGAGGATGGTCTCCTGGAGCACAACATGGCCGCGCTTCTCCTCGTCGCGCAGCCGCAGATAATCCAACCGCGCGGCCAGCACGAAGCCGGCGCCGAACACGCCAGTCAGCACGAGGTACTTCCAGAGCTCGGGCACCAGCAGCGAGAGGCCCGCCAGCGTGATCGCGCCCAGGGCCACGGGGATGTAGTGCTCGATACGAGGGAACTCCTCCATCCCGCGGAGGTAGCCGAGCAGCGCGGGTGCCGCGATGACGACCATGCCGAGACTCAACGCCCAGACCTGGCCCTGCCCCAACAGCTCGGACTTGAAGCCGAGGGCAATCGCGACCAGCACCACCCCCGTGAAGAACAGGAAGCTGCGGTCGCGTTCTGACCTCGTCGCCGTCGTGGCTGAGGACAGCCTTTCAGCGGGAATCGGTGGGTTCTTCATTCGACCGGTGAGAGTCTAAGTCCCTGCGCGGCCATAACGATCCTCCAGCCGTACCACGTCATCCACCTCAGGCGTCGAGACCTCGAAAATGTCAGTCTCCTCCACGGCGGTCAGCCGGTGCCTCATCCCGGGAGTGAGGTGGAGCGTGTCTCCCTCCTGCATACGGTGTTTGGTCAGCGCGCCATCGCGGCCGCCGAGCTCGATGTCGACGGCGCCCTTCACGACGTACAGGAATTCGTCCTTGTGGTCGTGGTACTGGAGTGACAACGCCTCTCCCTTCTTGATGTGAAGGACCTTGCCCGCATAGCGGTCGGTGACTCCCCATCTCAACTCGTGGCCCCACGGTTTGTCGACTCGCGACGCTTCGGCCCGGCCAAATTCAGGAAGCGGCATGGGCACGTATTCCGGCGATCTCCTCCAGGGCCGCCAGCCGCGCTTCGACCCCCGAGCTGTCCGCCGCCTCGGAGTAAACCCTGATCAGCGGCTCGGTGCCGCTCGCTCGAAGCAGCACCCAGCTGCCGTCCTCGAGGTAGAACTTGAAGCCGTCATCGGATCGGGTGCGCTGCACGCGGACTCCCGCAACCTCCTGAGGTTCGTTCTTCTCGAGCGTCTCGAGAATCCGCTTGCGGTCGGTGTCATATGTCTCACGGTCGAGATGGATGTCATGCCGCGCGTAAGCGTGTGGTCCGACGCGCCGTTCGAGGTCGGAGAGGATGGAGGACAGGGGTTTGCCGGCCTTCACGATCATGTCTGCGAACAGCAGACCCACGAGGATTCCGTCGCGCTCGGGAATGTGACCGCGGATCCCGAAGCCCCCCGACTCCTCGCCGCCGAGCACCGCATCCGTTTCCATCATCTTCGGGGCCACGTACTTGAAGCCGACCGGCACCTCGAAAACCTTGGCGCCGAAATCCGCGCCGAGCTTGTCCACCATCGCGGTCATGTTCACCGTTTTGATCACAGGACCCCGCATCCCCCGTACCTCGAAGAGATAGAGCATCAGCAGCGCGAACACCTGCAGCTGATTGATGAACGTGCCCGTCTCGTCGATGATCCCCACGCGGTCGGCGTCCCCGTCTGTGCAGATGCACAGGTCGTGTCCGCCCACCTTCATGAAGGCGAGCGCCGAATCGATGTTGGGACGGATGGGCTCGGGGCTGATTCCACCAAACAGCGGGTTCCGCTGGTTGTGGAGCTCAGTCACATTGGTGCGCCCGCTGCCGACGAGGTCGCCGACGTAGCCATAGCCCGAGCCGTACATGCACTCGTGGACCACCCGCAGGCCGGCATCACGGATCGCGTCGACGTCGACGATGCGAGCGATCTGCGCGTAATAGGGTTGGCGCGGGTCGATGGTCGAGATGAGGTCGCGGGCGGCGCGGTGGTCGATCTGGGGCACTCCGGACAGTGCGTTGATGCGGCTCTCCAGGTCGGCGATCACCTCGCTCGGCGCGGAGCTGCCCGTCTCGGGCTTGTACTTGATGCCGTTGAACTGGTACGGGTTGTGGCTGGCGGTGACCACGGCCGCACCGGTCGCCTTGCGATCGATCACCGTCCACGAGGCGACTTGCGTAGGCGACGGCCGGTCGAAGATGACAGTCCCCACGCCGTTGGTCGCGAATATCTCGGCGACGGTGCGCGCGAAATCCTCAGAGGCGAACCGGCAGTCATAACCGACGACCGCTTGCGGGTTGGTTGATCGAGACTTCATGTACTCGGCTGTGCCCTGCGCGACGCGACGCACGTTCTCGTAGGTGAAGTCGTCGGCGATTACCCCCCGCCACCCGTCAGTCCCGAACTTGATCGGTGCCCTCTGCATCATCCGTGAAAGGTTAGCTAACCGGGTCCCCGCGGATTCGAAGACTTCGTGGAGTGGTTATAGGTAACGGGTCTTGCGTGCCCGCCTGAGGGCGTCGACCACCTTCCGGACATCCTGCGCACGTGACCTGGGGACCACGAGCAGCGCGTCTTCCGAGTCGATGATGATCATGTCCTCGAGGCCGATCGCAGCCACCAGCCGGCGATCTCCGAGGATCAAGCTGCCCTTGGTGTCGACCAGAATCGTCTCTCCCTGGACCGAGTTGCCCCGAGCGTCGGCCCGCACGCGGTCGCCGAGCTCGGACCAGTTGCCGATGTCGGCCCAGTCGAAATCGGCGGGTACCAGCAGCAAACGGTCCGTCTTCTCCATCACGCTGCGGTCGACCACCTCGACCGGGAGGCGGCCGTACAGGCTCGCCGCACCAGGTTCGTCGCCCGCTTTCTGCGCCGCGACCACCTTGCGCAGGCCAGCGAGGTGCCTGGGGGCGTGGAGAGCGAGCTCCTCGATGAAAACTTCGACCCGCCAGCTGAACCAGGCGAGGTTCCAGTAATAGCCACCGGCGCGCATATACCGCCGCGCCGCCGCCTGACCCGGCTTCTCGATGAATCGCTTCACTCGCAAGGTGCCGTCTTTCAGGCGACCCGGTGCGTGGATGTAGCCGAGGCCGATCGATGGAAACGTGGGCTTGAGCCCGACTGTCACCAGCGAGCCCATGGTGTCCGCCGCGCGAACCGCGGTCCGCGCGGCCCTGGCGATCTTGGCCGTCCCGCGCACGACATGATCGGCCGGGAGCGTCAACATCACGATCGACGGGTCGCGTTCGGCCAGCAAAAGCGAGGCAAGGCCGTACGCGTTCGTCGTGCCGCGCGCTTGCGGTTCGAGGATCAGATGCGAGCGATCGAGCTCGGGGAGGACGGCTTCGATGATCGGTCGCTGACTCACCTCCGTGAGGACGAACACCTCGTCAGCCAGCGACGTGGCGCGGTCGTAGGTCGCTCGCAGCAAGGGCTCGCCGTGAGCTCCCAGCGGCAGCACGTGCTTGGGCGTCGAGCTGCGCGAGCGCGGCCAGAGTCGCGTGCCCGCGCCACCTGCTGGGATGACCGCGACGGTGCGTGTCAAACCAAAGCTCGTCGACTACGTCGACGAGGACGCGCGGTGTGCGGCCAGCTCTTCGGCGAGCTCCTTGGCCCGCACGGTCGACTCCCAAGGCGCATCGATGTCCGTCCGCCCGAAATGGCCGTATACCGCAGTCTGGCGGAACAGCGGTCGCCGGAGGTTGAGCTCCTTGATGATGCCGAGCGGACTCAGGTCGAAGAGCTTGCTCACGGCAGTCGAGATCGCCGAGTCCGGCACCTTCCCGCTGCCAAATGTGTCGATGCGAATCGCCACAGGCTTGACCACTCCGATCGCGTACGAGATCTGCACCTCGCACCGCGACGCCAGCCCGGCGGCGACGACGTTCTTGGCGACGTGCCGGGCGCCGTATGCTCCCGCGCGGTCCACCTTTGTCGGGTCCTTGCCCGAGAAGCATCCGCCTCCGTGGCGGGCGTAGCCGCCGTAGGTGTCGACCATGATCTTGCGGCCGGTGAGACCCGCGTCGGCGACCGGCCCGCCGACCACGAATCGGCCTGTGGGGTTGATGAATGTGCGGATGCCGGCGGCTCGCAGGTCGGCCGGGATGACGGCGTCGATGACGTGCTCGGTGATGTCGGCACGCAGCTGCTCGGTGGCGATCTCGTCGTGGTGCTGCGTTGAGAGCACGACGCTGTCCACGCCGGCCGGCCGACCGTCCTCCCCGTAGCGGACGGTGACCTGGACCTTGCCATCGGGCCTCAGATACGTCAGCGTCTTGTTGCGGCGTACGTCGGCCAGCCGGCGCGCCAGCCGGTGGGCGAGCATGATCGGCAGCGGCATGAGCTCCGGAGTCTCGTCGCAGGCGAAGCCGAACATCATCCCGGAGTCGCCCGCGCCGCCGACGTCCACACCCTGCGCGATGTCCGGGGACTGTTCGTCGATGCTGGTGACTACCCCGCACGTCTCGGCGTCAAAGCCGTACTTGGCCCGCGTGTAGCCCACTTCGCGAACCGTCTGCCGGATGATCCGAGGGATGTCGACGTAGCAGTCGGTCGTGATCTCGCCGACCACGATCACCAGCCCGGTGGTGACTATCGCTTCGCAGGCGACGCGGGCCAGCGGGTCCTTCGAGAGGATGGCGTCGAGGATGGCATCCGAGATCTGGTCGGCGAGCTTGTCCGGATGGCCCTCCGTGACCGACTCGGACGTGAACAGGGTCGACTCCGACATGGCGGCAAAGTCCTCCATTGAATCTCCCGCGCCGGCAAGGGCGATCCCCAAGCGCCAGGTTCATACCTCTGGGACGGGGCGAATCCTACCTCACCAGCGTGGCCTGGCGGCCGCGTTTATCCCGCCGCAACTTTGTCTTCATCCACGCAATGCGTGAGGAACCGGCCACGGTTCCTTCTCATACCAGTTCGAGGTAGTGGATCCCTGAGTGACGGAACAGCCTCGAGCCCCGTTTGGCCAGCAGCGTGGCGGTCGCCGCGCGGGCTGACTCCATCACCGCATCCAGGCGTTCGCGCTTCATCTCCCACGTCGCGGTCGGCGACGTGACGGGGCACAGGACGACGATCCGCCCACGGTCTCGCAGCTGCTCGTAGTCGGCGAGCATCTGGTGGTGCAGTGAAAGTTGAAGCGTTCGCGCGATGAGCTCGGGCAGGCTGCTGGGCACCACCGCGACCTCACCCCCACCCATGAGACTGACGGCAAGAATCTCCTTGGCTCCATCGGCCACGGCGATATTGAGGGGCGTGTTGTCCACGACCCCGCCGTCAAAATGCTCGCGCTCACCGATCCGGACCGTCGGAAACAATCCCGGGATGGCCGTGGACGCGAGGAGGGCAGGCGTGAGGTCTCCGGAGCGGAACACCGCGGGCTTGCCCGCATTCAGGTCTGTGGCGACGACCGCGAGGGGTATCCGGAGCTGCTCGAACGTGGTGATGCCCGTAAGCGCCTGCGCCCTGTCGACGAGCCGGCGGATGTTCTGCTGTGGAAACGCGCTCAGCTGGTCTCGCTTGAGGCCGGAGAGGATCATGCCGAGCGGGTGAGCGCGGAACACCTCGATCGCCTGGCGAGACATCCAGACCTCGCGCAGCATCATGGTGCCGGCGAGCGACGGATAAGCCGCGATCGCGCTGCCGTTGAGAGCGCCCACGCTGGTTCCAACGACCGACGTTGGAGGGTCGATCCCGGCCTCGAACAGCGCCTGCAGGACCCCGACTTGCGCGGCGCCTCGCGCGCCGCCTCCGCCCAGCACCCAGGTGCGCCGAGCGGGCCCGAAGATGGTCTAGGTCCCTTCTTCCCACGACGACAGGTAGTGCGCCTGCTCCGGCGTCAGGGTGTCGATCTCGATGCCCATCGCTTTGAGCTTCAAACGCGCCACTTCGGCGTCGATGTCATCCGGCACGTCGTATACCTTGCGCTCGAGAGTCTTCGCTTGCCTGGCCAGGTACTCCGCGCACAGCGCCTGGTTGGCGAAGCTCATGTCCATCACCGCGGCCGGATGGCCCTCGGCGGCGGCCAGGTTGATCAGGCGCCCCTCGGCCAGCACGTGCAGCCGGCGGCCGTCCCCCATCTTGTACTCCTGCACCGACGGCCTGACCTGGCGCACGCCCGTTGCGATCTGGTCCATGGCTTTGAGGTTGATCTCCGAGTTGAAATGCCCGGAGTTGGCGAGGATCGCTCCATCTTTCATCGCCTCAAAGTGCTGGCGGTCCAGCACGTTCACGTCCCCCGTGACCGTGACGAAGATGTCGCCTTCGCGAGCGGCCTCATCCATCTTCATGACCCGGAAGCCGTCCATCGCCGCCTCCAACGCCTTCACCGAGTCGATCTCCGTGATGACGACTTCGGCGCCGTGACCCTTCGCCCTGGAAGCCAACCCGCGGCCCACCCAACCATAGCCCGCGATGACGAACGTCTTCCCGGCCAGCAGGACGTTGGTGGCTCGGATGATCCCGTCGATCGTGGACTGGCCCGTTCCGTACCGGTTGTCGAACATGTGCTTCGTGTCGGCCTCGTTGACGGCGACGATCGGGTAGCGGAGTACACCTTTCTCAGCCATCGCGCGCAGCCTGACCACGCCGGTCGTCGTCTCCTCCGTGCCCCCGATGACCTCGGGCAGCTGGTCCTGACGGGACTTGTGCAGGACCGAGACAAGGTCGGCGCCGTCATCCATCGTGAACGACGGCCGATGGTCGAGAGCTGCCTCGATGTGCTCGTAGTACGTGTCGTTGTCCTCGCCGCGAATCGCGTACGTCTTGATCGCATGTTGTGATGCAAGCGCGGCGGCGACGGCATCGTTGGTGGAAAGCGGGTTGGACGCGCACAGGGCGACGTCGGCGCCGCCGGCCTTGAGGGTCAGCATCAGGTTGGCCGTCTCACTGGTCACGTGCAGGCACGCTGCGAGCTTCAGCCCTTTGAGCGGAAGCTCCTTCGCGAATCGCGCGCGGATCAGGGTCAAGACCGGCATCTCGCGCGCAGCCCAGTCGATCAGATCCTGACCCTGAGAGGCAAGGTTCAGGTCTTTGACGTCGCTGCCTTTGGCGTTGACTTTCAAGTCTCTTGTCATCTCCTCAATACACGATCTCGCTGATAACTTCGACGCCCTCGAGGAGCTTTCGACCACCCAGGGCCTCGAGCTCGATGAGAACCTGCACGCCGATCACCTCGCCGCCGAGCTTGCGAATCAACCTGACAGCGGCGGCCGCGGTG
>JBOHUQ010000138.1:0-6597 GCA_050734495.1 Candidatus Dormibacteraceae bacterium
AGAAGGAACCGGCCACGGTTCCTTCTCATATATTTCACGGTTGATATTCGAACTCGATTCCCGAGATCTTCACGGTGTCGCCGGGCTGCACGCCCGCCGACTCGAGCGCCGCGTTGACGCCCAGCCGGTCCAGCTCGGACTGGAAACGAGCGAGCGCGCCTTCCGATTCGAGGTCCGTGCGCTCGACGAGGTACTCGACTCGGTCACCAGTCACCACAAAGCCCGACGGCTCGCGAGCCACCGAAAGGGCGATTGGGACCGTCCTCTCCCGCAGCTTTGTCTTTGAGGGCAACCCTTGCGCGGTCACTTCTGGCGCCACCATGAGCGCGTTCACCATCGCCCTCATCAACTCTGGGAGACCTTCGCCCGTAAGGGCGGAGATGAAATAGACATCCGGGCGCCGGTTGCGCGTCTGTCGGCGCCGGGTCGCCTCGAGGTCGAGCTTGTTGATCGCGACCACGAACGGCCGCAGGGCGAGCTGCGGCGAGAACTGCTCGACCTCTGTGCGCACCGTCTCGAGGTCGGCCCAAAGATCCTCCGCCGAGCCGTCGAGGACGTAGACCAGGACTCGCGTCCGCTCGACGTGGCGCAGAAATCGAAGCCCCAGGCCGGCCCCTGTGGCCGCGCCCTCGATGAGCCCGGGTATGTCGGCGATCACGATCCGTCCGCCAGGAGACTCCGCGACGCCGAGCTCCGGGTCCAGCGTCGTGAACGGATAATCGGCCACCTTCGGTCGCGCTGCCGTCAGCGAGCTCAACAGCGAAGACTTGCCGGCGTTCGGCTTGCCCACGAGCCCGACGTCGGCGATGAGCTTCAGGTCGAGGACCAGCGTTCGCTCGTCGCCTTTGAACCCGGGCTCCGCGTAATCCGGTGCGCGACGGGTCGAGCTCTTGAAGTGGACGTTACCGCGACCCCCCGTACCGCCGTGCGCAATCGTCGCCTCAGCGCCGGCCCGATCCAGGTCGGCCACGAGCACGCCTTCTTCGTCGAGCACCACAGTGCCGACCGGTACGTCCAGCACGATGTCGGCGCCGCCGCGCCCGGTCTTGCGACCACCCGCTCCGTCGGCGCCGGCTTCTGCGTTCCAGCGCGCGCGCTGCTTGTAGAGCGATAGGTCGGAGATCCCCGTGGTCGCCTTCATGAGCACTGAGCCGCCGCGCCCGCCATCTCCTCCGTCAGGGCCGCCGCGGGGCGTGAACGGCTCGCGCCGAAATGAGGATGAACCTTTCCCACCGCGCCCGCCTCGCACGGCGATGCGTACCGAGTCGACGAACTGCCGCCGACTGTCAGTCCGGGATTTTCGTTTCGAGCTCTGCGCCCTGCGCGGCAGCGCCGACGCTGACGCGGCGGCCGTCCTTGCCGACCCGCTCATAGCGCACGTGGCCGGGGACGAGCGCGAACAGCGTGTGGTCGCGGCCGAGGCCAACGCCCGTTCCAGCGGTGATCTTGGTGCCGCGCTGCCGGACGAGGATCGCGCCGGCGCCCACCACCTGGCCGCCGTAGATCTTCACTCCGAGCATCTGCGGGTTGGAATCGCGGCCGTTGCGAGATGAGCCGCCTCCTTTCTTATGTGCCATTACTTGGTTTCCTTCTTGCGAGGCGCCCGCTTCGCAGATTTGTCTTCAGCGACAGGGGCAGCCACTTCGGCTTTGGCCGCACGCTTGGCGCGCGGCTTGTCAGGGGCTTTCGCCTTGGGCTTGGTGTCCGTCGCGGTCTCAGATTTGGTCCTCGTCTCGCCCGTGAAACCACCGACCGCGATGATCTCGAGGGCCGTCAGATCCGCCCGCCCGCCGTGGTGCACCCTGACACGCTTTTTGGACTTGTAGCGAATGCTCTCCAGGCGCGGTCCGCGGCGGTGCTGGAGCACCCTGACCTCGACGTCCAGGCCGTCCACGCCCGGCGAGCCGACCGTGATGTCGTCCCCGTTTCGAAGCAGCAGCACGCGGCCGAGCTTCAGCGACGACCCGGGCTCCGCCGAGAGGCGGTCGACCAGGATCTTGTCGCCTGGAGCTACGCGATACTGCTTCCCTCCGCTGACGACGACGGCCGACAGCGAAGCATCAGGCTTGGGCACGGCGAGTGATTGTACCAAGGGCACCGTCTCCGAGGACGACCTCCCGGCGCCGCAGCGCCACGGACTGGACGAGGCCCAGCGCCGCCAGGGTGGTGATCGTCGCGGATCCCCCGTACGAGATCAGCGGCAGCGGGATGCCCGCAATCGGCAGGAGTCCGATGTTCATGCCGACGTTCTCGGCGACCTGGACCAGGATCATCACGAACACCCCGCCCGCGAGCAGCTCGCCGAACCTGTCCGGCCCCACGACGGCCGCTCGCAGGAGGCGAATCAGCAGCAACCCGAAAACCGCGAGCAGGACCAGGCTTCCGAGCAGGCCGAACTCCTCGGCGAAGATGGCGAAGACGAAGTCGGTCGCGCGTTCGGGCACGAAACCGAGCTGGCCCTGCAACCCGTGCAGCCAGCCCTGGCCGAACAGGCCGCCCGCGCCCACCGCGATGCGTGCCTGGAGCAGGTTGTATCCGGCGCCGAGCGGGTCCTGGTTTGGGTCGAGAAAGATCTCGAGGCGATTGCGCTGGTAGCCGTGGAGAAGGTACGGCAGCAGGGGCAGCGCGACGCCCGCCGCGAAGATGAGGGAGAAGAGCTGCCAGGCGCGTGCCTTCGCGAGGAACAGCATCCCGAAAACCACGGCCACTAGGACGATCGTGGTGCCGAGGTCCGGCTGGGTGAGGATCAGGCCGGCCGCCGGAGCCACCAATAGGAGCGTGAGACCAAAGGATCTCCAGGAAACCGCCTCGCTCCGGCTGAGATGTGCGGCGAGGATGACCACGAGCAGCAGCTTCGACAGCTCCGATGGTTCGAGCGGGAAGCCGGCCACGGAAAGCCACCTGCGGGCGCCCAGGGCCGCATGCCCCACCAGGTGGACCGCCAGCAGGATGAGGATCATGCCGACGTAGAGACCTGGAGCGACTTCGCGCAGGCGCCGGTAGTCGAAGGCGGAGGCGGCGGTATAGGCGCAGGCCCCGAGCACCAGCCACAACAGCTGCCTGCCCCAATCCGCCTGCGCGCTGTAGACGGTCATCAGGCCGAGTGCCGCCAGCATCCCGATGAGCAGGAGCTGCAGGCGGTCGAGCCGGCCCCAGGCTGCGGTCGTCGTCACCTAGTTGGTGGCGCGGATGGCGCTTACGTGATCGCGATAGAACCTCATCACATCCACCCCGATCGGCGCTGCTTCCACCTCCGACAGCTCACCCCTTTCGACAAAGATCGAAAGGGCCACCTCCGGCTGCACGTAGGGTGCGAAGAAGACAAACCATGCGTGGGTCGGGAGATCGAGGCCGCTGCCGCCCCACTGGGCGGTGCCCGTCTTGCCGCCACCGTCCGCGGGCACACCCGCTGCGCGGAACCAGTAGTTCATGTTGTACGGCCGGTTGATCTCTTCACGCATCCCCTCGCGTACCGCCATCAGGTTGGCCGCGGACGCGGGAACGGTGCCGGTCACCTGCGGATGCAGCGACTGAATCTCACGTCCCGAAGCGTCGCGCACGGCGTCGAGCAAGGTTGGCCTCATCACCTGGCCGCCGTTGGCCAGGGCGGCGACGTAGACCGCCTGGTTCAGCGGCGTGGTCAGCAGGTAGGACTGGCCGATTCCGAACGTGATGGTGTCTCCGGTGTTCCAACGGCACGCGTCCGAGTTGAGGTTGGGCACACCGCACTGCAGCTGCTTCCAGATGCTGTCCGGCACCAGGCCCGCCATCACGCCGGGCATCTCGATGCTCATGGCCTGCCCGAAACCGAACGCGCGGGCGTATTTCGCAAGAGTCACGTCGCCGACCATCGCGGCGACCTGGTAGAAGAACGTGTCGCACGAGGTCGCCAGCGCCTTGGCGACGTTCATCTGGCCCAGGCTGTACGACGCCCAGTTGTGATAGATCCAGCCGTTCACGTTGATGTATGGCGGGCACGAGAGCAACGTGCTAGAGGTGATCTTGCCCTCCTGCAGACCCGCCGTCGCGGTGACCATCTTGAAGGTCGAGCCGGGCGCGTACTGGCCCGCAATCGCCCGGTTCAACAGCGGCCGGTCGGGATTGTTGATCAAGCTGCTGTAATCGGCCTGGCTGATGCCATGCGTGAAAAGGTTGGTGTCGTATCCCGGCAGGCTGACGAGCGCAAGCACCTCTCCAGTGCGGGGATCGATGACGACAGAGGCGCCGGCAGTCTTGCCGTCGCGAACGAGCCCCGCCGCCAGCGACTGGGCGGTCGCACGCTGCAGCGACGCGTCGAGGCTGAGGTATACCGAGTCGCCTGGCACCGGCGCCTGCGTGGCAATCGTCCTGACGATGTCTCCGCGGGCGTCCACCTCGACGTCGGCCCAACCGTTCCTGCCGCGAAGCAGCGTCTCGAGGCCCGCCTCCACTCCAACTTTGCCCACGACCTCGCCCGGCCGGTAACCGAGGTTGGCAAGGCGCTTTACGTCGGCGCCGCTCAACGGGCCGACGTAGCCGAGCACATGCCCGAAGACCAGCGGGTCGACATAGGTCCTCACGGCCCGCTGCACGAGCGCGGCGCCGGGCAGCTGGGCCAGCCGCTCGTTGATCGCAAGCTCCTGTTCCTGCGAAAGGTTGGGTTCGAGGCGAACACTTGAATAGTCATCTCCCGCCGCGAGATCCGCCGCGACTTGCAGCTCGGGTTGACCGGTGATGCGCGCCAGCTCCGCGAGCTCGATGGCACGCTTACGGGCATCGAGCGGCATCCCCGCGGGCATCACCTCGAGGGTCCAGACGGGGCTGTTGGACACGAGAGGCACGCCATGGCGGTCGTAGATGATTCCGCGATCCGCCTCCAGGACCACTCGATGCAGGGAATTGGCCCGAGCCATGCCGGCGAGGATCGCGCCGTCGGCGACCTGGAGCTGGGCCAGCTTGACGGCCAACGCGCCGATCACCACCACGGCCAGCAAGGCGGCGGCCACCAGCCGCATGGACCATCGAGCCCTGGGGGTCACGCCTCCCAGCTGGATCAAACCGGCTCCGGGCGCCGCGTCCCCGGTGAATGCAGCTTGCGCACCATGGCCAGGGCGATCGGCATCAGGGCCGCGTTGTACACCGAGGCGGCGACGAGGAGCTGCAGCGCAACGCCCAGTGGCGGCACCGGCAGGCCGAGGACGTCATCGGACAGCACGAGGACGGCCGAGTAGACGGCCGTGCTCGCGGCGACCGCGACCAACGGGTGCAGCAGGCTCTCGCGAGCGAGGTTGCGGATCCAGAAGCCGGTCAGGTAGGCGCCCGCGAGGAGGGCCAAGGCGTGCGGGCCGAGCGGACCGTCCGCTGTCAGGTCGAGCATGAGCCCCGTGAGGCATGCCCACGCCATACCCTGCCGGACGCCAGCGGTCCATGTGATGGCGATCACAGCGACCAGCGCGAGATTCGGAAATGCCCCGGCCACTGTCATCCGAGGCGCCCATGTCACCTGGACCAGGACGGTCATGAGCAGCAGCGCGGCTATGCCGAGACGCTTCACGACGGAACGAAATCAGTGATCACCAGGACGAGGCTGATCGCGCCGGGGTCGTTCACCCAGGCCACGAGCGCCTGGTCGCTGGTCGACGAGTCTCGATGCGTGATGGAGGCAAGCTCTCCGACCACCAATCCGCGCGGATAGCCTCCGCCGACGCCGCTCGTGAGGGCCCACTCGCCACTGGAGGGCGTGATTCCGACTGTATGCAAGATGTCGAGCTGAAGCGCCGCCGGTCCTCCGGTAACCGTGCCCTGCAAGCCGGACTTCGAAAGAAAAACGTTCACGCGGCTCTGTGGATCCGCGAGCGTCTGCACGATCGCGCCATGAGGGCCGGCCTCCTGCACGCTTCCCACCAGCCCGGCGCCGGTCGTCACGATCATCCCCGGTCGCACGCCTTCCGCGGTCCCGCGGTCGACCTCCAGGGTGCGGCTGAAGCCGTCCGGACCGCGACCGACGATCTGCGCAGCCACCATGTGGTGGCCAAATGAGCGCTCGAAGTCGAGCGCCTGGCGAAGGGTGGCATTCTCCTTGGCGGCGCCATTGAGCTCGACCACCTGCCGGCGAAGCGCCTGGTCGGCCGCGGTCAATCGCTGGTTCTCCGCGTGGAGCGCGGAGACGTCTCCGAAGACCGCCGTGACCCGGTCGAAGTTGCCCGCGAGCTGAGTCATCGCGGCTTCGAGCGGCGCCAGCGTGCTCTTGACCACGCCGCGAGCTCCCGCGGCCCACGTCTGCTCGGTCACCATGGCGAGCAGGAGCATCGCCGCGCACAGGGCGAGGAAGAGTCCGGTCGAGCGGGGCTGGCTCCTTCGGTACACCAGCGATCCCTAGTAGCGAAGCGCCCTGACGCGGCGCGTCCGCAGCAGGACCCGGTCAAGGGTGTCGATCTTCTCGAGCACGATCCCGGTGCCACGCACAACGCAGGTCAGCGGGTCCTCGGCGACACGCACCGGCAGGAGTGTCTCGTGCGCAAACAGACGGTCGAGACCCGCGAGCAACGCCCCTCCGCCGCACACCACGAGACCGCGCTCCAGGATGTCGTCGACCAGTTCCGGGGGCGTGGCGTCGAT
>JBOHUQ010000139.1:0-33086 GCA_050734495.1 Candidatus Dormibacteraceae bacterium
CAGGTGAGTAGCGCCTGGCGCGGCTGTGGCATTGTTTCCCGCGTGGCTGACAAACCAATCGGCGTGACGCGATGAAATTCCTCGACCTGACCCAGGACTTCTCGCTGCACACGCCGGCCTTCGCCGGCTACCCGGGCCCTGCCATCCGGTGGATCAAGCGGCTGGCGTTTGAGAAAGCGGGCGGCCAGGAGATCACGATGACGCTGCACGTCAGCACGCACCTCGACGCCCCGGCGCACTTTCTCTCCGGCGGGAAGTTCATCGGCGACCTGCCGCTCGAGTTTTTGGTTGGGCCCGCGTGCGTGGTTGACCTCGAGCGCATGGGCATCGGTGACTACGACCTCTACGGCCCGGAGCACTTCGAGCAGTGGGAGCGCGACACCGGCCACCGCATCGAGCGAGGCGACATCCTGGTCGTCCACACCGGCTATCACAAGTACTACCCGGAGAACTGGAAGGACCGCTCAGAGGTGGACGAGACCCGTTATTTCATCAGGCATCCCGGGCCCACGCGGGCGTTCGCGGAATGGGTCCTGGAGCGGGGTGTGCGCTGGCTCGCCATCGACGCCGGCACCACCGACCACCCGATGAACACGGTCATCCGCCGCATCCGGGCCGACGAGGCGGAGGAGGCAGAGAAGAAGCTGGGCCGCACCCTCGACGAGGTCTTTCCGAAGGCCGACTACCAGATCATGCACACGCTGCTGTTCCCGCACGACGTCGTGCACATCGAAAACCTCGGCGGCCAGATCGATGAGGTGCTGGATCGGAAGATCCTGTTCGGCTGCTACCCCTGGCGCTTCCAGGGAGGCGAAGCCGCTCCGTGTCGCGCCGTCGCCATGATCGAGTAGTGCAACGTTCGCCACATCTATGAGAAAGTCGGCGTGCAGACCGATGCGATTGGTCTCTCCATCACTGCGGAGGTGACGACATGACGATTGAGGTGATTGCCATTCCAGGCGGCGTCATGCCGGCCGCGATGCGCTATTCATCGCTGGCATCAGCGCTCGGCGGCGACGTTCACCTCAACTTCAAGGACCTGGAGGTCTATGCCGACGAGGAACCCCCAGCCGGCTACTCGATCGAGCTGGAAGTTCAAGCGGTCGCCCGTTCGCTGACACGCTTGGCCTCGACCGCTTCCACCTGCTCGGCTATTCAGGCGGTGGTTTCGTTTCCCTGGCGTTCGCCGGCGCCCATCCCGATCGGCTGCTCAGCCTGGCGCTCTTCGAGCCGGCGTCTGTGCCCGGAGACCTGAATTCAGAGGAAGCCCAATTCGAGCGACGGCTGCGAGAGGCGCTGGTGGGGCTCAACGGATCGGAATTCATGCGCGCGTTCGTCGGGGTGCAAGTGCGACCAGGAGTCGAGGTGCCCCCCCGGCCGGCCCACCGCCGCCGTGGATGCTCAAGCGCCCGGCCGGTATCGCGGCCATGATGGGTGCGTTTGCGGAGTATCGGGTCGACCGGGCGCGGCTACGCGAATGCCGTTTTCCCGTGTTTGTCGGCTACGGCGATCTGACGGGTGACCAAGAGGTCAGAGCGGGGATCCTTGCTCGCCTGCTCCCAAACGTGCACATCCGACGGTTCAGCGGAATCCATCACTTCGTGCCGCCGAGCAGATTTACAGCGCCGACCATGTCCGAGCCCTGCGTGGTCTCTGGGCACGAGCCGCGGTTCCAGCCACGGCCTGAGCACTGGATCCGAGACGCTCCAGCGGGGCCGTCGCATCCTGCCATCGGATCGCCATGGAGTTACTCTTCAGCGTCGCGCGTCGCCTGAGGGAAGGCTTTCACGCAGTCCCTCGAGCCGTTGTTGCAGTGCGTGCACCGGCCTACCATCGCGGACACCATCGCGAATCCTCTCCTTCATCTCGTCCACTTCTCGATGTATCCGCTCCAGGTCTGCCGGCGCGATGCGCCGCGGAATCCTGGATGCGTACCAACTGATGCCGAGGGCTATGGCGCACAGCCAGACAAAGGCCATCTGACCAAAGGCCGAGGGGTCGTTCTGCAGCAGCTGCAGTAGCCACTGCCACTGCCAGGGCATCGACATGACCGTCGCGCCAGCCGGGCACGCCAGACCGTGCGTCCGCTAACAGTCTCGAAGCCGCGCCCCCTGTTAGTACGCGCACAGCGGCGGAGGCCAACCGCGCATAGCTTGCGAGCTAGGGGGCCAATTCCGGCCCGCCAACTCTGATCGACAAGGATGGTGCACTCATGAGTGTCAGGCGGCCAGCGCATGCACAGGCAACCGCCGATCCCAGTAAGTCAACAAACCCACAGGAGAAACACAGGATGCAGAGACAAGCCGGTGCCATCGAAACGCTGCTCTCGGAGGAGCGGCGCTACCCGCCCGACCCGAAGTTCGCCAAGACGGCAAACGCACAGCCGGACATCTACAACAAGAGCCTGGAGGATTTCTGGGACGAGGAGGGGAAAAATCGCCTCACCTGGTTTCGACCCTACAGCCAGCTCTATGAGTGGGACCTGCCTTACGCCAAGTGGTTCCTGGGCGGCCTGACCAACGCCTGCTACAACTGCGTCGATCGCCACGTCGAGGCCGGCAAGGGCCAAAAGGTCGCTTATTACTGGGAGGGTGAGCCGGAAGGCGAGCGCCGCACCCTGACATTCGCCGACCTGCAGAGCGAGGTGGTGAGGTTCGCCAACGGGCTCAAGAAGCTCGGAGTCAGGAAGGGGACCAATGTCGGCATCTACATGGGCATGGTCCCTGAGCTGCCCATCGCCATGCTGGCCTGCGCCCGCCTCGGCGCGCCGCACACTGTCGTCTTCGGCGGGTTCAGTGCCGAATCACTGGCCGGACGCTTGAACGACATGGGCTGCGAGGTCCTGATCACCCAGGATGAGGGCTGGCGGCGAGGCAACCGCGTGGCGTTGAAGAAGACCGCCGACGAAGCAATGGCCAGCTCGCCCATGGTGCAGTCCTGCGTTGTCCTGCAGCGTAACGGCGGGACTGTCCTGATGAAGGAGGGACGCGACGTCTGGTGGAAGCACCTGACCCAGGGCGTCGACGATGATCCGCGCTCGTGCCCCTGCGAGCCGATGGACTCTGAAGACCTCCTGTTCCTCATGTACTCGAGCGGCACCACCGGCAAGCCGAAAGGCGTGATGCACACCACCGCCGGCTACCTGGTCGGGACGTCCACGACGCACCACTACATCTTCGACATCAAGCCGGACACCGTTTATTGGTGTGCCGCCGACATCGGCTGGATCACCGGACACAGCTACATCGTCTATGGGCCGCTGTGCAACCAGACGACCAGCGTCCTTTACGAGGGGACGCCCGACTTTCCGGACAAGGACCGCTGGTGGGCGATCGTCGAGCGCTACAAGGTGAGCGTCCTCTACACCTCGCCGACTGCGATCCGGACCCACGTCAAGTGGGGTCCGGAATATGCCAAGAGGCACGACCTCGGCTCGCTCCGACTGCTGGGCACGGTGGGGGAGCCGATCAACCCCGAAGCCTGGGTCTGGTATCGCGAAAACATCGGTGGCGACCGGTGCCCTGTCGTCGACACCTGGTGGCAGACGGAGACCGGCATGATCCTGATCTCGCCGCTGCCCGGACTCACAACCCTCAAGCCGGGGTCGGCGACCAGGCCTTTCCCCGGAATCGAAGCCGCGGTCTACGACGACAAGGGCAGGCAGGTCGGACCCGGCGGCGCCGGCTACCTTGTGATCAAGACTCCGTATCCGGCGATGCTGCGCGGGCTCTACAAAGACGCCGACCGCTTTCGCAAGACTTATTGGGAACGGTTCCCCGGCGTCTACTTCACGGGGGACGGGGCTCGCGTGGACGAAGACGGGGACTTCTGGCTGATGGGCCGGGTCGACGACGTGATGAACGTGTCCGCCCACCGCATCTCGACGATCGAGGTCGAATCAGCTTTGGTGGACCACCCGATGGTGGCGGAGGCCGCCGTGTGCGGGCGCTCGGATCCGCAGACGGGCCAGGCGATCGTCGCCTATGTCATCCTCAAGGGCGACCGCGAGGGAACGGTCGAGATGATCCGCGAGTTGCGCGAGCATGTCGGCCGTAAGATCGGCAAGTTCGCGGCGCCCGCCAACGTGGTCTTCACGCCTGAGCTGCCCAAGACCAGGTCCGGCAAGATCATGCGCCGCCTGCTCCGGGACGTGGCCGAAAACCGGACCCTCGGCGACACGACGACCCTGGCCGATCCCGTGGTGGTCGAGGAGATCGCCCGCCGCGGCCGCGAGGAAGCCGGGCGAGCCGAGCAATAGGACCTTCCGCAGGTCCGGCTCCAAGCCGGGCCTGCTCCCCGGGCCGGCCCGCGAGCCTGTCCGTTAGTGTGGCGAACCGCTTTCGGGATTTCAGCCCAATCATGGCGGGCGGCATTCTTTCCGTCGCGGCAGCCCGCGACGGTCAGCCGCTGCTCTCCGCAGTCCTTCTTGATCTGGCAGTGGCCGTCTTTCTTGCCGTGCTCGCCAGCAACCTGCTCCGCGCGGTCAGCCGTCCTAAGTCAATCTTGATCGGCAAGGACGGTCCGCACGCCGCGCTCGTGTTGTTCACCTGGGTCGCCGCGTGCGGCGTGCTCGGCGCTCGCCTCGCCAGTCTGTTGCCGGCGGCCCCCTACATCTTCGGTGGACTCGCGACCCTGGGCTGGATTGGAGCCATTGCCATCTCTGCGGCCTTTGTCCTTAACCAATTCAGAGACGGTGCAGCAAACGCGGTCCGCGGTTCCTGGCTGCTCGCGGTGGTGGCGACGCAGTCACTTTCGATACTGGCCGGCACTGACGTCGGTGAGCTCGGGAGCCGCGTGGCGATCGACCTCAGCTTCGGCTTTTGGGCTCTCGGTCTGGCGCTTTACCTCGTCCTGATCATGCTGATCGTGCGCCGCCTGGTCCGAGGCGAGGTCGGTCTCGGTGATCTGACGCCCGACTACTGGATCACGATGGGCGCGCTGGCAATCTCGACCGTCGGGCTGACTGACGTCCTCCATGGGATGGGGGGATCGTTCCTAAGCCAGGTCTTCGCCGGCGCTGTGGTCGCGACATGGCTGGGCGGGGCAGCTTGGGTACCTTATCTATGTGTGGCGGAGATCTTACGCGTGAGGCGGCGCGGAGCCGGCGTCTCTTACAACCCCTTGCGGTGGAGCACGGTATTCCCCCTTGGAATGTTCAGCTTGGCGACATTCGATTTCGCTCGGACGATCGCCCTGCCCTTCCTCAACTCGCTCGCACAACTCGCCTTCTGGGCAGGCCTGGCGCTGGCTTTGCTGAACACCACCGCAGCTGTGCGTGCGGTTGCGGGCGCCAACCGCCGCACTTGTTAGCAGGCTCACAGCGAGCGGTGCATGGTGCGGCGAGGATGACACGATGGACAGCGTGGCCACAGCAGCCACGACTTCGCTGGGGGATCGTTCGAGAGTCGCCGTGATGGAGCCGCCAGGCGGTCGATCGAGGCTGCGCGACCATCCCCTGCTGCGCGACGTGCACACGGATCGGCTGGAGCGGATCCTGGATGGAATCGCGATCAAGGAGGTGGCGAAAGGCAAGCTGCTCAACACGCCTGGGGTCACCCCGGGTTTGCTCTACCTGGTGATCAGCGGTCGCTTGCGCGCATACCAGATGACAGCCGACGGCCACGAGCTGCTGTTGGAGCTCATCCCCGAAGGCGGATTCGACGGGCTGCTTTCCGTGGCCGGCAGGCGCGGGCACTTCACCGAGGCCGACACCGATTCGGTGGTTGCCTCGATTGCGCTGCCGGTGCTCGAGCGCATGATCGCGTTGGAGCCAATGGTTGCAAGCAATCTTCTACGGCTCATCGTGGAGCGGCTGGAGGGCAGGGAAGACCACCTCGAGGCGGTCGTCCTCCACGATCCCACCCAGCGGCTGGCGCGCCAGCTGCTCGCTCTCGGCGAGACGCTCGGCCGGAAGCAGGGCAACCAAATCGCCCTCAAGCCGCGCATCACGCACCAGATGTTGGCCGACATGCTGGGGGTGCGCCGCGAGACGGTGACACTCCATCTAGGTCAGCTGACAGAGCTTCGTGCGGTGTCAGTGGAGAAGGGCAGGTTTCTGCTTGACATGAGCATCCTCAGGAGGGTTATTGACGAGCCCCAATATGGTCGGCGCACCTCAGGAAAAGGTCTCTCCCCAGACCTCTGACCGTCAAGTTCGTGGACGGCAACCCCCATGCCCAACCCAGGTTGCGACGAGTTGGCTGGCGAAGCTCATCGGCTTGTTAGCCAACGCACGGCGCCCGCCTGAGGTCCGGCACACATGATCAAGGGGATGGAATCCGTAACAGTGTCCGGGCTCCGGCCCTCACCCGTTGCGCTCGCCAGTCCGGAGCATGTGCTGCTCCAGCATCCGCTCATGCTCGGCGCACATGAAGGGAAACTGGCGCCGATCCTCGCACGGACCCAGATCGAACGGGCTCCCAAAGGAACGCAGCTGAACCACCCGGGCCTGTCGGGCGCGTTCCTGCATCTGGTCCTGCTCGGCCGACTCAAGGCCTATCAGGTCAGTGCCGATGGTGATGAGCTGGTGCTGGAGTTGATCGGCCCGGGGGGATTCGACGGGTTGCTGCCGGCGTGCGGTTTGCAGGGTCACTTTACCGAGGCGCTGGAGGACAGCCTGCTAGCCCTGGTCACCTCGCCGGCGCTCGAGCGCATGATCGCCGTCGAGCCGCGCATCGCGTCGAGGCTGTGGCATTTGATCGCAGTCCGGCTGGCGGCGAGGGAGAGCCAACTCGAAGCGTTGGCGCTCAAGGATCCGACACGGCGTCTGGCCAGGCTCTTGCTCTCATTGGGCGAAGCGACAGGCACACGCCGCGGCTCGACGAGGAAGGTTCGGCGCCTGAGCCATGAGGTGCTGGGCAACATGCTCGCTATGCGAGCGATCGCGATCGGATTGCATCTGCGCCAGCTTGTCGAGCTCGGCGCCATGCAGGTATCCGACGACTCGTTTCAACTTGACCTCGAAGCACTGCAACGGGTGGTGGACGAAGCACCGTCTCCGCCGCCCCTGGGCGCCTGAGTGTCGACGGCCGGGCCCGGGCATCGGCGCTCCTTCTGGAGCCGGATCGCGGGTTGGCTCGAGCGCTGGGGCGATGTGCTGGGCTGCCTCGCATACAGCTCCGGCTTTGATATCGCGCCAGCGCCGGAGTCGTCCGCGCCACCGCCGAGCTTGAGCGGCCAGCTGCGCGCAATCTTCGAGGTTGTGAGTGAACAGGAGTTGCGCTGGAAAGTTGATGAACGGATCAAGAGCATCACTCGGCGTCGATTCCGCCCACCAGACAGGGCGCCCTGAACTGACCTCCCGGTGGATGTGCGCCCCGTAACAGACCGCTGAGCGGTGCTGATGCATGCTCGGCTCAGAGGTGAGACGAGTTCATGAAACGCCACTCAAAGGTACGCCTGAAGGTCGACATACCCGACCTGCAAACCCAGTACGAGGAACTGCTCGATACGGTCTGGCGGTGCGAGGACCGGGCTCGGCTGATGGACCGGATCGAGGCTCGAACTCGATTTGACGAGTTGCATAGCAAGCGATGGCCCGGCGGTTCCTAGAACCGCACGGCGGCCGGCGAGCGGGGGGGTCCATAACCTGAAGCTCTGGATCGGGCTTCTCTGCCTCGCCGAGCTGGCTGATCTG
This sequence comes from Candidatus Dormibacteraceae bacterium, assembly GCA_050734495.1. GTDB lineage: Bacteria > Chloroflexota > Dormibacteria > Dormibacterales > Dormibacteraceae > Palsa-870. Next base: position 7,637 of record JBOHUQ010000139.1, read on the forward strand.
GTTACCACGCGCGCCGACCGCCTACGAGGCGGAATCGAGGCCAATCAGGTTTCTGCTTTCACCCTTGCCGTGGGAGGGCCGGAGCTCTACTGGGGCTTGAAGCTCAGCCTCGTGATCGCGATGGTGGCGGTCGTCCTGCTGGCTCTGCATTTCGCCCGGTCCTTCCCGGGCCAACGGGCAAGACTTGTCCAGGCGTGGATCACCCGCTCGATGCAACTCTGTGTGCTGACCCTGACTTTCGCGTCACTCGGCAATGTGGCCGTACTGGCACTTGCCACCCAAGGCGGTCTCTAGAGCTCGCACGATGCGACTGCCAGGCTGCCAAGGCAAACCGGTCGTGCACTCTTTCAACGGTCCGCAATCCACCATCTCGACCTCCGAGAGGGATCGAAACCTGGCGACGAAAACGATTTGGTTAGCCGACGCACTGTGACACTCCAGGTCTTTGCCCACCATAGGTCTTGGAGGTTTTAAAGCAATGAAGTGGTTGTCGTTCGTCAACGGAGTGATCGGTATCGCGCTGATTGTGACCGCCGTGTCGGGCCTCGTCAGCCATGAGGCTGCGGTAGCCGTGGCGGCGGCGGGGCTGGTGGTCCTTGTGCTGGGCGCACTGCGCTGGATCACTGGTTTCGCGAGGTTCTCCGCTGACCACGTCCGAGCCCAGCTTCCCCACTGAGCATCCAAGACGCGGTCAGGTTGCCGCGAGGGCGGCCCGCCGGCCGCCCTCGCTTTTTGAATCGACCGCTACCGCGGCAATACAAGGAAGAACGTGGATCCGCACTCTATCGCTGCTGCCGTGGCCATAGCAGCCATCGGGCTGGCCGCCGTGGCGCTGAACTTTTACACCTCGGCTCAGGCCGAGCGGCACCATCTCCACTCGTATACATCGCATCCGCATTGGCAAGCGGAGGCTGCCATCGACCTCGTCGCCGGCATCGTGATCGCGGTTGCCGCGGTGATGATCATCGCGTCAGTGCTGCGCTGACCTGGCTGCCTGCTCCCGAGTCAGCCCCAGGAATGGTGTTGACGACTCGCCGCCGGCGTGGATCACACGCAGCGGGCGGAATCGCCTGGCCACCCGGCACGGAAGATCGCTGTGCAAGAAATGGAGCATCTTATGTGGCGGGGCGGCGACGACCACGACTGAATAATCAGTGAACCTGGTCGCGTCCTCCACCGCGCGGAACGGGTCATAGTTGCCGAGCCTGCATGCGATCAGGTTGATCCCGGCGGCCAGGAGCTCGCCGCGCATGCGCTGGGCTCTCCGTCGAGCGACTTTCACCGCCGAGCCCGAAGGTTCGAGCAGCAGATCGAGGGGAGGCGCGACAGCGGGGACGAGCAGAACGAACTTGGCGCTCGGATCTGCCGCCGACAGCTCGGTGGCGGTCACCACCAGCGCAGGACTGTCGTCCAGCTCGTGCAACACCAGCAGATATCTAGCCATCGAGGTGAGATCGAGTATCGACCGCGCCGGCTGCCAAAGCAGTTAGCCGGCGCACAGCAGCGCCGAGAAGTCTCGAGGCCCGTTACCAAGTCTGCAGTCCTTCTTCGCGCGAATCAGTGCGCCGGCGCACAGCACGGCCGGCCGGCCCTCACCAGATTTAGAACCATGCCTGAGCCAGACTTGACGGACATTTCGCGTGCAGACGTTGTCGAGCAGCAGGAACACGCCCTGATTGCTTACTGGGTACGGGTGATCAGTACGTGGACTGAAACCACAGAGCGTGGGGGCGGTCTCCTGGACGAGATCATGGCGATGGATGAAAGGCGCGGCGATGTCTCGGTCGCGTGACCTGCACTGGCGCCATCCGAAGCGTCGAGATCTGTCGGCGGCTACCCGGTCGACGGACCCGGTTTTTCCGTCTCGGCTCGACCTGGTTGGTGCCAGCCGCCGGCTTCAGCGATCAAAGCATCGGCCTGCGGGGGGCCCCAACTTCCTGGGTTGTAATGATGGGCGGGACGGTGATCGGCCAGTACCGCGTCGACGACCGCCCAGGCAGCGTCGACCGCGTCCTGGCGCGCGAAGAGGCTCCTGTCGCCGGCAATCGCGTCGCCGAGTAGGCGTTCGTATGGGGCCTGTTCGCCCGGCTGCTCGTCCAGCAAGACCAGCTCGCGCTGCTCTCCGACAAACTCCTTGCCAGCCCGTTTTACGCGTGCGGCCAGGGCGATCGCGGGACCCGGCTCAAACCTGAAACGAATGTAGTTCGAGCGCCCGGGCGCCGGTCGTGAATCGGCGAACACCTTAGCGGGCGGTGGCTTGAACTCGACCAACACCTCGGTCACAGTCTCGGCGAGACATTTGCCTGAGCGCAGATACCAGGGTATGCCGGCCCACCGCCAGGAGTCGATTGTCAACCGCAACGCACAGAACGTTTCGACGTCGGAGTCGGCTGCCACGCCTGGCTCGCGGCGATAGCCGGCGAACTGGCCCCTGACGAGGTCTTCAGACCTGAGCGGAGGGATGGCCTGCAGAACCTTCACCTTCTCGTTGCGCAGAGCGTCTGGAGCCATGTTGACTGGTGGCTCCATAGCCAAAAGTGAGACGACCTGCAGCAGATGGTTCTGCACTACATCGCGTAAGCAACCGACACTCTCATAGAATCTGCCGCGGCCTTCGACTCCGAAGCTCTCGGCTAGTGTGATCTGGATGCTCGCCACATGATTTCGGTTCCAGAGAGGTTCCAGAACTGAGTTGGCAAATCGGAAGTAGATGATGTTCTCGATCGCTTCCTTACCCAGGAAGTGGTCGATCCGGAAGATGGCCGACTCCGGGAAAACAGAGGTGACGATGGCATTCAACTCTCTGGCCGAGGCAAGGTCACGCCCAAATGGCTTCTCGATTACGACCCGAGCTCCGCCTGCCAGGCCCGCTTTGCCCAGACTCATCACTACCGTCGCGAACAATTCCGGCGGGATGGCGAGATAGTGGACGGGATGTTCAGCTTCCGCCAGTGTCGATTTCAGCGCGTCGAAAGTGGAGTGGGACTCATAGCGACCATCCACGTAGCGCAGCAACGCAAGAAGGCGGTCGTAGGCGCCCTGGTCGTCGATGCCCTTCTCGCTCTGCTCGATGCTGTCATGGACATGCCCTCGAAGCTGCTCGAGCGTCCAGTTTGAGAAAGCCACACCGATCACCGGGATGGTCAGTGTCCCGCGCTTGACCATGGCGTACAGCGCGGGAAAGATCTTCTTCCGCGCCAGATCTCCCGTAGCGCCGAATAGCACCAAGGCGTCCGCTGGTACCGGAGGACCGCCGGCTACAGCATGAATTGCACCGGCGGGCGTCGGCACCGCCTCGGACGCCTGCTCACCGCGAACTTGGCTGTGGTCTGTGCGAAACCTCGATCCCGGAGTTGTTTGCCGCCGACCTGACGCGACGCCACGCTGCCACGCGATCGCCTGCTCCGTCACGTGGATCATGCGCGCATTCTCCTCCTTGGCAGCGCCCAACCTCAGGTTCCATCGTGATCTCACGCCACTCCTGCTTCCGTTAGCCGACGCACGCCCAATCGCCCTCGATCGTCTGACTCAAACCTGTTAGCACACGAACAGCGGCATCGCGGTGCTAAGGCCGACCCGACGGCAGGACCGGCATGGTCAATAACAGGGCAGGCCGACCGATGAGAATGCCGCCGCGCCTCGTCGTATAGATTGATACCAATTCGATCGAGATACTGGGAGGCCCGAAGTGTCTGCTTCAGTGCTGTACATGTCGATGTCCCTCGACGGGTATATCGCGGGTCCGAACGACGGACCGGACAACCCCGGTGGTGACAATTTCCGTCTGCACGATTGGTTCACCAACCCTGACGGCGCGTTCTTCCGTCCGGCTGGCCCGGCTGGGGAATTGGTCGACGAAATCAACGCCACCGGTGCGGTGCTCGTAGGTCGGCGTCTCGCGGAGCAGGTTGATCATTGGGCGGGAGATCACCACGGCCGTGTTCGGATCTTCGTCCTCAGCCACCGGCCGCCGGACCCTGCAGTCGCCAAATATCCGCTTGTCACCTACGTGGCCGACGGCATCGAGACCGCCATGGCTCAAGCCAAGGCTGCCGCCGGACACAAGAATGTGTTGGTGCACGGCGCGTACACAGCGCAGAAGGCGCTCGAGGCCGGCGTACTTGACGAGTTGCAGATTCACCTGGTCCCGGTGCTGTACGGTCGTGGCCGCCGGCAGTTCGATTTGTTGCCGGCGCGTGCGCAATTGGAGATCGTACGCGTGATCGACACTCCCGAAGCCACGCACATCCGCTACCGGGTCCTTCGGTAGTCAGCGGACAAGCGTGCCGCGCTTGGTCGGGTTGACTTTGTCGGTCGGGCGACTTGCAAGCATGGCTGTGGTCACGGAAGCCCTGATCGGTTGGAGGCATGAAGAATGAAGCACAGAGTCGTTTCGCATGATGAGTGGTTGGAGGCGCGAAGGCGCCACCTCGCCGAAGAGAAGAGGTTCACCCAACTGCGCGACGAGCTGAGCCAAGCCCGCCGCGACCTGCCGTGGGAGTTGGTGGACAAGAAGTATGTTTTCGAGGGACCTGAGGGCCGGACCACTCTCGAGGAGATGTTCGACGGTCGGGGCCAGCTCGTGATCTACCACGCGATGTTCAATCCGGACACCGCCTCCGAACACACGACGTGGACCGCTGATGCACCCTGCTTCTCGTGCTCCTTTTGGATGGACAACTTCGACCGCGTGGTGGTTCATCTCAACCACCGCGACATCACGATGTCAGCGGTGTCAATCGCGCCACTCGACCAGATCGAGGCCTACCGCAAGCGCATGGGTTGGACGTTCCCGTGGTACTCGTCGATGGGTTCCGACTTCAACTTCGACCATCATGTCTCGTTCGGTCCGGCACAGGTCGGTTCGGGCAAAGCCGACTACAACTACCGAACCGAGACGATCGGCCTTTCGGAACTGCCGGGCGTGAGCGTCTTCTTGCGCGACGGCGGGAAGATCTACCACACCTACTCGACCTACGCGCGCGGTCTCGACATGCTCAACGTCGCGTACCACTACATGGATCTGGTGCCCAAGGGACGCGACGAGAATGAGATGGGACAGATGGGTTGGCTTCACCGCCGCGACGAGTACCCCGACTGAGGGAGCGAGCATGGTGGTCTGGATGGCGGCGATAGAGAGGCCCACTCCGGTGTGCACTTTTTCGAACTTGAGCGCGGGCGTCCATGCTAAGAGATGCTTCTTTGCTTCGTCGGTTCCCAACCAGCTCGGGAACGCGCCTCACGGATGCTTCCCGCCGGCCGGGCGGGGATCAGCTCCCTGGAGCGTCGCCCAGGCGGCGACTAGGGATGCCTTGAGGGTTCGGTCCAGCGGTCAACGCGCTCCAGCCAAGCAGGCCGGACACCCCCACGAGCTTCGACTGCAACTCAAACCCACGAGCTGTGATCGCAAACGTCCATAGGCCCTTGTCATGGTCACTGTTTCTCATTTTCACGATTTCAACGGCGCGTCCCACTTCCGACTGTTGTTCGATATATCGAAGCAGAACGATGTTGTGATACAGGAAGGAGAGACCGCCGACCACCTGGACAGCGCCAGTGCCGTTTTCCCGCAACCCGACGGTCCCAGCACGATGGTCGATCCGCCGCCGGGGAGCCCTCCGTGCGTCATCCGGTCCAAGCCAGGCACCCCGATTGAGATTCTGCCTTCTGGCTCCCCTGCCTCGACCACCTCGCCGTCGATGCTTTCTGCGCGAGCGAAGAAGCTGATCCCGTGCCATCGATTTTCAAAGTGTGGTGGCCCGTCAGATGTCGAGATCCGCGCAGCTTTCTAACCCGCAGCCAACGACGGTCCACCGGCTCGCGCGATTCGAACGCGAGCTCGAGGATCCCGTCGGCGAGCGAGAACTCGGGCGCCGATTCGAGCTCGTCCGAGCCGTATTCGCCGACGAACAGCAACGTCGTGTCGGTATGGGCGACACGTGCTGCAAGGTGGTAGACGGAATTCCGTAGGGAGCGTTCGCTACTGGTGAAGTCCCGAAGGGCTTTAGCGCTGTCGACGACCACGATCGCAGGTTGTTCCTCGACGCACTTGCGGACGATCTCATCGACCATCGCAGCAAGGCCGCCGCCGTCTTCGTCCTGCAGGATCTCGCCGAGGTTGATGAATTCGACCTTGTCCACAAGCGCGTTGCGGTCGAAAAAGTCGAAAACCTCGATGTGGCTGATGAACTTTTCGGGGGGTTCGGAGATCGTCGAGTAGTAGACCCCTTTACGTTCGGTGGTGGCATTGCGAAATCAGATCTGCTGGGCCAGGATCGTCTTGCCCACCCCAGGTGCGCCGGCAACGACGATCAGAGAACCCACCGGGAGTCCGCCGCCCAGGATGACATCGAGTTGTGGTACCCCCGTTTTCAGTCGTCGCACTTGGGCAGCTCCATAGACCTAGTCAACACTGGATCCTTCCGGTCGAAGTAGAGACGCCGCGAGCGCGAGCAGCTCAGATCTGTCAAACAGCTTACCAAGAACTGAGTCGGCGCTCTGGGCCGCGGCAACTCGCGGGTTCGCCGTAAACGCGAGTATCTTGAGCTTGGCCGTCCTTGGGTCTCCCCGAAGGTGGTTGATCAACGCCTCGCCGTCCATCATCGGCATCATCATGTCAGTCATGAGGAGGTCAGGCAGGCTGTCATTGATTCGAAGAAGCGCAGCGATTCCGTTGTTGGCCTCGCTGATTTCGTAACCGTCGCTTTCGAGGATGAGCCTGAAGAGGAACCTGACGTTTGGGTCATCATCGACGACCAGAATCCGCTTTCCAGGCAATCCGGATACCCAGATCAAGATGCGATTCATATACCTGGTCGATCGCTCGGCTACCTCTCTCAACGACGCTCGCAACTACTGCTAGGTTGTTGGTTTGAGCAATCAGAGCACCAACCAGGAGGCCACGGACCTGGTTGCTGGTGTGCTGCGCGAATTCCGACACCGGCTGGCGGGGAGGAGACCTAGAGAAATGGCAACAGTCCAGGTTCGATACATCGTGAACGATGTCGACGCCGCCATCAGCTTCTATACGCAGCAGCTCGACTTCAAGCTCGAGATGCACCCGGCCCCAGCCTTCGCCATGCTCTCGCGAGGCGATCTACGCCTCGTGCTCAGCGCCCCGAATCCAGTGGGCGGCGGGGGCCAGTCGATGCCCGACGGCACCAGGCCCGAGCCTGGAGGCTGGAACCGATTCGCAATCGAGGTCACCGATCTTGCTGCAACCGTGGCCAGGCTTCGAAGCGACGGGGCTCATTTCCGCAACGACATTGTCACCGGGGTTGGCGGCAGGCAGATCCTCCTCGACGATCCCTCCGGTAATCCCGTTGAGCTGTTCGAGCCGACTATCAAGGAGGCTCGCCTCAACTCGACCACATGATCAAGGGACTGCCAGCTCGACGGCTGCCAAATGGTGCCTCGACCAAATGAGCACGAATGGCCCCGTCCGAGGCCTTCGAGTCAAGCGACCATTTGTGCCCGAATGGCCGCATCCGCTGCCGCGCAGCGGGCGAGGTTTTACCATCGGTTAGATGACAGTCAACGGCCAGGGTCGCGGCTATCACCATGGGGATTTGAAAGTCGCCCTGGTGGATGCTGTCGAACAGGTCGTGCGGCAACGTGGCGTCGGCCATGTCTCACTCCGCGCCGTGGCTCGCCAGGTGGGGGTCACGCACGCCGCCTCCGCCCACCACTTCGAAAACAAAGCGGGCCTCCTGACCGCATTCGCGAGCCAGGGCTACGTGCAGCTGTCTGGGGCGGTGATGGCGTCGATCGATGAGGCGCAGCCTGTCGACGGCCCTTCCGTCCTCGAGGCTGTCGGTCGTGGCTACGTCAGGTTCGCGCTCGCCAACCCGGGCCGCTTCGAAGTCATGTTCAGGCTCGATCTATTGAATGCGGACGATCCGGATCTCGCCGCAGCCAGCGAAGGCGCCTACTCCCTGCTGGTGAGCACCATCGCTCGATGCCAGGCTGAGGGCTTCCTGGGCACAAACGACCCGGAGGTGGTTGCGGTCTCGGCCTGGTCGACGGTTCACGGCCTGGCCGCGCTGTGGATCAGTGGCCGGTTGAGCGAGCGGATTCGCGAAAAGGATCCCAATCGCCTTGCGGACCGAGTTTCGCGACTCTACGTCGACTCGGTTCTCCGCGCGGCGTCTCCTCGCGCTCCAAGGCCCGGACGACGCCCAGCCACCGGGCCATGCTGAGAACACATCTGAGTCATTGGTGGCATGGGCGCCCGCCGGTTTTGTCCTAGCGAAACTACCGTGACGCCGGTTGGCTAAACCACCGGTAATGAGCGAAGGCAGGTGTCCGTGGGCGGATAGCTCGCCCGCCATGCGCGACTACCACGACAAGGAATGGGGCGTCCCGTCCCACGATGACCGATACCTTTTCGAAATGCTCATCCTCGAGGGCGCCCAGGCCGGCCTGTCGTGGGCGACCATCCTCCATCGCCGGGCCGGATACCGTCGAGCGTTTGCAAATTTCGATCCGAAGCAGGTGGCGGCTTTCACCGATCGCCGACTCGAAGAATTGCGCGAGGATCCCGGGATCATCCGCAACCGGCTCAAGATCTACGGCACGCGCACCAATGCGCAGGCCTTCTCGCGGGTGCAGTTCGAATTCGGATCATTCGAGACGTACCTGTGGAACTGGGTTCGGGGAGTCCCGGTCGTTCACCATCCCCGGACCGTGGCGGACCTGCATGCCACGACTGAGCTGTCCGACCGAATCAGCCAGGACCTGAAGCGCCGCGGCTTCACATTTGTGGGATCCACGATCGTCTACTCGCTCCTCCAGGCGGCCGGCGTCGTCGACGACCACCTCACCACGTGCCTGCTGAAGCGCCCGCACAAGGAATGACTCGAACCTACATGAGGTAGGTTCCGGGTGGTGGAGCGAGCGGGAATGTTGTCGCGCGGCCACGCGAGGTGGCTGCTCTACGGCGTGTTCAGCTGCATGGCCTTCCTTCTCAATGGACTCGGTGCTGTCCTGCCGTCCCTGCAAAAGGAGCTGCACGTCAGCCGAGGGGAAGTTGCTTTCTACCCGAGCCTGTTCGCGGTTGGCCTTGTCGTCTTGGGCCTGGCCGGCGGGCCTCTGGTGGGCCGGATCGGTCGCGCGACCGCGCTGCGACTCGCCATCGCGACGATGATCCTGGGCGGCCTGCTGATCGCCACCCCGTTGCGGCTCGCGACATTGCTGGGCGCGCTGCTCATGGGATTGGGCGGAGCGCTCCTCATCCAGCTCGTGCCCGCGATCCTGAGCGCGACCCGGCCGCCGGCGCCGGCGGTCGCGATCGGTGAGGCAAACGGGCTGGCCAGCGCCGCCTCTGTCCTGGCGCCACTGGCCGTGTCGGTGTCGCTGGCGGCGGGCCTCGGTTGGCGCACCGGCTACCTGGCTGCGCCTTTGGTGGCACTCGCCGCCCTCACTCTGCCGGCCTCGCGGCTGGCGATACCGGATGCCCCCGCGCCGGGGAAGGGCACAGCTTCGGAGGCTCCTTCGCCAATGCTCGGTCGCTGGATCGACCTGCTGCTGGCTGTGAGCGTGGAGTTCTGCATGGTCCTTTGGGCGGCATCCGCCTTCATCGCCTGGGACCGCGCCACGCTCAGCCAGGCGCCCGCGCTGGCATCGCTGTTCCTGGTCGGCATGGCGACCGCTCGCGCACTGTCGGCGCGAATCATCCGCCGGATATCCGACCAGCGGGCTCTGATCCTGGCGTGCGTCGCGGCGGCTCTGGTTGGTTTCGCGCTCTTCTGGGCCGCGCCTACCGTGACGCCGGCCGCCGTCGGACTCCTCGTGACCGGCCTCGGAGTCGCCCTCCTCTATCCGACCACCGTGAGCCGGGTCATCGCCGCCTGGCCGCAGGCGCCCGACCGAGCATCCGCCAGGGCCGCGCTTGGCTCGGGACTCGCGATCGGGATTGCGCCATTTCTGCTGGCCCAGTTGTCAGACCGCATCGGCCTGCGCACAGCCTTCCTGATCGTCCCCGCCCTGTTGCTGGTGCTGGCCATCCGCGGCGGGAGGGTCTATCCGTCTCCCAGATGACGGGACAGCCAGGCCTCGAGATCGGCGCCATCAAGCCACGCCTGCTTGACGCGTTCCCGAGCCTTCGTGGTCGCGATCCACGGTTCGAGCGGCCAGCGCCGCCAGTAGTAGATCGTCTTGTGCTTGAGGAGGTCGCCCCGCGGATGGTCTTGCTGGTGGGGCGGAGGCACCCGTTTCAACTCCTGCCCCTCGACGTCGTAGCCTTTTGCCCGCAGCGCTGACACGATCGCCCCGAGCTTCTCGCCAGAGGCCTTTGCGTCGACCGCCTTGCGAAAACCCGCCAGTTGCGACGGTTCCAGCATGTGCCGGCCGCCACCGGCCGCCAGCCCTTCAGCATCAAGCGCCACATACCCGCCGGCGCTCGTGGTGGCGTAGATGTTCGTCTTGTAAGGCGACTTGTCGGCTGAGAACCGGATGTCGCGGTTGGGCCGCGAAATCCGCGACGCGCCGAACTCGGACTCGAGGTCGGCCAGGAGCGCGACCATGGGCGCCTTCACGTCCTGCTCGTACTGCTTCCGATGGCTCTCGAAATAGGCTTTCGAGTTGTTCAACCTCAGTCCCAGGAAGAACCCTTTGAAGTCACCCTTCCAGCCGGCGAACGCGCCTTCCATGGTCGCAGCCTACACGCCGATGTCCTTCCTCGCGAATCGCATGGTGCTGAGCACCAGCGCCACCGCGGCCACGGCCAGGACTCCCAGCACCGGAGCCGGCTGCAGCCCGTTCAGCAATGGGGTGCCGTAGTAGTAGAAGGCCGAAAGGCGGAGCGTAGCGTCGGGCAGCTTGAGCTCCGGACCGATGAAGCTGATGAAGAACCAGGCCGCCAGCACGAAGCTGAGAAGCCCGGTTTCGGCCGCCGTCCGCAGCCATCCCGCCGCCAGATAGCCGATGGAGGCGATCAGTAGACCGAGGGGGATGGCGCCAAGCACCGCCGCGGCAAGGTGGCCTTCGTCGACTGCCAGCCCTGCGACCGCCGCGGCCGCGGCGGACGCGAGCAGGGTGACCACGGAGATGACGATCGTGGCCGTCGTCAGCGCGGCGAAGCGACCCAGCAGCACCGCGGGCCGCCGTTGGGGCGTCGCGAGGACCAGCTCGAGACGTCCGTCCTGCTCTTCCGCGGACCAGCCGTTGACCTGCGTGACCGCGAAAGCCATCAGGAAAAGCGGCAGGAGGAAGAACATCGCGCTCAGCAATCCGGCGTTGACGGTGGCGTCACCTCCCCCGAGATTCTTGACCACTGTCGAGAAGGCGGGTGAGCCCGACAGCAGGGTGGACATCTTCGTCTCGAGCAGCTGGACGGCGTAAACCATGAATCCGGCGAAGGCGGCGGTCCCAAGCGTCCACCAGAATGTCGGCATCGCGATCATGCCCATACTGCGTGCGTAGACCGAGCCCAGCGACCAATCTCCGACGGGCAAGACCCTGCTCGGCTGCCGTTCCGGCAGCCGGAGCCAGCGCGGGAGAGGAACGGTTCCTCCAACGTCGCGGCGAACGAACAACCAGATTGCAGCCCCGCCGACCAGCGCCGCCAGCGCGAGCTGGAAGATCATCGCCCCCGCGTTGGTGCCATAGCTCGGGATCAGAGGCTTGCTGAGGTTGTAGTAGTAGATAGGGGAGAGGCGCGAGATCCACTCGCTGTTGGGAACAACGCGATGGACCATGTCGAGCACGATGAAGAACACGAGTAGGCCCGCGGTCGAGCCGGCTGCTGGGCCGCGCTCCTGGGTGAACTGCGAAATGAGCAGCGCCAGGGACCCGAACACGGCGCAGATCAAAGCGAGGTTCACGCCGTACAGCAGGCCGTCGCCCAGTCCGAAGTTGCCGCCGAACTCCGCGCCGCCCGCGAACGCCAGCAGCCCGATCAGCACGCCCATCACGAAAAGCGCCGTCCACATCGCCGCGAGCTTTTCGAAGGCCACGCTCAGCCGGGGGCGCGGAAGCGAGAGGAGCACATCCATCGAGCCACGGTCTTCTTCACCTCGCAACATCCGGCTGCCCACGAGCAGCGGCCAGATCACGATCAGGAAGACGAAGAAGCCGATCTTGAAGGTCGTGTAGCCACCGATCGTGTCGACGGCGACGGGGTCGGCGTTCCAGGCGAAACTTGCAGCCAGGGTGACGAGCTGTTCCCGTGCCTGCGGAGTCGTGACCAGGGCTGAGACGCTCGCCATCGGCGAGATCACCACCAGCCCCATGCCGATGCCCCAGCCGAGGATCGCCACGCGGTAGTCGCGCAGGGTCTTGAGAAAGATGCTCCTAAACAACTCCCTGAGGCTCCTTGGCGGGCGCGGGGTCTGCCTCGTAGTAGCGCAGGAAGATGTCCTCGAGGCTTGGCTCGTAGCTCGTGAGCGACACGACGGGGTAGTTCGCGGCGGCCTTGATCACCGCGTCCGCGGAACCCTGCATCGCCAGGCGCACTGCGTGTCCATGATCCAGGGTCTCGACGTCGGCGACACCTTCCAGCGCCTTGAACGTCTCGGCCGGAACGGGATTGGCGAAGGTGATCGTGATCTCGTAGCGCTTGATCGCCTTTACCTCGGCCACATCCCCCATGCGCACCAGGCTGCCATCGCGGATGATGCCGACTCTCGTGCAGGTCTTCTCGACCTCGCTGAGGACGTGTGACGACAGAAAAACGGTGCGCCCCTCGTCGCTCGCCTCTTTGACCATGCGGTCGAACTCCTGCTGGTTGAGCGGGTCGAGGCCGCTCGTCGGCTCGTCGAGGATGAGCAGTCGCGGGCGGTGCATGAAGGCCTGGATCAGGACGACCTTGCGCTTGTTACCGGTCGAGTACTGGCGGAACTTGCGGCTGATATCGAGCTCGAAGCGGTCGACCAGCTGCTCGAGGTAAGCCTGATCGACGCCTCCGCGCAGGTGGGCGAAGTACTCCAGGATCTGGCCGCCGGTCAGGTTGGGATCGAGGGCCGGCTCGCCCGGCATGTAGCCGATCAGGCGCTTGATCTCCAGCGACTGCTTCCAGCAATCGAAGCCGGCGATCCGCGCTGCGCCGCGGTCGGCGTGCAGCAGGGCCATGAGCAGCCGGATGGTCGTGGTCTTGCCCGCGCCGTTTGGGCCCAGGAAGCCGAACACCTCGCCCTCCTCGACCGAAAACGTGACGCCGGCGATGCCGCGCTTGCTCCCGTAGCTCTTGGTCAGGTTTTCGACTTCGATGATCGCTGCCATTTGAGTACCTCTTGCTCTAACCGAACCAGAAACGCAGGGTGCTCTCATCCGTGAGCGTGAGCGAGCCCTTTGGAATGCCGAGGATCCTTTCGAACGCGGCGGTGTTGGCGGCGACAGCATGCTGCACGACCTCAAAAGTGATGGCGCCGGCCTGCCGCGCCAGGAAGAGTTCCGTGGCCTGCAGCTGGAAGCCCAGCATGAGCGCCACCAGGACCTGGGCAGTATCGTCGGGCGAATCGATATGCAGCGTTCCCTCGTCGAGGCCCTGCTTCACGACGGCGGACAAGAGCGGGATCATGATCCGCTCAGATAAGCGCCGCACCTTCTCGCGGACGATGGCGTTGCTGTCCGAATTCCAGACCTCGATGATCGCCAGCATCAGGTCTTTCTGTTCAGCCTTGAGGCTCGCGATGCCGGCGAAAACCCTCTCGAGCTTGGTCAGGGCGGGAAGCGCAGGATCGCTGACGATCGGCTCCAACGACGCCATCGCGCCGTCTGCGAAGCGCTCGACCACAGCCTCGAGCAGCGCCTGCTTGGAGTCGAAGTAGTGGTAGAAGGCCCCTTTCGAAGCCTCGAGCTCGTTCAACAGGTCCTGGATGCTCATCGCCTCGTACCCCTTGGTCTGGATGAGGCGCTGGGCCACATCCAGGAACGCATCCCGGCGAACCGTATGGAGGGTCGGATTCAGAGTACGAGCCACGCCCGGCACTATAACAGACCGACGGTCGGTTTTTTAATGGTCGGACGGAGTGATCACGCTCCCGCGAGGTGTGGCGGCGCCTATCACCTGCGCCGGCCCATGAAAAGGTCGCGCCCGAACTCGTGGAGCGCGACCTTGATCGTTTTCAAGTCGAAGCCGACATCACGCATCAATTGGCGCCACACGGCCCGCGGGAAAAGCCCGTAGACGTGGCGGTCGTGCACCACTCGCGTCTGGCCCTCCTCGTCACGGATCAGGATGGCGAAGTCGACCAGGTAATTCGTATCGCGCCGGTCGGGGTCAGTGGTCCACTGCAGGAAGCGCACGCTGCCACGGTCGGTGTCGTTGCCTCCGTGATCCGTGTTCTCTACAAACGTTTCGCGCACGAAGTCGGGGACGAACAGCGCCACGCCACCCGGTCGCAGATGCTCGTACGCGGTCTGCATCACCGCCCGCAGGTCCGCCTCGGTGGTCATATGGCAGATGGCGTCATGCACAAACACCGCGTCGAAGGTTCGGCCAAGCCGCACCGTGCGGATGTCGCCCTCGATGTGCTCGCACTCGGGGTTGAGCGCGCGGCTCACGGCCAGCATGTGCGTAGAGAGGTCGACCAGCGTCATCGCAAAACGCTTTTTGAGGTGAAACGCGCTGTTACCGCCACCCGACCCGAGCTCGAGCACGCGCTTCGGCGCGGGATCGCCTGACTCGATCAGCGCGTGAGCGAAGAAATCAACCTCGTCCCGGTATTCCTCCGGGGTCGAGAAGATTGGCCACCATTCAGACAGCTCGCCGTAAAGCTTCATCCGCACATAGAGTGGCGTGCGGAGCTGACTGAAGCAACTGGACGCCACGCAGCCTGGTTTACGCAGATGCCCGACTCGCTGATGGCGGTGGCCGGCCCGACCGGAGCAGGTCGAGGTCGGTGGGCGTGCGAAGGCTCAGCCCGCCCCCGGGCGGACGGCCAGGGCCTGTGCGATCAAGGTAACCGCCGCCTGCGGCGCACCGGCCTCCCGGGGGAGCACGGCTGTCGCGCCAGCGAGCTCGAGCGCTGAAATCTGACCAGGCCCCAGGTTCTTGACTGTCATTACGACGACTGGAAGGCGCGCCCCGCCGGCTGCCCATAATCGAGCAAGAAAATCCTCGCCTCGCAGACCAGGCAGCGCCAGGTCGAGGACGATCGCCAGCGGCATCACATCCACCACGAGGCGCTCGGCGGTTTCGGCGTCGGCGGCTCGCACGGTGCTCAGACCCTCGGCAGCGAACTCTGCTTTTAAGAGATTGGCGAATGCGCCGTCGTCTTCAATGATGAGAACCTTTCCGGAGGTTGCGCTTGGTCGTGAGATCGGGAGCGTGAACTGGAAGCGTGCACCCATACCTTGCCCCCTCGAGCTGGCCATGAGCTTTCCACCGTGGGCTTCGACGATCTTGTGGTTGATGGCCAGGCCAAGTCCCGCGCCTGGGGCAAGGCGGCCGGCTCCGCTCTCGGCGTGGTAGAACTTACGAAAGAGCTTGGGCAGCGCCCCGGCTTGGATGCCGACTCCGTGGTCTCGGATGTCGACCTCGATCATGTCGCCGAGCTGGCGCGCCGCGATCACGATCGATCCGCCTTGAGGTGAGAACCGGCGGGCATTCGAGATGAAGTTTCCCAGCACCTCGAGGATGGCATCGGCCTCGGCTGACGCGAGCGGAAGCTCGCCGGGCACGTCGATCTCGATCGGCCGCAGGTCATCCTCGCCGGCCACGAGCACGGCGCGCTTGACCAGCGATCGCACGTCCACCGGCGCGAGGTCGAGCTCCCGGTGACCGTGCTCCATGCGCTGGAGGGCCACCGCACTGTTGACCACCGCAGCCAGGCGTCGAGCTTCCCTCAGCAAGATCCCGGTGTACATGGGGAGCGCGTCGTCCGCCAGCTCTCCGGATTCGATGAGCTCAGCGCAGACCACCAGGCTGGAGACCGTGTTGCGCAGCTCGTGGCTGTCGAGCGACACCAGGTCGTCGACGGGTTCGCCTTCGGGACCGCGGTCGTGGTTGCGCCGATCGTGATTGGCGACGGCGGAGGGAATTCTCAAGATCTTCAACTGCCGGGGACCCGATGCGGCACGATCACCTGGACGCCCGAGCTCGACTCGGCGGCTCCGTCCTCGTAAGCCCTTGGTGGCTGTTTCGTGACGAGGAGCGCGGTCCAGACGCCGAGGATGTATCCGAGCGTGAGCAGGACGAAGACAACGCCCACATGCCCCATGGCTCAGGTCTACGCCCGAACAGCTCCAAAGTCGCCATGCTCTGACACTGCATTGCAGCCCCTCTATGCGCAGGGTGCGCGCTGGGATCCGGGGCCCCCAAATCGGTCCAACGCCCCTCGGAGCTTCTGCTAGAGCTCGATCAGGCCCTTGCGCGCCGCCTCGATGACAGCCTGGAGCTTCGAGTGGACCTGCAGCTTCTCGATCACGTGGCGGACGTGCCACTCGACCGTGTGCGGAGCGATTCCGAGCCGGCGGGACATCGATGTCGTGTCCAGGCCTTCGGCGAGCAGGTGCAGGATGTCGAGCTCGCGCGGCGTGAACTCGGCCAGGAGCTGGTCGCGCTCACGCTTCTTGGTCACGACGGCTCTCTGCCGCGCGATCGCTCGGGCGAACAGCTCGACGGGTATCAGCACCTCGCCGGTCGAAGCTCTGCGTACCGCCTCGATGATCTGGTCGGCGGTCGCGTCCTTTGTGAGGTAGGCCGTCGCGCCGGCGTCGATCGCGTCGAGAAGCGCCGTCTCCGAATCGTCGGCGCTGTGGAAGACGATCGCCGCGTCGGCGTGGGCAAGCTTGATCGTGCGCGCTGCCGCGGGCCCGGTGATGTCCGGGAGCCGGAAATCCATGAGCACGACATCAGGTCTGTTCAAGCCCACCGATTCGACCGCGTCCGCTCCCGAGCTCGAGACGCCGGTCACCGCAAGGTCGGGCTGGCCCTGGAGGATCCTGGCGATAGCCGATGCCAGTAGGGGATGATCCTGCACGATCAGGACCTGAACTCGACTGGGGGCGGGTTCGCCTTGGGATGCCAGGTCAGGATTGCGCAGAGTCGTCACCCATTGCCCTCGCAGGCAACGCACACCAGTCAGTTTCGAGGGCAAATTCACGCATCGCGGTACTGCAACTGTAAAGCGAATGTTTATTCAACGTGCTTTTTAAGCGCAAATGCCGGGTGGGACGGCCTGGGGGAGGAGCCGTGTTTGGTGAGCACGCCATCGAGATCAGGCACTGAACGTGAAAGGGCCTGACAGTGTCCCCGGTCAAGGCCGGGCGTCTCTTATTCTTGGGCGCACCGATGGACCCCCACGCGGAAGGCGTCTATTGCGATGCGCCCGGCTTCGCCCCAGTCAAGTGGGACGAGGACGGCCGATGATCGTGGAGAAGGACGTTGTGCTGGCAATGCTGGGCGCGTCGGCCGCCCTCGCCGGGTTCGTCCTCGTTTTTCTCGGCATCATCATCGCGTCATATCAGTCGTACTCCGGAGGAGTGCCGGAGCAGGTCGTCAGGCCCTATCGCACCGTCGGCGGAATCCTGCTCGGGACGTTTGCGTGGTGCCTTATCGCGGTGCTGGTGTGCCTGGCCTGGCTTGTGGGCGGCGGCCCGGACGCGGCGTACGGCGCGACCGTCGGCCTGTTCGTTGTGGAAGTCTTTGCCGTATTCGCAGCCGCGCTCGGGGCGACTCGCATGGTTCTGTGGAAGTGATATGGCGCTGACCCAGAAGAAGCTCCAGGACCTGAAGGACGCGAGCCTGACCACGCTTCTACACGACGACATGGCCGCCTGGAAGGCGAAGGCCAAGCACGCCTACACGGCGACGCACGCGTATATCAAGGAGATCCGGCCGGATGACGTAACCGCCCTGCTCATCGCCGAGCTCGAGGTGACTCCCGAGTTCCGAAATTACCTGGCGAAAAAGAAGCTGAAGCAGAAATACTGGTCCGAGTGGTTCGCGGAGCTTATCGTTGATCGTGTGTGGTCGGAGTTGATTGGAGGATGAGGTTGGCCATGGATCCGTCGGAGCAGGCGAAGAGGTTCATCGATGCGTCCCTGCGGGGAAGGGCGTCGCGCCCGAGCAAAGCCTCTTACGCGAGGGCGGTCAGGCTGGCGCGCGAGGCGATCGAGGAGTTGAGCCTGGTCGCACGCCGCGCCCGGCAGTCACCCTCCCGCTAGCTCTCCCCGAACCACCGCGGCGCCTTTCGCGAGCGCGGCAAGCTTCCCGAAGGCTCTTTCGCGGGGCAGGTATTTCATGCCGCAGTCTGGGGCGAGGATCAACCGGTCGGCGTCGACGAACTCGAGGGCCTTCCGGACCCTGGCCGCGACCGCGTCCACCCCTTCGACCGGGCTTTGATCCGCGAGGTTGATGACGCCGACGATGAGCGTCTTATTGCGCAGCGACCTCAGCACCGACAGGTCGACGTTCTGCTGGGCCGACTCGAGCGAGATCTGTTTCGCTGAAACGTCCGCAAGCTGCTCCAGGAACGGATAGCCGTTCGGCCGCGAGTGAACGATGTGCGCATAACCGAAGCATGTATGCAGCACGGTGGTGCCCTGGATACCCTCGAGCGCGCGATTGATCGCCTTGATCGCAAACCGTTCGGCCTTTGCGGCCCGCGCCTGGAGATAAGGCTCGTCGAGCTGCACGATGTCCGCGCCCGCGGCGAAAAGGTCGCGCACCTCTGCGTTGACCGCTTCGGCAAGCGCCATCGCGAAAGCCTCTTCGTCGTGGTAGTGGTCGTCCTGCGCCTGCTGCGACATCGTGAACGGACCGGGTAGGGTCGCCTTGATCGGCCGGTCTGTGTTGGCACGCAGGAACTTCACGTCCCGCACCTCGACGGGACGGATGCGGCGGATCGGGCCGACGACGCGCGGAACCGGGTTCGGATGCCCGGTGCGGTCGAGCGCCGTGCCCGGGTTGTCCAGGTCCATCCCTTCGAGGGCGGTGGCAAAGCGGTTGGAGTAGCTCTCACGGCGAACCTCACCGTCCGTGATGATGTCGATGCCCGCCCGCTCCATGTCGCGGATCGCGACGACCGTGGCATCGTCTTGCGCCTGCTCCAGGACGGCCGGCGCCACGCGCCAGATCTCGAGCGCTCGCGTGCGGGGCGGAAGCCGGCTGCCCAGCATGGCCCGATCCACCAGCCAGTCGGGCTGCGGATAGCTGCCCACCACGGTTGTCGGCAGTAGGCCCGTCATCGATGCAAGGGTATAGGCCCACGAACTCAGAGGCCACGCCGTGAGGTTCGCGGGGACCCCGGGTTATCGCGCATCATGTTTCCCGCATGGAGTCCAGAGGCAACCGGCTCGCGGGCGACGCATGTGATCGCGACTGGATCTGGGAGCGTGAGATCGAGACCGCGGCTCCCGATGATTCCTTCCGGCTCGCGGCGGGCGCCTGGGAGCGCCAGTTCCGCCGCATCAGGGAGTCTTCTCCTTTCTATGCGCGAAAGTTCCGCGAGGCTGGGATCGGCTCGTCGTTCGTCGGTCTCGGCGACCTGAAGAACATCCCGCTCACGAGCAAGGAAGAGTTCAGGACCGCGCTCGACGAGGATCCTCCGTTCGGCAGCAATCTGTGCGTCGAACCGAACCTGGTGAAGCGCATCTACCAGACCAGCGGCACCACTGGCTCCCCGAACCTCCTCGCTCTCACGCGGGCCGACATGGAGACCTGGACCGTGATGGGCACCCGCACTTACTACGCCACCGGCATTCACGAGCACAGCGGCGTCCTGAGCACGTTTGGAGCCGGGCCCTTCGTCGCGGGCCACACGCATTTTGCGTTGTTGCGAATCGGCTCGCGAACGATTCCAGTCGCGCCGGGTGACACCGAGCGGGTGCTGTTCTCCCTTCGTGCCGGTGTCGCCGACACGCTGCTGGCGACCGCTTCTTTCGCCCAGTACCTTGCGAACCGCCTGGAGAAGACTGGAGACCAGCCGAGCGCGATGCCGTTGACCCATATCGTCACGGGTGGCGAACCTGGCGGTGGCATCCCCGCGATCCGGGACCACATCGAGAGGGTGCTCGGCGTCACCGTCACCGAGGTGATGGGCATCGGCGACGTCGCGCCGTCGCTCTTCGGCGAGTGCCCGCACCAGCAGGGAATGCATTTCTGCGGGATGGGACATGTCTGGCCCGAGCTGATCGACCCGGAGACTCTCGAGCCGATGGAGATCGAGACGGGCGCGGTGGGCGAGCTCGTCTATACCGCCCTGACGCGCGAGGCGATGCCCGTGATTCGGTTCCGAGGCGCGGACATCGTGCGCATCGAGGGCACCACATGCGCCTGTGAGCGCACGACTTTCCGGATGCGCGTCCTCGGGCGGCGCGACGACATGTTCATCGTGCGGGGAGTGAACGTGTACCCGACGGCGATCCTTTCGGTGGTGGGCGGCTACCGCCCTCGTGTCACCGGGCGCGCTCGAGTCGTCCGGAAGAGGGGAGATGTCTCCGTGACCCCGCCGGTTCCGATCGAGGTCGAGGTCGCCGATGGGCATGAGTCCGATCCAGGGCTGGTGGCCGAGCTCATGGAGGCGATCCACATCAAGCTCGTTTTTCGAAGCCAGGTCACCCTGGTACCCGAGGCGGAGTTCGGTGACGCAGGCTACAAGACCAGGCTCACCGTCAGCCGCCCATGACTCTCCCCACCTGCCGGGGAGGTGGCCCGAAGGGCCGGAGGGAGGGCCCATGAGCGAGAAGCGTCGAAAGCACTTGCGGTCGGACCTCGGCTGGAGCACCGCCGATCGCATCGTCGTGCGGGGGCACGACCTGGTCGAGGAGCTGATCGGGAAGGTTTCGTTGGGCGACATCGCCTTTCTGGAACTGAAGGGGCGCTTGCCGACGAAGCAGGAGTCGATCGTGTTCAACGCCATCGCGGTGACGCTCGTGGAGCACGGCATGACGCCCAGCGCGATCGCGGCCCGGCTCACGTATTTCGGCGCCCCGGAATCGCTGCAGGGCGCCGTCGCGGCCGGCCTGCTCGGTATCGGCGATCGATTCGGCGGCTCGGCCGAAGACGCGGCCCGTATCTTGCAGACGGCGCTCGAGGGAGCCGAACAGGACGCTGACCTCGAGGCCGTCGCGCGCCGCATCGTCATCGACCACAAAGCGACGAAGCAGCCTGTTGCCGGCCTCGGGCACCCAATCCACAAACCGGAGGACCCGCGCACGGCGAGGCTCTTCGAGGTGGCGGCCGAGAACGGGCTGTCCGGCCCCTACGTGACGCTGATGCGGCTCGTCGGTGAAGAGGCGTCACGCGTCTTCGGGCGCGAGCTGCCGGTGAACGCTACGGGAGCGATCGGCGCAATCGCAAGCGAGCTCGGGATCCCGTGGCGAGTCTGCCGCGGTCTGGCCGTGATGGCGCGCGCCATCGGCCTGGTGGCCCACATCCAGGAGGAGATCGAGGAGCCTCTGGCGGCCGAGATCTGGTCGCGGATCGAAGCCGAATCGTCGAGCCAAAACCGTCCGGGTACGGACTAAACTCAGACGAGTGGCACCACCGCGAAAACCGACGGAGCCGCCCGGCCGCCCGGGGTTCGGGGTCGGGCCACTCTAGATGCCTGCGAACTTGCCCGGCATTCACCACGTCACCTCGATCACCGGCGACGTCCAGAAATGCGTCGACTTCTACGTGACCGTCCTGGGCCTGCGCTTCGTCAAGAAGAGCATCAACCAGGACGTGCCGGACACCTATCACATCTATTTCGGCGACAACCTCGGCTCCCCGGGAACCGCGATGACGTTCTTCGGTTGGCCCGCGTGGCCCGATCGGAGGGCCGGCAGCGGCCAGGTGACGACGGTTTCGTTCGCGGTGCCGGCCGGCTCGCTCGACTTCTGGGCGGCACGCCTGCGCAACCTCGGTATGGAGTCAAGCCGGACGAGCCGTTTCGGCAGGGACGTGCTGGTCCTGGCGGACGCCGACGGCATCGAGCTCGAGCTCGTCGGAGATGTTTCGCCCGATTTCCGATGGGTTCCGTGGCCGGACGCCCAGGTGGACCGCGACCACGCGATTCGCGGTTTTCATTCCGTGACGATGACCGTCGCGGAGGCCACAGCGACCATCGAGCTCCTGGTCAAGACGATGGACTTTCACAAGTCAGTCCAGGAAGGCGGCCGCACTCGCTTTCAGACCGGGAAGGGCGGCCAGGGCGCGATCCTTGACGTCGTCGAATCACCCGAAGGACCCGGAGGCGAGGAGTCGATCGGCACGGTTCACCACGTCGCCTGGCGTGCCTCCGACGCAGCGCACCAAGCCGAGTGGCGCGAGGCGCTGATCAATGCGGGACGCAACGTCACTCCGGTGATCGAGCGCTACTACTTCAAGTCTGTCTACTTCCGCGAACCCGGCGGGATCCTGTTCGAGATCGCAACCGACGGACCGGGATTCACGGTCGACGAACCCGTCGAGTCGTTGGGCTCGACGCTGAGCCTGCCGCCGTGGTTCGACGTCCGGCGCGACGTCCTTGATGAAACCCTTCCGCCCATCGTCGTACCGACCACGGCGACGACCGGCGCGGGGCATTGATGCGCAGCGTTCCGAGCGTGGTCGCAATTTCGCCTCTGGGAGGGAAATGATCTGATGAGCACTGCAGTCATCGCCCCGGTCAACCCGATGTCGGCCGAAGGCAAGGACACGGTCATGAGCGTCATGCGAAGAGACCGTGCGAACTTCATCCGCCTGGTCTCCGATCCGAAGAACTGGAATGTACAGACCCGCTGCACCGAATGGGAGACGCGCGACCTTGTCGGTCACATGATCGACGTCCTCGAGGGTTATTTCAAGAACTTCGACGCTGTACGGAAGGGCGGCGAGACTCACGCGCTGGGCCTTCCCGTGATGGCCGAGACGTTGAACGACCACGCCAAAGACTTCCGCAAGCTGTCACGCGACGAGGCGATCGGCCGCTTCAAGAAAGACGCTGAGAAATTCGATGGAATGCTCGAGGCGCTGACCCCGGATGAATGGACCGGGATGATGGTCAACCATCCGTATTCCGGTCCGGTCCCGGCCGGTTTCTACGGGACGTTCCAGATCATGGACTACGGCGTCCACCCGTACGACATCGAGTACGGCCTCGGCAACAAGCTCGCCACGATCGATGAGGCGACGGCCGGGCTGATCCTGCCCTACGCCTTCATTTTCTGGCAGTACCAGGTCGACCAGAAGGCAGCCGCGGGAGCCGACTTCCAATACGGAATCGAAGTCGCCGGCCCGTGGGGGGGAAAGTGGCGGATCACGGTCAAAGACGGCAAGTGGACACCCGAGCCGGAAAAGGGCGACTTCGACGGCTGCGAGGCGGTGTTCCGCTTCGACTCGCCGCAGGACCTGGTGCTGACGTTCTTCGGCCGCTACCCAGGCGGCTCAGCAACCGGTGACCCCGAGGTGATCCACAAGGTGCGCCACCTCCACTTCTCCATCTGATAAGAAGCACTCTCTGGGCGGCGGACCCGGGCGTTCCGGGGCCGCCTCCCTCCCGGCTCGCCGGGGAGGTGGCGCGAAGCGCCGGAGGGGGGACTCAGGCTGTCTCAGTCGAGATAGGCGAAGTCGATTCAACCACCGCGCCTTTGATTGCCTCGGCGATGGGCGCGGACGGAGATCTTGTCTCCGCTCGGATGGCGCGAGGCTGCCGGTGCTTCGGCGCCTGGCTCGGAGGCGAGCTCGCGGGGTACGGATGGTTGTCGACGAAGCCGGAATGGATCGGCGAGCTCGAGCTCACTCTCACCCCGCGCCCTGGCGAGGGCTACATCTGGAACTGCTTCACGCTCGAGCACCTTCGGCGCCGGGGGGTCCTGCGCGCACTGCTCGCGAGTATCCGGGCGCGGGCCCACGACGAGGGGTTGAGTCGACTCTGGATCGGAAGCGTTGCGATCCCGGCGGAGAAGGCGTTTGGGCCCTCCGGATTCACCCCGGTCCTTAGGTTCGCAAGCGAGCTGTTTGCCGGCTACCGGTGGATACATGTCGCGCCGGTGGCTGGGGCGCAGCCGGCGCTGGTGACCGCTGCCCACCAGGTGATGGCTGTCCCGCCCGGCCGCTTCCTGCGCTTCTCGCACCCGCGCCGGCACTAAGCGCCGCGACCACCTGGAGGGCCAGCTCCGTCAAGTTGCAGCGGTGCGCTGGCACTGCCGCCCGAGCAGTCGACTCAATCGCAATTGTTCAATCACTCCCGGCGGTCGTGGCCCGGGCGCTCGTATGGCTCTCCTGGCGGGCGAGACGGCTTGAAAATCACATCTCTTTGCACGCGCTGGGGACTCGATATGCCCAAAGCGCGCAGCTCACGGTCGATCGCATCGACCACGCCGTCGAGGTCCGCCGCCACATCTTCGCCGCGGACTTCCACCACGCGATAACCATCAGCCGTGAGCGCGGCCGTGCGGCTTTTCTCATCTGCCCAAACTGGGCCAGGCTCACGCGTCGATGAGGCGATCAGCACCACCAGGCGGGCGGCGGGACAGTAGAAGTCGACGAAGTAGGGGCCGATCGGATGCTGTCGCCTGAATTTCCAGCCGCCAACCTGGCGCATCCGCAGACGGTCCCATAGCTGTGACTGGGCCGGGCTCATGGTCCGTCGTAGATAGCGAGCAAGCCTGGTGCGAAACGGGGCCACGGCCCCACGATGCCGTCACCAGGGCATTGCCACAACGCAGGCTGTTAAGACTCAAAGGGCCGCCAGGTAGATCTCGAGCAGGTCGCCGGCCGGGTATTTGCCCGCCAGCTCGCCCGCCGCTTTGCGCAGCTGGGGCTCGCCGATGCCGTAGGCAGCGATGTGCTGCGGCAGACCCAGCGACTCGATCAATCCATGCACGCGTCCGGCCGGATCGGGTCCGGTCGAGGTACTCATTGGCGACACGCGTTCAGGCACGCGGGCCTGGTAGTAACGCAAGACGTGCGGCAGCAGCAGGCACGACGTCACTCCGTGCGGGATGCCGTACCGGGCGCCGATCTGCTTGCCCATCACGTGGCTCAGCCCGCCCGCGGACTGCGCGGGAAGCGTGAAGGAGAACCACGCCGCGAGCTGGTTCTCGGTGCGCACGCTGACATCGGACGGCGCAGCTTCTGCCCTGGGCAGCGAGTCGAAGAGACGGCGGATCGCATCCAGCGCCATCACGTCCGAGAACGGATGCAGCCCATCGGCCAGGAAGCCTTCCACCGCATGGTCGAGCGCGCGGATTCCCGTTGACAGCCACAGGGCCATCGGCGTGGCCAGCGTGAGCTCGGCGTCGTAGATCACCGCGTCCGGTAGAAGGCGGGGGTCGCGCATCCCCGCCTTGTTGCCCGCTTCGTCCGTGTAACCGGCGCCTGCGGCGAGCTCGGCAGCCGACAGGGTGGTTGGCACGGCGACGTGGGGGAGACCATGAGTGGCTCGAGCATTGCGGTCGGCGAGCTTGACCGCGAGCATCTTGGCCGCGTCGATCGGACTGCCACCGCCGAAGCTCACGACTCCGTCGGCCTGCCCGTCGTCCGCCGTACGGATGCAGGACTCAACCTGCGTCATCGGAGCGTGCTGGCTCACGACCACGG
>JBOHUQ010000140.1:0-3704 GCA_050734495.1 Candidatus Dormibacteraceae bacterium
CAGCTCATCACTCGAATCGACGAGGAGCTGCTTGCCAAGCTCAAGGAGCGCGCTGCGGCCGAGGGTCGATCTGTCAACGCGTTGGTCAAGGACATCCTGACCGCGGAGGTCGCCGGCCGGTCGCCAAGGGCCGAGCTGCGCCTGCGCGCGGGCGAGCGCATCGTCAGACCGCCTCGACCCACGAGGATCCCTTCCCGTGACCGTCTGCAGCGCGCGTCGAGAGGGCGGGGAACCGCCGTCAGCGAGGCCCTGATGGAGGAACGGGGGGCGAGATGAGCGTTCTGTATGCGGACACCAGCGCTCTTGTCCGGGCCTACTTCGCAGACGAACCCGAGCACGCTGAGCTGAGGGCTCGCTTGCTCGAGGGTGACGAGCCGGTCGTCTCCTCCGAACTCACTCGGGTCGAGTTCGCCAGTGCCGTTTCGGTGGCGGCCCGAGCTGGTCGGTTGCGGAATTCTAAGTTGTTCTTGGATCGCTTCGATGCTGATTGCGGCGACGACGGTCCGATCGCCCTGTTGAGGCTCGACCTCGAGTCGGTCTTGCCACTGGCATATCGGTTGGTGACTGAGCATGATCT
Source organism: Candidatus Dormibacteraceae bacterium (assembly GCA_050734495.1). Classification (GTDB taxonomy): domain Bacteria; phylum Chloroflexota; class Dormibacteria; order Dormibacterales; family Dormibacteraceae; genus Palsa-870. Next base: position 578 of record JBOHUQ010000140.1, read on the forward strand.
TCGGACCCTCGATGCGCTGCATCTGGCTGTGGCGTCGACTTCTGCGACCGAGCTTGCCGGTGGCGAGGCGGTGGTCCTCGTCACACGGGATGATCGGCAGACTGCCGCGGCGACAGGGATGGGCATCGAGACCGCGTGATCAATCCCACCCCGGCTGACTAACGCAGTCCCAGCCGGGATCTCCACCGAAGTCAGCTCTCCGCCCTGGTCGAAGGTGGCATCAGCGAGCACGCCGGCGACGCTAGAGTGATCGGCGCCATGAATCAGGCGACCCATCTCTCAGTGATGATCCCCGTCTTCAACGAGGAGCGGACCCTGGAGATAATCCTCGCCCACGTCCTGGAGCAGCCCGAGGTCGGCGAGGTGATCGCCGTCGACGACGGTTCGACCGATCGATCATGGGAGGTCCTGAGTCGCACCGCTGCCGCCGACAAGCGAGTGCGCGCTTTCAGGCAGGAGGTCAACCGGGGCAAGGGCGCCGCCCTCCGGCGGGCCATCTCCGAGCTGCGCATGCCATTTGCCCTGGTCCAGGACGCCGACCTCGAGTACGACCCCCGCGACTATCGCGTGCTCCTGCAGCCGCTGCTCGAGGGGCGCGCGGACCTGGTTTACGGGGTTCGTGGATTCGCCGGGCAGACCGCCTTCAGCTTCTGGTTCGTCATGGGCAACAAGGCGGTGACCCTGGCCACCAACCTGCTCTACGACTGCTACATCTCCGACATGGAGACCGGGTTCAAGGTCCTCAGGTCGGACCTCTGGAGGCGCCTGAACCTCCAGGGCAACCGGTTCGACATCGAGCCGGACATCACGGCTCGAGCGCTACGCCTTGGCTATCACATTCACGAGGTTCCGGTTCGCTACTACGCGCGCAGCCGCGCGGAGGGAAAGAAGCTGACCTGGCTCGATGGTGTTCGCGCACTGGGTACGCTCGTGCAGCTCCGCCTCATGACCGATTCCGCCCTCTTCGGGACCGCGCCTGATTGGAGCTACCACCGCGCGCGACAGGTCGAGCTGGCTCGCCAGCATCCCCTGGCGGGACGCCCGGACGAGCAGTCGATGGATAGGACCTAGGGCGTCTGAATGTCGATCACCCATCGCGTTGGGTTGGTAAGGAAGAAGGCGCGGTAGCACGCTGGCTTCGACAAGCCGAGGCCCCACTGGACGGTGCCCTCGAAGTCCTGAACCTGGCGCGCTTCCAAAAGCACGGGGTATCCGGTCTTGAAGTCGACCGAACCGTTGTAATCGGTGTGCTCGTCAGCGCCCTTCATGGTCACCAGTATTCCCGCGGTACCGGACAGCGAGACCTGTTGGCCGCTGGCGCCTTGAGTAAACGTTGCGTTGCTCTGTGGAGTGATGTCGCCGCTGGCTGGGCTGCCGTTTTGGAACTCGATCGTGATGCGGTCATAGCCCGCATGCGTGCCAGTACGAATCATGTCGACATATGCCACGGGCGGTGATGCGGGTGTGGTCGGCTTGGCGACGAATCCCGTCGGATTGCAGGTAAAGGCAGGCAAGGTGGAGTCCGGCGGCGTCGTTTGAGAGGTCGGGCTCGGGCTCGGTGACACGGAAGCGCTGGGAGTCGGGCTTGCACCGGCGCCCGGAACGGTCCTGTTGGGTTGGTGGTTCAATGGATTTGCCACGAACAGCACTCCAATCACCACGACGGCGATGACCGCCGCGGCAACACCCGCGATCCAGTAGGGTCCGTTCTGCTCCGGCGCGTTGGCCAGCGACGACCGCACGCGGTCGGGGAGCGCACCGCTGGGTGGCCCTGTCATCTCGTCGAAGACGTGGCCGAGCTCGCGTCGAAAGTTCTCGTTGGTCATTTAGAAGACCTCCTCTAGGGTGAGGTCGAAGCGCAGCCGCCTGGCGGCGCGATAGATGCGTGATTTGGCGGCGGACGGTGAGACGCGCAGCGCTTGCGCGACCTCGTCGATCGGCAGGTCGAGGTAGAAGTGGAGGACGAGTGGGAGCCGCTCCTCCGGGCTGAGCCTTACCAGAGCATGGCGCAGGTCGGAAGAGCCGCTCTGGTCAGGGCCAGGCGACGGCGCCGGCATGTCAGCCACCTTCAACACCGACCACCAGCGCTGGCGCTTGGCCATCCGGCATTCGTTGGCGACGATCGACAGAAACCACGGCCGCAGCGATTTGAGGTCTCCGCGGAGCTGACGCAGCTTGCGCCACGCCTTGATCGAGGCCTCCTGGACCGCGTCCTCGGCGGACGAGCGATCGGCGAGCATCACCGCGGCCAACCGGTATGCCGGGTCGAGCAGCGGCTCGATGAGCGCGGCGAACGAATCGGCGTCTCCCGCGGTCGCGCTCGCCATGAGCTGAGGTCGCTGTTCCATCACTGCGGCAAACATGTTGCTGCTTGTTTGATGCAGGAACGGCCCGTTTCGTTGCAGGCCTCAGCCGGCGCTCTATCCCTTACGTCGAGCCGCCGGTTCTGGATGTGATTCCGAGGGAGCGCCCGGCGCGGACGGACCAGGGTCCGGTGGCGGGTGCGGGCCTCCCCGACGATCTCCAGGACCCTCCCCTTCGGAGCGGTGCTGCCAGCGCCGCTTGGGGGGGCGGTCGTTGCGATACTCGCGAGCGCGGTCCGCAGCGATCTCGAAGTTCTCGCAGAACTTCTCGTTTCCAGTTTGCTGCCTGAGGGACAGGATGTCTTCTCTGAGCTCGTCCCAGTAGAGGTCGAAGCCGAAAGCGTCGAACAGGAGCGCCTCGGGGATCAGGTGGTGGAGCGCCAGGACGCTGATCTCTTCGAAAAGATGTGCGAGCAGGACGTAATCGTCCGGCTGGAGGCTCTTTTTCAAGAGGCGGGCGAACGCCGGTGCGACCGGCTCGCCGTGCAGCATGGACATGATCCCGAGAAAAGTCGCCGCATGCTCCTGGGTTATGCGCCCAAAGTCGGGCGCCGGCGGCCGCTGATCGGTCGGGCCACGCATCAGTTCCTCCCCATTGTCGCGCCAAGTACGCCCACCTGGACGGATGCGCGCCTGCCACGAGATCCCGACTTAGTGCCTCTGGCAGGAAATTCGGTGATGTATTCATCATGCCGCCTTGGGCCGCGCCGCGAGTCGTTGGAGAAGTCCGGCGAGGTCAGCTCGAGTGAATTTCCACTCGAACG
>JBOHUQ010000141.1:0-4656 GCA_050734495.1 Candidatus Dormibacteraceae bacterium
GACCGGACCTGACTCGCGGTGCTACGCGACATGCCTTTTGCGTTTCGGCATTTCGAGGCCAGCAATGGGCTGTGGGTTCTGGCTGCGGGCGACGTGATGCGGGCGATCAGCGTGCGGTCAGCGTGCGGTCAGCGTGCGGTCAACGTGCGATCAACGTGCGGCGGCGAGTCTCGCGAATTCAGAGGAGGCGGGTAGGCGGGGTCGCTAGGAGGCCTCCCAGCGCAGCCAGCGTGCGGTCAGCGTGCGCTCCCGGCATAACGTTGGCGTGGTGCCTCGCCATGAAGACTTGGAGGCTGGTCCGAATCGGCCTAATATGACAGTACCGGTTCAAGAGGGAGCCATGGTTACCAGGCCCGCTCGATCGCGGGGTTTTGCCGGAAGGGTGGGAGAGGCGGTCCTGGGAAGCTGGACGAGGACCGTAGCAATAGCCATTGCCGCTCTCGTGGTCTTCGGAATCGTGGCCGGTCTGGCGGCCACCGGGCGCCTCGGCGATCTCCGCTACGCCAACATCCCACTTATCCACCCCTGGCCGCCGGCTGGCTATTACCAAAACCCATACGATCCGACTGACCGCGGCGACATCATCAACGCTGCGGATGCCGCGAAGGTCAAGGCGGCTCTACTTGCGGATGGCCAAATCGAGCTCGACGCGCTCCGCTCCGGCAACGAGTCGGGCCTGACTCTCTCCACCACAGGGCAGGCACTCCAGCGGCTCCAGCTGCTGATCCGTCAGAACAACACAGCAGGGATCTTCGAGGACGAAACGATCAACCTCAAGTCCGTGTCGGTAGGCCGACTCGCCGACCCGAACCTCGCTGCTGCCGTCACCTGGTGTGTGGAGGAAAAGGGCGTCGGCACGATCAAGTACAGCCGGCGCTCAGACGGGTCCCTGGTCCGCACAGTCGTCGTCACGTTTGACAACCGCTTCTGGCTTGTTTTGTCCGGCGGTCGTTACCTGATCACCGACTCTCAGGTGTCCGGGAGCACTTCGTCGTGAGACGAGCCGGCCCAGTTCTGGCGGTTGTCGTTCTCACGTTGGCTGTGCACGTCCAGGCCGCCCTCGCCGAGCCGACCGACCCTGGATCGGGCAGTGTCCAAGTTGGGCCTACAAGCAATGGCCCGGTGGTGAGCCAGGGCTCGGCCGGCTACGACCCAAATGGCATCAGCGCCACCGCTTCGAGCAAGCCTTCCGGATCACAAACTACCTCGAGCGGACCCAACTACACCTACCGCCCGGTTCCTTACGGCGCGGTGCCCGCCAGCTGTTGGACCCAAAATAACGCCACACTCAGCAACCCGTGTGCGGCGTTTTCACAAGCTGTATGTCCTGCTGGCGAAATCGGCTACTACGTCTACGACTCGAACGGCAACTCGCTGGGCGTTGTGTGCGTCCCCAATCCGACTGATAGCTTGCTGCCGCCGACCACGCCTGAGATCGCGCTCGCCGACCAGGCGAGCTCGAGGCAGCCATGGCCGGCACTCGTGCTGGGCATCAACCCGAGCATTGGTCTGACCGGTTTGCCGTCATGGTTCTGGCTCGGCGGCGCCACCGCATCAATGCCTGACGCCGTGGCGTCCTCGGGTCCGCTTACCGTGCGTGTCCGCGCGCGGCTCGTGGGAGTCACTTGGGAGTTCGGCGACGGCATTGGATACGACTCAATCGACCTCGGTCAGGCCTACCCAGCTCAGAGCGACGTGCAGCATATCTACCAGACCGACACCTATGGACACCAGGCCGGATACACCGTGGCTGGGATCCTTCGCTACCTCGTCACCTACTCGGTCAACGGCGGCCCGTGGACGACGCTTGGCGTGAAGGTCAAGGCGTTCGCACAGCATTATTTCGTCTATCAAGTCCAGCCCGAAGCGGTGGCTGCATCGTGAGCACCGTTACCGAGCCCAGGCGCCTGCGGGTCGTCGCGCGAACGGTGGAGCGACGCTGGCGCCTGGCGGCACTCATCGGTCTGGCGCTGACACTGGTGCTCGCCGCTTACGCGGTCATCGCACTCGGTCCCGGGGCTGATGCCAACCAGATGGTCAGCGTTCTCCGCGCGGCCAAGACGATCTACGCCGGGACGACGATCACAGCTGATGACCTCTCGACCGATCGACTACGGACGGACCCGGGAACTCTGGCTACGTTACTTCGCGACTCAGATCGCGCCCGCATCGTCGGCCAGGTCGCCGCCGAAGACGTCGCCGCTGGTGACCTCATCCCGTCCTCCGTTGTCTCGTCGCAGTCGACTGCCGGGTTGTGGAAGGTCAACCTCCCGATCCGAGAAATGCCAGCGGACTTGGCGGCGGGCAATCATGTCGCATTGCTGGTCAGCGTGACTGCGGCCGGCGGCTCGCAGGCCGACATCGTCTACCTGCAGGATGTCCGGGTACTCTCGGTCGGCCAAGGCTCCGCCGAGCTTTGGATCCCAGCCAACCTCTTTCCGCAGGTCATCTGGTTCGCAGACCACGGTGGGATCGTCCTGGCGACGATGCAGCCGGGTGCGGTTCAAAACAAGATTCCGGCCGGCGGCGCCTCCTGATGGCCACGACCGGAGTGTTCTCGGCGCGAGCCGACGGCGCAACAACGTTAGCGGTCGGCCTGGCTGCAGTGCTCGCGGCGAAAACTCGAACATTGTTGATCGATCTCAATTTCGACTCGCCAGAGATCGCGCCACTCCTCGACATCGATCCCTCGCGTGGCCTCTTCGACCTCGCCTACAACGCGCAGCTGGCGCCGGTAGAGGAGGACGAACTCGAGCAGCACCTTGGCTGGCGGGACGGGATTGCAGTCCTGCCTGGCATCGTTCGCCGGGACAACGTGGAGCGAATCTCCGACCACTTCATCACCGGGTTGCTGCAGACGGCCGGCCGGCGCTTCGATCACGTGATCATCGATCTCGGTCGCTTGCGCAGCGGACCGCTGGAGGCGGCCGCCACCGGACAGCTGCTCTGGGTGGTGACGCCCGCGCCTCTGGGCATGGACGCCCTCGAGCGTCAATACTGGTCCGTCGAGGAACAAGGCCAGGACTGGCTGCAGCGAACCAGCTTGGTCCTCAATCGCACCTCGGAGCAATCGTTCGTCGGTGTGGAGCGCTACGCCGCCAGCGAGTACGACCTCCTAACCGCGGGAAGGATTCCCGACGCACCGGACTTCTGGCGAGGGGTCGAGCGTTTGCATTCACCCCGCGCGCTCAACAGCCCTGGAACGGACGATCCGCGCTACCGCAAGCACTACGGCGAGCAGGCCCTGAGTGTCCGCCGCGCCCTGGAGGCGCTGGCGGATTGGCTGGTCCCGATTGAGTTGGCAGCGTCAGCCACGAGCGTGTGACATGCAGACCGTCGACGCCGCCCCGGACCAGGTGAGGAAGGCCGAAGAACACATCATCCCCGCCTTTCGAAAGAGCCTCGACGAAGCGCTGCGCGAACGTTCTGACCCGAGACCTCAGCCAGCCGACGATCGCATGATCTTCGGCCTCGCCGACAAGGCGATCCGCGATTACCACGCCGCCACCGCTCGATCGAGCTCGCTGCCGCGGCTCTCCCAGGTCCAGTACTGGGAGATCCGCCAGCGCCTCTACGTCACCCACGGCGCCCTGGGGCCGCTGGGCGAATTGCTCGCTCTGGACGGCGTGGAGGACATCCACATCGACGGTCTCCAGGGTGGCTACCTGGAATATGGTGACCACCGCGAGCCGCTGCCGGTCGAGTATGAATCCGAGGACCAGCTGGTCAGCTTGGTCCGCTTTTACGCCGAGCAGGCGGGCAAGCACTTCGATCCCGCCAACCCGATCGTCACCATCACCCTGCGCGACGGCAGCCGGCTGAACGCGATTCTGCCGCCGGTCGCCAAGCCGCTGGCGATCACGATTCGCAAGCAGCAGTTGCGCCGCTTCCTCCAGCTCGAAGACCTGGCCAAGTCGAGGACCCTGCCCTTTGCTTCGATCCCGCTTCTTGAAGCCGCCGTGCGCGCGCGGCTGAACATCATTCTGAGCGGCCCGACCGGGACTGGCAAGACGACGCTCGCGCGCGTGCTGGCGCTGATGATCCCCGAGGGCGAGCGCACCATTGTGCTGGAGACGGAGACCGAGCTCTGGCTGCACGAGCTGCGCCGTGGGTTCATCAGCCTGGAGGAGCGCGATGCCAACGTCGAGGGCGCCGGCCAGATCACGTTGCAGGACCTCTTCCAGCGCGGCGCGCTCCGCCAGCGGCCACGCCGAATCATCGTCGGCGAGGTCAGGGGGAAAGAGGCGCTGGACATGATCCACGCCATGACCAGCGGCCACGACGGCAGCCTGACCACGCTGCACGCGAGCGGCGCCAGGATGGCCCTCAACCGTCTTGAGGTGCTGGCGATGTCGGCCGACGCCAACCTCGCCCCGCATGTCGTCCGGCAGATGGTTGGCAGCGGTGTCGACCTCGTGGTACACCTGGCCACCTTCCACCGCGGCGACCAGGAGGTGCGCCGGCTGGCCTCGCTCGCCTTTGTGGCCGAGAACCTCGAGGACGCGACCGGCACCCCGGTCGTCGCCGAGATCGCCCGGTATCGAATGCTGGACGACACCTGGGACTGGCGGCCCGAGGTTCTCATCCACATGCCGGACAAGGTGTGGCAGAAGCTCTCGGTCGCCGGCATCGACCCCGAGCGAATGGCCCGCAGGG
>JBOHUQ010000142.1:0-17174 GCA_050734495.1 Candidatus Dormibacteraceae bacterium
AACACGACCGCGCCGATCAAGAGATACGTGAGGTCCTTGTCCGAGACGAAGGGAAGCAGCGACAGCGGCGGCGCGCTCACTCCTTGGTTTCGGCGGCTTCCTCCGCGCCTTCTTCGCCTTCGGCCGCAGCTTCGCCCTCGACGCCGACCGCGGCTTCGGCTGTGGGAACTTCCTCTTCGACCTTCATCTCGCGCTTGTGCACGATCTTGACGATCAGCTCTTCAGGGTCGAGGAGGACGGTCACGCCCTTGGGGACGTGGAGGTCCGCGACGCGAAACTCAGCTTCGATCTCGTCCAGGGGAGTCAGGTCGACCTCGAACTCCGCGGGAATGTCGGACGGAAGGCACTCGACTCGCAGCGCGTGGATCGGCTGCAGCACGTCCGCGTCTCCGCGCTTGACCGCGGCCGATTCCCCGACCAGGTGGACCGGCACCTCGACCGTGATCTTCTCCTCGAGGTTGACCTGGTAGAAGTCGACGTGGATGGGGCCCAGGCGCCGCGGGTGCGTCTGGATCTCGCGCACGAGGACCTTCTCGGTCCGGCCGCCATCCACGACGAGGTCGACCAGGTGCGTGCGCCCCGATTTCATGAAAACCTTCTGAAACTCGAGGCGGTCCAGCTCGAGCCGCGTCGGCGTGGTGTTGTGCCCGTAGACGACCGCGGCGAGCTTGCCCTGGCCGTAAAGGCGGCGGGAGCGCTTGCCGAGCAGTTCGCGGGTGGAAGCTTTGAGTTGCATACTTCGGCCTCGGGTTGGGAGGCGCTGGTTATGATACGGCAAACCCGTCGGGCTACCGGCCAGGCGTGTCCAAATCGAATCTTCAAGGAGGGTCCCAGGCATGCAGAACCCACCGCCTCCACCCCCGTCCTACGGCAGCCCGCCGCCTCCGCCGCCGCCGGGTGGCGGCATGCCTCCGATGATGCCTCCGGGCGGTGGCGGCGGCTATGCGATGGCCGCACCGGGCAATCTCGCCAGCCCAGGCATGCGAATCGTGGGCGGCCTGATCGACGTTGTCATCCTGCTCGTCATCAACGGGATCATCGGCACGATCCTCCAGAAGCTCACCGGCCTGGCCGGGCTGATCGACGTGGTGATCGATGTCGTGTACTTCGGCTACTTCTGGAGCTCCCGCGGCGCATCGATCGGGATGATGCCTTTCGGCTTCAAGGTGCGTGACATGGCGACCGGTCAGTACCCGACGATGGGCAAGGCGGCGCTCCGCGGGTTCATCTGGGTCCTGGAGGTCGGCTTAACGGTGTGCATCGTCGGGGCCATCGGCTGGCTGTGGCAGCTGTGGGACCCGCAGAAGCAGGCCATCCACGACAAGGTCGCCGGCACGATCGTCACCACGAGCTGACGGCGGGGAAATGCAGAACCCACCTCCTCCCCCCGCCGCCCGGCAACCTGCCGCCGCCGCCGCCGCCGGGCGGGTACCCGCCCCCCCCCCGCCATCCGGCGGGTACGCGTCGCCGCCGCCTCCGATGGGCGGCGGATATCCCGCGCCACAGCAGGCGACCGGCTACGCGTACGCGCCGCAGGCGCGCTATGGGGGATTCTGGATCCGTTTGGTGGCCGTGATCATCGACGGCATCATCGTGTCCATCCCCACTTTCATCCTGGGCCTGATCGTCGGTGTGATCTACGGGGTCGCGAACGGGATCTCCAACAGCAGCAACAACCAGGCAGCGGGCGCTGCGTTCACCGGCGTCCAGCTGCTGATCGAGCTGCTCGCGATTGTGATCAGCGTGGGCTACTTCGTCTACTTCTGGGGCCAGGGCTCGACTCTCGGGATGCGCCTCTTCCGTCTCCGCGTGGCCGACGCCAACACCGGCCTGCCAATCGGCTACGGCCGGGCGGCGCTCCGATACGTGGGGTACGTCGTCAGCGTCATCGTCTGCTACATCGGGCTGATCTGGGCGGCATTCGACTCCCGCAAGCAGGGATGGCACGACAAGATAGCAAGCACAGTCGTATTACAGGGGTAGGCGCTAGGCCTCTTTCGGGAAGCGCTTGCGCAGCCAGTCGACGATGTCCTGGAGCGGGGTGCCGGGCGTGAACAGCTTTTCCACGCCCTGCTTCTTCAACGTCGCGATGTCGTCGTCGGGGATGATCCCGCCGCCGAAGACGACGATGTCCGTGGCCTTTCTCCGCTTCAGCTCCTGGACGACCGCGGGAAATAGTGTCATGTGCGCGCCAGAGTGGATCGACAACCCGATGACCTGCGCATCCTCTTGCAACGCCGCGTCCACGACCATCTCCGGCGTCTGCCGCAAGCCGGTGTAGATCACCTCGTAGCCTGCATCGCGCAGCGCCCGCGCGACCACCTTGACGCCTCGGTCGTGGCCGTCGAGCCCGACCTTGGCGACAATGATTCGCACGGGACGAACCGCGGTGGGACTCATACCACCGCCTGCTCGGTGTAGATGCCGAACACCTCGATCAGCGTGTTCATGATCTCGCCCTCGGTGGCGTAGGCCCGGACCGCTTCCAGGATGTATGGCATGAGGTTGTCGGAGCCGGCCGCCGCCTGCTTCAAGCTCGAGAGCGCCCTGGAGCACCGCGCCTGGTCGCGCTTCCTGCGCACCTCGCGGACGCGCGCCACCTGTTCAGCCTCCAGCCTCGGGTCGATCCGGAGGATCTCGATCGGAACCTCCTCGTCGACGGTGAAGTCGTTGACGCCGATCATGATCCGGCGCTTCTGCTCCAGCTCCTGCTGGTAGCGGAACGCGGAGTCGGCGATCTCCTTCTGGAAAAAGCTCGCCTCGATCGCAGGAATGACCCCGCCGAGTTCCTCGACGCGCTTGAAGTAGACCTCCGCCTGGCGCTCCATCTCGTCGGTCAGGGATTCGATGAAATAGCTTCCGCCGAGCGGGTCGATCGTGTTCGCCACGCCACTCTCATAGGCGAGCAGCTGCTGGGTGCGAAGCGCAATCCGCGCGGATTTGTCCGTGGGCAGCGCGAGCACCTCGTCCATCGCATTGGTGTGCAGCGATTGAGTCCCCCCGAGCACCGCAGCGAGCGCCTCGATCGCGGTGCGCGCGATGTTCAGCTCCGGCTGCTGCGCGGTCAGCGACACGCCGGCGGTCTGCGTGTGGAAGCGCAGCTTGAGCGAGCGCTCGTCCTGCGCGCCGTAGCGCTCGCGCATCCAGCGCGCCCAGATGCGGCGCGCGGCACGGAACTTCGCGATCTCCTCGAAGAAATCAATGTGAGCGTCGAAGAAAAACGACAGCCGCGGCGCGAAGTCGTCGATGCGCATGCCCCGTTCGATGCAGGCGTCGACGTAAGCCATGCCGTCGGCGAGCGTGAATGCCAGCTCTTGCGCCGCCGTCGAGCCTGCCTCGCGAATGTGATACCCGGAGATCGAGATGGTGTTCCACTGCGGGACCTCTCTGGCGCAGTACTCGATCGAATCGACGACCAGCCTCATGGAAGGTCCGGGCGGGAAGATGAACTCTTTCTGGGCGATGAACTCTTTGAGGATGTCGTTTTGCAACGTGCCGCCAAGCCTCGATGCCGGCACGCCCCGCCCCTCTGCGACCGCGATGTACATGCAGAGAAGGATGGCCGCCGGCGAATTGATGGTCATCGAGGTCGTGATGTCGGCGAGCGGGATGCCGTCGAACAGCGTTTCCATGTCGGCCAGCGAATCGATCGCGACCCCGCAGTGACCGATCTCTCCCCGGCTCGTCGGAGCGTCCGAGTCCTGGCCCATCAAGGTGGGCATGTCGAAGGCGACCGAGAGGCCGGTCTGACCGTTCGCGAGCAGATACTTGTAGCGCCGGTTGGTCTCCTCCGCCGTGGCAAAGCCCGAGAACTGGCGCATCGTCCAGAGCCGGCCGCGGTACCCGCTCGGGTGTATGCCCCGCGTATAGGGAAACTGGCCCGGCAGCTCTTCGGGACGGCCCGGAAGGTCGCCTGACGTGTAGAGGGGCTGGAGCGGGATGCCCGAGATCGTCGAGGTCTCGATACCGTCGTCGCGCATCGCGCCGGCCTCGAAGTCCTCCTTCCAGGCCTCTTGGGGATCGCGAGCCCGAACTTTCACTTGAACCAATCTACCGCAGGGCCAAAGGGGGTGGCCGCTTGTTCAGGGGCGGGCCGAGGATCTCCTCGGCTGTGGTGTAAGGCGTCCCCCCTTCGAGCAGGCGTCCGGCGAGCCCAGGGTCCTCGTCCAGGGCGCGCTTGACCCGGTTGCGCGCGATCTCGGCCGCCACCTCCCCCGTCTCGTCCCTGAGCCTCTGCTCGGCCAGCTCGCGCGCGCGGCCGCTCGATTCCAGGTGCTCCCTGTGAGCAAGCACGGCCCCCCAGAGCTCGTCGAGCCCCTGCTGCCTGGCCGCGGCCGTGGCGATGATGGACGGCTTCCAGTTCCCCTTGGGCGCCAGGCTGAGCATGGAGCGCAGCTCCGTCATGACGCGGACGTGACCCTCGAGGTCCGCCTTGTTGACCACGAGGACGTCCGCGATCTCGAGGATTCCAGCCTTGATCATCTGGACCCCGTCCCCGAGGTTTGGGGTCAGGACCACGACAGTCGTGTCCGCGACGGCAGCGACCTCCAGCTCGGACTGACCGACCCCGACGGTCTCGAGGATCACCTCGTCGAAGCCGAACGCGCCGAGCAGACGGATCGCCTCGCGCGTCGCGAGCGAGAGGCCGCCCAGGTGTCCCCGGGCGCCCATGCTGCGGATGAACACTTTCGGGTCGAGCGCGTGACGCTGCATGCGAATCCGGTCGCCAAGGATCGCGCCGCCGGTGAACGGCGAGTTGGGGTCGGTGGCAAGCACCGCGACGGAGCTGCCCCTCCTGCGCAGCAGGGCGACCACTCCGTCCACCAGGGTCGACTTGCCGGTGCCGGGCGCGCCCGTGAAACCGACCACACCTGGAGCACGACGCTCCTTCCGGAGGGATTCTTCCAGGGTGCGCACCGACGGATCACGTCGCTCGACCAGGCTGATCGCCCTTGCCAGGGCGCGGACGTCGCCGGACCGGAACCGGCTCTCTAAGTCTGAGTCGCTCAGCTCACTACTCGCCCAGGAAGCGTAGGGCGAAGTCGTGTCCCAGCACCACCACGAGGCCGTAGCCCTGCTGGCCGGGGCCCGGTGGATAGGTGGCGGGCGTGGCGACCACGACACTGGCGCCGAAGTAAGACTGGAGCCATTTCGTGGTCAACGGGAACTGGCCGCCGGAGTAGTCGAGGATCATGGTCGCCGGTGACGGTCGATGACCGGCGGGGTCGGCAAGCTGGAGGCCGGTCGGGTCGAACATCGTAGTCACGAGCGAGTCCAGGCCGGGAAAGTTGTTCGCTCCGTTCATGAACTGAATGGGTGCCTTCTCCGCGAGGGTATTGGGATCGACGAGGACGCTGGCGAGGTATTTGTGGATCATGTTGAAGCTCGGGTCGTCGGCGCACAGCTGCGAGACGCCCGCACCGAGACCGCAGTTCCCATACTCGAGCAGGTTTCCTGGTGCAGCACCCGACGTCGCCGTGAGTGCGACCCGGACGATCGAGGTGTCTGGCAGGTTCTTGCCCCAGTCGTAGATCGCCTTCATATCGGAGAGTGACATGTCGGTGTTGATGTTTTTCTGCAGGGCGTCCAGCAGCTGGGGAGCCTTGGCGAAACCGTTGACCGTGGTCGCCTTCTTCTTGATCGCCTGCATGATGTCCTGCTGACGCTGGGCGCGGCCGAAGTCTGAGCGCTGCTGCGGCTGCTCAGCGTGTCTCGATCGAGCGATCTCGAGCGCCTGCTCGCCATTGAGTTGCTGGCAGCCCGCCTTGAAGTGGATCGGCATAAAGCCGTTGCTGTAGTTGGGGTAGGAATAGTCGTCGAGGTTCGTCGACAGGCACACATTGACCCCACCAAGGGCATTGACCAGGTCGCGGAAGGCGACGAAGTCGACCGCGATATACCGGTCGAAAGTCAAACCCGTCACCTTGCCAACCTCGTGCTCCGCCGCGTTTCCACCACCAGCGCGACCGGTGTACTGCGAGGCCACGCAGCAGATGATGTTGGTGTACGCAACCTCGTAGGCGGCGTTGATCTTCTGGTACCAGACCCTGCTTGACGGGTTCTGAAGGTTCATCGGCACCGTCAGGTCGCGCGGAATCGACGCGAGCATCACTCGATCGGTGTGCGGGTCGATGGTCACGGCCATGATCGAGTCCGTCAGGTAGGGCGCGTCGTTCTCGTAGCCCCCCATGCCGAGCAGAAGGATGTTGACCTGCTGGCCGTGCTTGAGCTTGTAGGCGATCGTGCCCGGCGCCGGCTCCACCGCCTGCACGACCGCACCGATCGGGTTGATGTGATGACCCGTCGTGGCGGTGATGAAATCGTCAAAACGCTTGTACGTGAGGGTGGCAGCGATGATCACCACCAGCAGGAGGGCGGCCGCGATTGCCGCGGGGACCGACCTGGTCAGGCGGTAGGAGACGTTGTAGCGGGATCGCCTGGCACGGGGCCTGGCCCTCTGCATGCGCACGGGGATTTTAGCGTCCAGACCTTAGAAAACGGAGCACGGGGCTAAGAGGTTACGTCAGGGCGACGGCGTGCCATGCAATTGCGAAGTGACCAGTCCGGAGATGATGACGAAGAGCCAGCCCACGCTGGCGACAAAACCCACGACGCCCAGAACAAGGCCGATCACGGCCAGCGTTCCTCCGCCCAATGCGCCTCCGCTCGTCGCGATCCGCTGTCGCGAGATGAATCCCATGATGGCCGCGGCCGGGCCGAGCACGATGCCCAGGCATCCCAGCGTGCAGACGAAGGAAAGGATTCCGACGATCAACGACGCGATCGCGAGCCCGTCGTTGCGCGGCGCGGCGTAACCGGCCGAGATTGGCGCGTAGCCGCCCGGGGGCGGCGGTACGAAACCCCCGCCCATCGGTGGCGGTGGCGGGGCGGGTGGATTTCCTCCGGCCGGCGGCGGCGGGGGTGGCGGCGGCAAGTCCGACATCCGACGACCTCCTTATGCCGCTGTCGCGGCAGGGGACCCGATTTCGAAACTCCGTACGACCCATGCCTGCATCGCGAGCGCATAAGCCGTCGTGAACAGGACTCCGATGCCGCAGGCGACCAGGCCCAGGGAGCCGATGAATCCGGCGGCGATCAGCATAAGCCCGGCGATCAACGTGTTGGCCATGTTGGCGCGTGCGTGTCGCAGCACGCTTCGAACCCGGAGTCCGCCACCGATCCCCCCACGATCGGTGGCCAGCACGATCGAAGGCATCACGAAGTTGAGCGCAAGGCTCCCAAGGGTGGCAAGGCTGAAGGCAAGGAGGCTCAGCGCTATGGCCAGCGAGATCAACGCCGCGTTGGCCGAGCCGTTGGACTGGCTGGTGGCGACGATCAACGCGGGCACGTAGACCGCGGCCGCGATTCCGGCTACGACAAGGTAGTAGGCAAGGTCGACCACGAACAGCTGGAACCCGCGGCCGATGTAGCGAAGATTCGCGGGGGCAAGCGTATTTTCACCCGCGCGCAGGCGGTCCAGCGACGCCAGCATCCAACCCAGACCGTTGATCGATCCCACGATGGGAATCAGCAGGATGAGGCCGGTGACCATGAGCTTGGCCGGCCATTCGGGATCTCGTGCCGGCCAGGCGAACGCGTCCGTGATGCGGTCCACGCGAGGCGGTCAGCCGCCGGTTGCGGGCTGCGAGGTGGCGACCAGCCCGACGACGATCCAGACGAGCGTGACCACCGAACCGATTGCCATCGCCACGACGCCGAGCACCCACCCGGCAACGGCGACGCTGCGGCCGCCCCGCGCTCCCTGCGAACCGTCGATTCTGCTCACACCCGACTTGCCGAGAAAGTAGGCGAGGGTCCCCAAGACCATGCCGGGAATTCCCATCGGCAGCCCGAGCAGGATGCCGGCGATCGCCGCGATGAGCGATGCGATGGCGCGGCCTTCTGTCGAGCCCGCGGCCATGACGCGCGGGGGCGGATAGCTCGGCGGCGGATGCCAGTTTCCGGGCGCACCGTCAGGCTGGCTCTGTTCGACCTCCGAGGACACCGGAAGGCTGCTCACCTCAGCAGCGCCCGGGCGATCACCACGCGCTGGATCTGGTTCGTGCCTTCGTAGATCTGGGTGATCTTGGCGTCTCGCATCATGCGTTCGACAGGGTAGTCCGAGATGTACCCGTAGCCGCCCAACAGCTGCACGCAGTCGGTCGTCACCCTCATGGCCATGTCAGACGCGAACAGCTTTGCCATGGCCGCGAGCTTCGTCAGGTCAGGAGCCTTCGCGTCCGCCTTGGTGGCCGCGCGATACACGAGGTGGCGGGCGGCTTCGATCTGGGTGGCGATGTCGGCGAGCATGAACTGGATGCCCTGGAACGTGGAGATGGGCTGGCCGAACTGCTGGCGCTCCTTGACGTAGTTGAGCGCGTAATCGAACGCGCCTTCGGCGATGCCAAGCGCTTGGGCGCCGATCCCGGGACGCGAGCGGTCGAGAACGGCCAGCGCGAGCTTGAAGCCCGCGCCCTCGTCGCCGAGCCGGTTCGTCGCGGGAACCTTGACGTCTTCGAAGACCAGCTGCGCGGTCGGCGAGCCGCGGATGCCGAGCTTGTGTTCCAGCTTCGATGCCTGCCAGGGGCTGGTTTCGCGTTCCAGGACGAATGCGGAGATGCTGCGATGATCGGCGTCGGCATCGGTCTGCGCGAAGACGACGAGCGTTCCCGCCACGCTTCCGCCGGTGATGAACTGCTTGGTGCCGTTGAGCACGTACTCGTTCCCGTAGCGCTTGGCGCGGGTCTTCATCGCCGCCGCATCGGAGCCTGATCCGGTTTCCGACAGCGCGTACGCGGCCACCTTCTCCCCCGACGCGAGCGGCGGGCACAGCCGTTTCTTCTGTTCTTCCGTGCCGGCGACCAGGATCGGGTAAGAGCCGAGCGCCTGGACGGCAAGGATCAAGGACGAGGTCGCGCACGCCTTCGCGATCTCCTCGATTCCCATGCAGATGGTCACGCTCGAGCCTGAGATGCCGCCGTACTGCTCGGGGAACGGGATGCCCAGGATGCCGTTCTCGGCGAAGAGCTTCTCGATGTCCTTCGGATACTCGGCTTTCTCGTCGATCTCGGCGGCGCGCGGCGCTACGCGGTCCTGCACGAGCTCACGGATCGTGTCGCGAATTGCGACCTGCTCTTCGGTGAACTCGAAGTCCATGGGGGTGAGCTTAGCGGACGAATTCGCGAGCAATGACGATTCTCTGAACCTGGTTCGACCCCTCGTAGATCTGGAGCGCTTTGGCGTCGCGGACGTGCCGCCCGAAGGGACTTCCCGAAACGGTCCCTTCATCGCCCGCGAGCTGCAGCGCGTCGAGCGCGAGCTGCATCGCCGTGTCTGTGCAATGGAGCTTGGCCATCGAAGCCTGTCGCGTGAATGGCCGCCCGAGGCTGCACAGCCAGGCTGCGTGGTAGGCAAGCAGGCGCGCAGACTCGAGTCGGGTCGCCATGTCTGCGAGCAGGAAATCATCCCCCTGCTCGCGGTCGCGTCCCATCAGCACGGCGCGCGACTCGTCCACCGCCGCTTGCGCGATGCCCAACGCCTGGCCCGAGATGCCGATCCGCCCCGAGTCGAGGGCACGCATCGCGACGGTGAACCCCTGGCCTTCGGCTCCGAGGCGGTTCTCAGCCCGCACGGCCACGTCCTCGAGCACCAGCTCGCCCGTCGGCGAGCCGTTGAGTCCCATCTTCTTGAAGACCTGGCCGACCCGAAGCCCCGGAGCGCCCGACGGAACCAGGAAGGCGCTCACTCCGGAGGCTTTCTCGCCCGGTCCCGTGCGGGCGAACACGACATACAGGCCGGCATGTCCGACGTTGGTGATGAAAACCTTCGTTCCGTTGAGGACGTATCCGTCGCCGGTGCGGCGCGCGCTGGCCTGCAGCGATGCCGCGTCAGAGCCTGAGGCGGGCTCGGTCAGCGCGAACGCGCCCAACAGCTCGCCGGAGGCGAGTCTCGGCAGCCACCTGCGTTTCTGCTCTTCAGTGCCGAAGAGCAGGATCGGCTCGCTGCCGACGCTCGTGTGCACGTCGACGATCACCGAGGTCGAAGCGCATGCCTGGGCGAGCTCTTCGATGCAGATGGCGAAGGCGAGCGCGTCGAGCCCGGCGCCTCCGTACTCGCTCGGGATGAGCACACCCAGGAGTCCCGCCTCCGCGGCCGCGGTGACGGCCTCTATGGGAAACCTGTGGTCACGGTCGACCTCCGCCGCCAGCGGCAGGGCGACGCCCTGCGCAAGCTCACGGACCGCGTCACGGAACGTGGCGTGCTGAACAGCGATTTCGAGATCCAAGTGGAGCGTTAACTAGAATAGTGGGCTGGTGATGGAAGCTGGTCCTCGCTACCTCGAAGGCACCACTGTCGGCAGTGGGCGCGACATCATCGGGGTGCGCCGCGATCGCATCGCCGACATCATCGGGACGGGCCGCGAGATCATCGCGCGGGCGAAGTCGGACAAGCTCCTGCCGGAGACGATCACCGGCGCCACGGCTGCGCTCCTGGTGACCATCGCCGGCTACGGCGAGCCGCTGTCCGAAGGGCAGTGGCGCGAGCTTGCCGGAGTCGTCGGCGGCATCATGCGGGACAGCACGTACGCAGACCTGGCCCGGCTTCGCACTCTCATCACGCAGGAGCAGTTCTTGAACGTGGCGCGAAACCAGGGCTACAGCCGCTTCATCCGTCGCCTCGACGACGGGCGCTGGGTCTGCGAGCTCGCCCCCAAACTTGAAGACCTCCCTGACGAGTAAAGGCATGCTGAGCGCCGCATTGCGCTCTCGGCCGGTACGGATTCTTTTCGCGGTTTTATTCGTGGCGGCGATCATCAGTCCCGCGGGGGTCGTCTTCGCGGTCGTCTGGACTGCGCCGCCGGTCGTCAACGTCGGGAACGGGCCTGCCGCTGCGGCTGAAACGCAGCCCGCTCGCATGCTGCCCGCACCGGACGTGCAGCCGACAAGCCTTCCGCCTCCCGACTTCAACGTTTATGCGAACACCCTGTCGGGCGTGGTCCCATGCCCGCTGTGCGATCTTCCGCCCCGCGTTTACGTCCCGAACAGCAGCGCTGACACAGTCGACGTCATCGATCCCCTCACCTTCAAGGTGATCGATCACTTCGCGGTCGGCGCGATCCCGCATCACATCGCGCCCGCCTGGGATATGAGCGAACTGTATGTCGACGACGAGGGGTCGAGCCGTCTCACGGTGATCGACATCCACACCGGCAGGCCAAACGGCCAGACGATCCCGATTCCCTTCCCATACAACCTCTACTTCACGCCCGACGGCACCAAGGCGGTCGACGTCGTCGAACGGCTGCAGCGTATCGAGTTTCGGGATCCGCACAACGGATGGCGGCTCCTCGGGTGGGTCGGCATCCCGTGGCCCGGGGCAGACCACCTGGACTTCAGTGCGGACGGCAGCTACCTGATGATCTCGGCCGAATACTCGGGAGTGGTCGCCCGGGTCGACGTCGTGCACATGAGACTCGACGGCTACGTCCGGGTCGGAGGCCTTCCGATCGACGTCAGGCTATCCCCGGACGGGCGCTACTTCTACGTCACCAACCAGGGAACGATGGGTGTTTCGGTGATCGACCCGGCGGCGATGAAGGTGATCCAGTTCATCCCCACCGGCCGCGGCGCGCACGGCCTCCAGGTGTCTCGCGACACGAAGTCGCTGTACGTGTCGAACCGCCTCGAAGGCTCGTTCTCGGTGATCGATTTCGCGACCCGCTCCGTGACTGCGAAGTGGTGGATCCCCGGCGGCGGCTCGCCCGACATGCTCCAGCTCAACCCCGAGGGCACGCAGCTGTGGGCCTCGGGTCGATACAACGCGACCGTGTACGTGATGTCGACGGTCACCGGCCAGCTGCTCGCGAAGATCCGGGTCGGCGCGCAAGACCACGGACTGACGTACTTCCCGAACGTGGGCCTGCACAGCCTGGGCCATAACGGGGTGTACCGCTAGGGCGGTTATGAGCGAAAACCTGGGCGGTTTTCGCTCATCGCCCGGTCGGCTTCGCCGACGGGGCTGCTCACTTTCCCCGGGATCTGATTGTCTGAAAGTCACTCCTGGCGACGTGGAGCAACTGAATGCACGCAGGGGACGGCCGGAATAAATCCGGCCTAGCTGCCACGCTGCCTATAGGTCTGATGTCTGTCTAGGCACCCAGGAGGCGCGCGATCAGCATTCGCTGCACCTCGGAGGTTCCCTCGCCGATCTCATTGACCTTCACGTCGCGCCAGTAGCGGGCGACGGGGTACTCCTCCATGAAGCCATAGCCGCCGTGGATCTGCACCGCCTGGTCCGCCGCTCGCTTGGAGGTCTCAGAGGCGTAGAGCTTGCACATCGCGGCCAGCATCCGCGCCTCGTCTGAGGTGTCGGCGCCGGCTTTCATGTAGGTGATCGCCGCGCGATAAACCATCGTGCGGGCGAGCTCGGTCTCCATCGCCATGTCCGCGAGCTTGAACTGTACGGCCTGGTGCTTGGAGATCGGCACGCCAAAAGTCCGCCGCTCCTTCGCGTAAGCGAGCGAGGCATCGAGGCACGCCTGTGCGAGGCCCACCGATAAGGCCGCGATCGCGATGCGCCCACCCATCAACGTGTGGAGGAACTGCCGGTAACCGCCTCCCTTCATGCCAAGGAGATTCTGCTCAGGCACGGCGCAGTCCTCGAAGCTCAGTGGATGGGTGTCTGACGAATGCCACCCAAGCTTGCGATAGGACGCCTGCACGTGATAACCGGGCGTCCCGGTCGGAATCATGAGAGCGCTTATCTCGGGGCGTCTGCCGTTTGATTTCCCCGTCACGGCCGTCACCGTCACACCGGCCGAGATATCGGTCCCGCAATTGGTGATGAACTGCTTCGAGCCGTTGATCACCCATTTCCCATCGAGGATCTCAGCCCGGGTCTTGGTTGCGCCGGCGTCGGACCCGGCCTCCGGCTCGGTGAGGCCGAACGCCCACAGCTTGCGGCCGGCGAGCAGGTCCGGCAGCCAGTGCTCCTTCTGCTCTTTTGTGCCGAACTCGTAGATCGGCGACGCACCGAGGCAGACAGCCGCCTCGAGGGTGATCCCGACGCCGGTGTCAGCGCGCGAGATCTCTTCGATCGCGAGGCACAGAGACAGGAAATCCGCTCCGGCGCCGCCGTACTCCTCCGAGAAGGGAAGGCCGAACAGACCGAGCTGCCCCATCTGCCGTACCACGTCGTAGCCGAACTTCCGCTCGTGGTCGAGCTCCGCGGCGGCTGGAGCCACCACCTCCCGGGCGAAGTCCCGGCACGTGTCCCGGATCGCCTGCTGTTCGCTGGTCAGCTCGAAGTCCACATCACCAATCCTTGCATGTCGCTAGATCCGTCTTGACATCTCGAACTCAATGCCGGGCTCGTCCGGGCACACTGGCTGCACCGCTCCCGTACGCGTAAACCCGTGGCGCTCGTAAAGGGCTTGGGCGACCTGGTTCAGTTCCGTGACCCACAGACGGATTTGACTCAGACCCTGGCCCCGTGCCCAGGCCACCACCGCGTCGATGAGGGCGGACCCGACACCACTGCCTCGAATGCGCGGATCGACCCAGAGCGACGTCAATGCCGCCGTGCCGCTGAACTCTCCTGGGCCCACCCCCACCACGCCCACGACCTTGCCTTCGACCTCGGCCACGAAACGCGTCCAGCCCGCGATGCGGTGGCGCCACTGCTCTTCGGTGGCGCCGACCTCGGCTTCAAACTTCGAGCCGAACGCAGAGGGCGCTTCCTTCAACGCCGCGAGCCTCACGTCTCGGAACGTCCGCCAATCATCCGGTCCCAGCAGCCGGACGCTAGTTGCCGAGGACGAGCACCTTCAACGCCCAGCTCAGGGCGATCGCGCTCACCGCTCCGATTCCCAACAGCCTCCACTGCGTGCGTGCGAGGCGAGGAGACCAGGTGCGGCCCGTGACCGCCCCCACGACCAGGGCGCCCACGGCGGCGAACGTGCCGGCGAAGAAAAGCGGCCCCAGCGGGAAAAGCCTGACGGCGTTCGAGAAATCGCCCTGCCACATGTACGCGAACGACCGCGTCCCTCCACAGAAGGGACATGGATGCCCGGTCAGGTAGAAGAACGGACACGGCGGAGCGCTGAGGTGGGCAGCCTGCAGGAGGAAGTAGAGACGCGTGTACACGAGCCAGAGCAGAAGGCCGGCGAGCAGGCCGATGTCGCGCAGCCGATCCGTCGCGACCGCGCGATTCAGGCTGATCGGGAGCGCGATCATTTGAGCAGTCCGACGATGTCGTCGGTGGTCTCCGCAACCGCGACGCCGGCCTTGCGGAAGGCCTCTTCCTTGCTCTTCGCGGTCCCCCGGTTGCCCGAGATGATCGCGCCGGCGTGTCCCATTCGCTTTCCCTCAGGTGCGGTGCGCCCTGAGATGAAGGCCACCGTCTTGAGCCGGCTGCCGCGAGCGAGCAGCTCCGCCGCGTGCTCCTCATCGCTCCCGCCGATCTCGCCGATCACGACCAGGTGCGTCGTGTCGGGGTCCTTTTCGAACAGCTCGATGACGTCCCTGAAGGTCAGCCCGAGCACGGGATCCCCACCGATGCCGACGATGGTCGACTGGCCCATGGCCGCGGCGGTGAGCGCGGAAGCGACCTCATAGGTGAGCGTGCCGCTGCGCGAGACAAGACCGACCGGCCCGCTCGAGGTGATGTTCTGGGGAATGATCCCGATCTTCGCGACGCCCGGAGTGATCAGGCCCGGGCAGTTGGCGCCGATGAGCCGCGCAGCCGGGTAACCGCGCAGGAAATCCTTCACCTTGATCATCTCCTGGATCGGTATGCCCTCGGTGATGCACACGATCAGCGTGATCCCGGACGCGGCTGCCTCCATGATCGCGTCCGCAGCGAACGGGGGCGGAACGAAGATGCCGGACGCGTTGGCGCCGGTCGCCCTGACCGCATCCGCCACCGAGTTGAAGACTGGCACGCCAAGATGCGTCGTGCCGCCCTTTCCAGGGCTGGTCCCGCCGACAACCCTCGTCCCCATGGACAGCATCTGCTCGGCGTGGAAGGTGCCTTCGCGGCCGGTGATGCCCTGGACGATCACCCTGCTCGAGGCATCGAGAAGGATGCTCACGCGCGCACCCTGGTGAGCTCGACGATCTTCTGCGCGGCCTCCCAAGCACTCGCGCCTGGCTCGATGCCGTTCTCCTTGAGGATCTTGCGACCTTCGTCCGCGCGCGTGCCGCTCAAGCGCACGACAAGAGGGATCTGCATCTTCAAGTTGTCGCGCGCCGTGACGAGACCCCTGGCCACCTCGTCCCCGCGCGTGATGCCGCCGAAGACGTTCATCAGCACGCCTTCCACCCTGGGATTCATGAGGATCACAGCGAGCGCGTTTTGCACCACCTCGGCTTTGGCGCCTCCACCGATATCGCAGAAGTTGGCCGCGCGCCCACCGGCGCGCTGGACGAGGTCGAGCGTGCTCATGCAGAGGCCGGCCCCGTTGCCGATGATCCCGATCTCTCCATCGAGCGAGACGTATGTGAGTCCTCGCTTTTTCGCCTCGACCTCGTAGGGGTCGCCCTCGACCACGCCGCCATAGCGCTGCTCGAGGTCTCTGTGCCTCCACGCCGCGTTCTCATCGATCTCGAGCTTGGCGTCTCCCGCGATCACCTCGCCACCCCTGGTGACCACCAGTGGATTGATCTCCGCGGTGACGGCATCGAGCTCGGGGATGGCGCGGTAAAGCTTCTTGATCAGGCTCGTCAGAGGACGCGCCAACTCGCCCAACCCCGCCTCGAACACGAGGCTGTTGAGCTCGAAGTCGAGCGGTCCGCGCCATGGATTGGGGTAGAGCCGCGCGATCGACTCGGGAGACTCTTCGGCCACCTGCTCGATCTCCATTCCACCCTTCGCCGAGAGCATCAGGATGTTGGCGCGCGCATCGCGATCCACCGTGAAGCCGAGATAGATCTCGCGCTCGATCTCCAAGGCGGACTCGCAGTACACCAGGGGCACCTTGAACCCCTTGATGTCCATGCCGATGATCTGTGCCGCAGCGGCCCGAGCTTCGGCCGGAGTTTTGGCGAGCTTGATGCCGCCGGCCTTGCCGCGCCCGCCGACGGGCACCTGCGCCTTGACCGCAACGGGGCCCAGCTCCGCGCAGGCGGCGGCCGCCTCATCTGGAGTGCGCGCGACCTTGCCCGGTGGGATGGCGATGTCGAGCGACGCGAGAACTTCTTTGGCCTGGTACTCGAGAAGCTTCAACGCAGGCGTACGTCCAGGCTCGGCACGGACTAATTATGAGAGGGAGCTCGGCTGGGCTAGTCCGGGCCTCGTGATGACGGACCGAAGGTGACCACGGGCGGGATCGTGACGATGCGCCCGTCGCGATCACGAATCACCTGCCAGCCTCCCTCGTGGACCATCCAATGATGCCGGTGACAAACAGAACGATCAGGTTGTTCAGATCGGAGGTCCCGCCATGTATCCAGTGGACCAAGTGATGCGCAGCGCTCCGGGACGGCGGGCGGTCGCACCCGGGCCAGCGGCAGTGACCGTCGCGCGCCGTCAATGCTCGCCTCCCGGGCTCCGACACCACGCGCTTGGAGCGCCCGACGTCGATCACCAAGGACTCGGAGTTGAGCAGGACGCGTGCGATGCTGGAGTCGCAGGCCAGCCGCTCGATAGTCGTAGATGAGACAGGAAGACAGTGCTCCATCTCGGCCGCCGGAGCGCCCGCCAGAGCGAGCAGTGTCTCGAGTGAGCTCGTGACCTGGATCTGAGCTTGCGACCCACCGCCCGAGGCGAGCTCGACCAGGGCATCTGCATTCCGCCGCTCCAGGCATCGGTCGTCATCAGCACCCGACCTCCGGGCCAGGGGCACGATCACCGAGAGCAGAGCCGCCCCCCCACCGGGTCGAGCTGGCCGCTGATCAGCAACGAGCCGTCCATCCATCTGCTCAACTCGAGCCGGCGCTGCTCGACCTGTTCTGCTTGCTCGGCGGCATAAGCCTTGGGGTCGGCCGCGTGCCGGGCGTGGTGGCAGATGTAGAAGAACTTGCCAGGCGAGCTCTCTTTGGCCTTCTCGACCAGGACCCTCTCGTCAAACCGATCACCAAGCGCCTCGGCTGTACGGGCCATCGTCGCGAGATGGGCGAAACCGATCTCGCCATCGACCACAGCCTGGTGGCTTTCCGGCAATCGCTCGAGGATCT
>JBOHUQ010000143.1:0-17591 GCA_050734495.1 Candidatus Dormibacteraceae bacterium
GCTCGAGGGGCAGCAGGACGTTCTGGAGGATGGTCTCAGCCTCGGGCGGCGGCACTCCGAGGGCCGCCTCGATGCGCGGGCGGAATCCGCGCATCACCTCGAGGAGCTCCTCGGTCGGGTACTCGAACGTGACCAGGGTGCGGCCGTAGTCGAACAACACGCCTCGCGTCAACCCCGTTTCAAAATCGGGCATCCGCATATCCTGATGCGCGTGACTGAGGCTCGCACCCCCCAAAGGCTGACGCACCTGGATGACCGAGGTGCGGCGCGCATGGTCGACGTCGCGGACAAGGCATCCACCGTGCGTGAGGCGCTCGCCGAATGCGTGGTGCGCATGTCACCGGCCACTCTGCGCGCGGTCAAGGCAGGCACCTCCAAGGGCGATGCGCTGCAGGTCGCACGGGTGGCGGGAATCATGGCCGCGAAGCGAACGCCTGATCTGATCCCCCTCACCCACCCGCTCCCGCTCACGAGCGTGAGCGTCGATTTCGAGTTCGTGCGCGGCGGCGTCCGCGTGCTCGCCAGGGCTCGCGTCACGGGCCAGACCGGCGTCGAGATGGAGGCCCTCACCGCGGCCGCCGTCGCGGGCTTGACCCTCATCGACATGACGAAGGGCGTCGAAAAGGGCGTCTACCTGGAAACGATCCGGCTGCTCGAGAAGTCGGGCGGCCGATCCGGCACGTGGAAGCGCACGGCGCAGAAATGAGCAGCGCCCTTGTCATCACGGTCAGCGATGGGGTTTCGGCCAGGACTCGAGACGACGAAAGTGGCCGGGCCCTGGTGCGGATCCTGAAAAGCGCCGGCTTCGAGGTGGCAGAGCCGGTTGTGGTGGCCGACGAGGAGAAGCTCATCGCCGGCGCCATTGTGGCGGCCGCCGAGCACGGAGCTGATGTCGTGGTCACCACAGGCGGGACCGGTCTCGGTCCTCGCGACGTGACCCCTCAGGCGACTTCCACGGTGATCGACTTCGAGGTGCCAGGCATCGGCGAAGCGATGAGACGGGCGGGTGCGTCGAGCACACCGATGGCGGCGCTGTCGCGCTCGATGGCCGGCGTGCGCGGACGAACGCTGATCATCAACGTTCCCGGCAGCCCGAAGGGCGCAACCGAATCGCTGGAGGCTGTGATGCCGGCGCTGGCCCACGCGATCAAGCTCCTTCACGGCGACACAGAACACGCTTGAATCTCAACTCCGACTTGGGAGAGGGGGCCGGCGAGGATGAGGCGATCCTCGCGCACGTCGACAGCGCATGTGTCTGCTGCGGCGTCCACGCCGGCTCGGTTTCGATCAGCCTCCAGACCGTCGCCCGCTGCCACGCGCTTGGAGTCGAGGTCGGAGCTCACCCGGGATATGACGACCGCGCCAACTTCGGCCGCGTCGAGGTTCCGCTCTCGGTGGAGGAGATCGAAGCCCTTGTCGCCTTCCAGGTCGCGGGCATGGCTGCGGCCGGTCCCGTGGCCTTCATCAAGCTTCACGGTGCCGTATACCACCGCTGCCAGGTCGACCGCGCCGCCGCCGATTCCGTGGCCCGGGTTGCCAAGCGGCACGGTGCCGGGCTGGTCGGCCAACCTGGTTTCGAGATCGTCGCCGCCGCATCGCGCGCGGGCATACCGGCGTATCGCGAGGGATTCGCCGATCGCCGCATGCTTCCCGACGGCCGCCTTGCTCCTCGGCACGAGCCTGGGTCCGTGCTCGAACCTCAGCGCGCGGTCGAGCAAGCGCTGCAGCTCGCGCGCAGCGGGCGTTACGACACGATCTGCATCCACGGCGACACTCCGGGCGCTGCGCAGATCGCGGCGGCCGTACGGCGTGCATTTGGCGAGGGCGGCATAGCCACGAGCCGGCTTGCCGGCCGCCGGTGAGCACCTCGATCCGCGAGCTCGCGGACATCGAAGACCTGCGTGAGCTGGCGGAGCTGATCGCAACGGTGTGGGGACGCCCCGGCGAACCGCCCATCGACGCCGACGTCCTGAAAGCACTGGCCGGCTCCGGCAACTACGTCTCTGGCGCCTGTGTCGATGAGCAGCTTGTCGGCGGACTGGTGGGCTGGTTTGGAGGGGTGCCGCCGCACGAGCTGCACATGCATTCGCACATCCTCGGGGTCTCGAGCGGCAGCGAGGCGCACGGTGTCGGCTTTGAGCTCAAGCAGCACCAGCGGCGCTGGTGCTTGGCTCGCGACGTCCGCGTCATGGAGTGGACGACGGACCCGCTCGTGCGCCGCAACGCCTACTTCAATCTCACGAAGCTGGGAGCGCAGGCGCCGCAATATCTCGTCAATTTCTATGGGGAGATGAGCGACGGCCTCAACGCGGGCGAGGAGTCGGACCGCCTCTTGATCAGGTGGCGGCTCGATTCGGAATCCGTCGAGGCCGCGGCAGGGGGACGCGCTCCAGAACCCAACGTGGAGGAGCTCATGCGCGATGGCGCGGGGGTGGTCCTCTCGATCGGTGCTGCGGATGAACCCCTGGCGAGCGTGTCGTCCGCGCGCGTCCTTCTATGCCAGGTGCCAGACGACATCGTTGCGCTCAGGCGATCCAGACCCCCGCTCGCGCGTTCCTGGAGGATGGCGCTGCGCAAAACGCTTACCGATGCCCTCGCCGCCGGCTACGCGGTGACCGCGGCGACACGATCGGGCTGGTACGTGCTGCACGCGACTAATTAGACTTTCGTCGTGCTACAGGTAGGCGAAAAGGCGCCGGAGTTCAAGCTCCCGACCACGGGAGGTAACGAGCTCACGCTTGCGGACGCCCTCGCGAAGCACAAGGCCCTCGTCTTTCTCTTTTACGTGCTGGACTTCACCGGTGGTTGAAGGATGGAGTTGACCGAGTTTCGGTCCAGGCACGAGGCGGCCGAGGGGGACGGCATCGGAATCTATGGCATCAGCGTCGACTCGGTGTTCTCGCACCAGGCGTTTGCCAAAGAGCTGGGCGGCCTGCCTTACGAGCTCATCGCGGACTTCGAGCGCAAGATGGTCACGGATTACGGAGTGCGCCGGGACGACGTCGAAGGGTATTCGGGAATCCCTCGCCGCACCGTCTTTGTCATCGACGGCACAGGCACCATCACCTGGACCTGGACCACCTCGCGCGAAAAACCCCAGCCCGACTACGACCTGGTGATCGAAGAGGCGCGCCAAGCGGCGGGCCGGTGAACGCAGAGTTGCAGCCGATCGAAACCGCGTGGAACCGGCTCACGGAGCTCGTGAACCAGGTCGAAGCGGCCGGCGCCTTGAGCCGGGCCGGGGCGGATGGATGGACCGTCAAAGACCACCTGGCCCACATCGCGGCCTGGGAACATTCGCTGCTCGCGTTGATCGAAGGTCACGACCGGGAAAGAGCGATGGGCCTGTCAGGATCGGTTGAGGGAATTGACAACGTCAACGAGGCGATCAGGAAACTGCACGAGACGGACACACCGGGTGAGGCGCTCGCGTATTTCCGAGACTCACACGCGCGCCTGGTGGCGGCGCTTGAAAAGCTGAGCGACGCCGATCTACAAAAACCGTACAGCCACTTCCAGCCCAAGGACCCCGACGAGAAGCGGCCGGTCGTCGGATGGGTAGCGGGCAATACGTACGAGCACTACGCAGAGCACATCGACTGGATCGATCACCTCTTGAGCGAGTCGAGCGCCGCGCGCTGAGCGGCGCGCAACCGGAGGGCGGCCTCGATGCTGATCTCCGAGAAGCTCAGCTCGTCGCCGGGCAGGAGCTGGGCCGCCACCGGCATCGCGCCGCTCGCAACTGTTGCGACCACCGGGTAACCACCCGCGGTCCCGTGGTCAGCCATGAGGAGGATCGGCTGGCCGCCGCGCGGAACCTGCACCGCCCCGGCAACAAGGCCGAACGACAGCAGCTCATCTCCGGAAGCGTCCAGCATCGGTCCCTCGAGCCGGTACCCCATCCGGTCTGCGTCGCGGCTCACGCTGAACGCCGAACCGAACAGGGCCTTACGACTCTCGGAACCGAGGCGCCCCACGTGCGGGCCCGCAATCGCGGGCAGAGTGTTGTCGGCATACGCGGGCAGGTCGCCGGGGCCGAGCCGGCGGCCTGCGATCGCCGGGCCCGCCGAAGCTCCGCTCGTGGCGACGATGTCTCGGGCCGCCAGCTGCCGCCCGTGCATGCCGCCCCGCGCCGCAAGCAGGCTGGTCGATAGGGAGCCCAGCCACCTGTCCCCCGCCAGGCCGCCTGAGACTGCAATGTAGACGCGGGCGCCCGAGCGGCGGCCCGCGAAGCTGAGCTCGTCGCCTTTGCTCAAGAACACGCCGGTCCACATTGGCGCCGCCTCGCGGTTCACATGCGGGTCGAAATCGCCGCCGGTGATCGCCACGAGGCACGGTCCCAGTGCGATGAGGGTGGGCCCGTTGAGCGTGCACTCGAGCGTCGCGGCGCCCTCGTCGTTGCCGACGAGCAGGTTGGCGGCCCGATGCGCGAATCGATCCATCGCGCCGCCGCGTGGAACGCCCGAGGACATCGCGTTGAGGCGCCCGAGGTCTTGCAGGGTCGTAAACAGACCTGGTTTTTCGACGCCCAGAACCTCGCTCACCCCGGCGTGGCGAAGAACTTGACCCGATCGCCGGCCCGGAAGAGGCACGGCGGATCCGCATCGGGCAGGAAGAGCTTGACCGACGTCTTTCCGATCAGATGCCAGCCTCCTGGCGTCGCGAGGGGATAGATTCCCGTCTGGCGGCCGGCGATCGCGACAGAGCCGGCGGGCACCTTGGTCCGCGGCACCTGCCGCCGAGGAAGCTCGAGCTCTTCCGGGAGCGGCCCGAGGTAACCCCAGCCTGGCACGAACCCGACGAGAAAAACGCGGTAGATCGGCCGGGTATGAATCTCAACGATCTTCGCGACGTCCAGTCCGAGCATCGCCGACACCGCCTCGAGGTCGGGCCCGTCGTAGATCACCGGTATCCGGTGGAGGCGCCCTGGCTCGGACATGGGTGGACGCTTTGACGCGAGCCGCCTGATCGCCGCCGTGAGCGCCTCGTGGGTTACCAGGTCCGGGTCGAAATGGACGGTCACGCCGGCGTAGCCCGCGATGGCCTGCCGCACGTCGCGACGCTTCTTCAGCGAGCTCGCAAGCGCGATGGCCCTCGTGTTGAGGGCCGTGTCGAGGCGCGTACCGAGCTGCGCGAGGAGCGCGGCATCACCGAGCGGGTGAGTTCGCACCTTCGTTGTGGAGCGCGGCGCTGGCATGTGCGCTCACAAGAATGGCGTAGAACACACCCGGCACGAGGCCAATGCAGAGAAGACCGGCGCAGGACAATCCGACCGCCCAACCGGTGACCATGGCTGCCGCGGCGAGATTCCAGGTCGTGAAGTCGCGCCTCAACGCCCTGATCGACGCGGGAAGGTCGAACAGGCCGGCAGCATTTCCGGAAAAGGCAAAGCGAGCCGTCGCGTGCGGCATGTGAATCAGGAGCAGGAGCCCCCATGGGAGCGCGAGCACGAAGAAGGCGATCGTGTGCGCGTAGAGCTGCGAAATCGGCACATCGCTCCCTCTCATGACGTGTGCGTCGAAAAGCCGTCCGGCGAAGGGGTTGATGAGCAGGGCGAAGGGCGCTGTCAGCAGCACCACCACGACCGCGGTCCAGAAACCATCGGAGAGGAGGCGCCCCGAGAGCCTCCATCTCGGAGGGCCGGTTGATGAGTCGAGCTCGGCTTCGCGGGTGGCGGCGACGGCGTAGCCGAGGAGTGGGATGAACCCGACCGGCAGCAGCAGCACAGTCACAAGTCCCACGATCCATTTGGATTTCCACTGACCCCGCAAGGGCCAAGAGAAGGATTGCGCGACCACCTTCATGGTCGCAACCTTAAGGGCGCGGCTCGCGGCGGGCGCGCGCAGGGCGCCCCATCTGTTTAGAGCAGGGAGTCGATCGCCTGTACGAGCTGCGGGTCTTGGGGGACGACCTTCGACCGGAAGCGGCGCACGACGTGACCGTCGCGGCCGACCAGGAACTTCTCGAAGTTCCACTTCACGTTGCCGGCTTTTCCAGAGTCGTCGGCGGCTTCGCTGAGGATTTCGTACAGCGCGTGCTGGTGTGAGCCCTTGACATCGAGCTTGGCAAACAGAGGAAACGTCACACCGTAGTTCTCGCTGCAGAAATTCTGGATCTTGTCGGCCGAACCCGGCTCCTGGTTGAAGAACTGGTTGCACGGAAAGCCCAGGACAACCAGTCCGCGATCTGAATAACGCTCATAGAGGGCCTCGAGGCCGGCGTACTGCGGGGTGAAACCGCACTTGGATGCCACATTGACGGCCAGCACGACCTTGCCCTCGTATTCGGAGAGGCGGGCCGGCTTCCCGTCCAGCCTCGGCAGCTCGATCTCGTAGATGGAGCGCGCCTGTGCGGTTGCCACACTCATCAGAAGCCGCCCCGAACTCCCACTATTCCCGACCGGAGCGCCTCAGCCTTTCTTGAGCTGGACCTCGTAGCCGTCGTCCGTCGGGCTGACCTCGACGTCGCCCGCCTTCAGGCGTACATCGTCATCGACCCGCGTCGCGATGATCGCGCCTTCGAAGACGAGCTCCTCGAACCGCCACTCCTTGCCGCGCTTGCGCATCTTCACGACGACCCCGCCGGGGCTGCGCCACACGCCCTCGCCCGCGGGCCGGAAGCCCCTGGTGACGAGCTCGCCCAGGCGTTCGGGAATCACCTCGGCGGGCGGCTTGGCCGTCGGCCACACGACTGGTCGCTGTGGCGCCCCCGGGCGCGGAGGCGCATCGCCGCGTGTTGGATTCCGGAACTTTGCCTGCTCCAGGGACAGCCGGAGCAGCTCCGACCCCTCGTCCTGCGCGAAGAAGGCGCCCGAGATCCGGCCCTGGTCCTGGGAGCGGCGAATGCAGTTCGAGCAGTCGACTTCGGTATCGACAGCCGCGAACGTGCCGGCGGCGAGGGTCTGGCTGCACAGGGTCGTGACCGGGCCGCTCTTGGGAACCCGAGGAGTGAGGTGGATCCGGCCGCCTGTCTTGCGCCTGACCGACTCGAGCTTCAGCTGCTGGACACTCATCGGCGTCAATCATGGGCGCCCGGCTCAACGGCTGCCGGTGTCAGCCGGTTCCGGATCTCTTGGCGGCGGCTTGAAGTCTCGAGTTCGGCAGGGGCGTGAGGTTCGCCTCCACCTGGGCGCGAAGGTGTTCGAAAGCCGGCGGTAGCGAAAGGCGCTCGCCCAGGTGCTCTTTCGGCTCGTCAGAGGTGAAGCCAGGTCCCTTGGTGACGATCTCGAACAGAACACCGCTCGGCTCGCGGAAGTAGATGGAGCGGAAGTAGAAGCGGTCGATCACAGGGGTCGGGCTGCCACCACCCGCAATCACGCGGTCGCGCCAGTCGACGTGTTCCGCCATGGTCGCGGACCAGGCCACGTGGTGCACGGTGCCAGATCCGCTGAGCCCGCGCGCCGCGGGAGCCGCGTCGTAGACGTAGTAGGACCCGCGTGACTCGCCGCGCGATTCGAACGAAAAAACGTCTGAGCTCGTGAAGCCTAGCGTTTCCGAGAGGAACTGGTGACTCGCACCCTTCTGCCTCTCGTAAGCGCGCACGCCGGCAAACCCCTGCAGGGCGAACTGCCTGGGGATCTCGGGGTGATAGGCCGACAGCGGCTGGTCGGCGCTCGGCTGTGCGGTGAGCTCGAGGCCGAGGCCCTCCGGGTCCTCGAAGCGAAGGCGGTCGCCCTCGAGGGTGGATTCGATCCCGGCGGAAGCAAGCCTGCGAGCCCAGAACTCGAGCGCTTGGCGCGACGCCACCCGGATTCCGATCCGGTGGATCATGCCAGCTCCCGCGCGGCCCCGGACGAGGCCGGGATACTCGAAGAAGGTGAGGTCGGCGCCCGGGCTGCCGTCCTCGTCAGCGTAGAAAAGGTGGTAGACGGTGGGGTTGTCCTGGTTGACCGTCTTCTTGACCAGCCGGAGACCCATCACCCCTTCATAGAAGTGAAGGTTCTGAGTCGCGCCGGCCGTGATGGCGCTGATGTGGTGAATTCCGTCGAGGGCGTTGATGAGCATTGGAACCCTCGGCCTGGCGTCGTTTGTTCCGCGTAACCGTTGGGATACCTCGCGCGTAGAACCAACATGAGGTACGCGCTGGTGGCGGCCCTTCTACTGGTGCTCGCGGCGTGCACCCCTCGAGGGCCCCTCGTCGCGCGTTCCAGCCCATCGCCAACGCCTACTGCCGGCACCGTCCCTTCACCAGGCCCTTCTCCCAGCCCCTCGCCGATCCCCTCCCCGACGCTCATCCCGATGCCGGCCACCGCCCAGCTCAGCGCGGCTCCGGGCGGCGTGGTCTGGGCGTTCGTAGCCGGCGCCGCCCTCTATCGCTCGAGCGATCGGGGAGAAACGTGGGACCAGCGGCCCCTGCCCCCGTACCAGGGCGGCGGAGGCCCTCCAGAGATCGCCTTCGTGGACGCTCAGAACGGCTGGTACTCGACAGGCGGGGTTCCGGAGACGGAGTGCAACGGTGCGGGCGAGCAGGTCTGGCGGACGACCGACGGCGGAGCCGGCTGGCAGGTTGTGGCGTCCGTAACGGGACCTGCGGGCGGATCCGGCATCGCGTTCACGCAGTGCAAGCAAGGTCTTTCGTTCATCGATTCGACTCAAGGGTTCCTCGATGCCTGGGACGACAACCATCAACCAACGATTTACCGAACTTCAGACGCCGGACAAACGTGGCTTGGCTCGACAGTGCCCAATCCACCGGGCTTCACGACCCAGCCCGGCGGCTTCGCGTTGCGCGCCGGGTTGGTCAGGGGCTTTGGTTCGACGCTGCTCGTCCCCGCGTACTCGGCGGCGGGCGGCTCCGCGCTCCAGTACGTGTACCGCTCCTTGGATGGCGGCGCGACCTGGACCTTCGCCGCGAGTCCACCGAATCCCGGAGGGAGCATCGGGTTCGTGAGCGCAACCCGCTGGCTGCAGATCATCGAGCCTGACCAGTCGATGGAAACCACAGACGCCGGCAAGACATGGCATGCGTATCCGTCGGACTACGGCCAGGCGGCGCCGATTGCGCCCGAGGTCGTGTTCGGCGATCCTGTGGCCGGCTACGCGACCGTGCGCGGAGAGATCCAGCGGACCACCGACGGTGGTCTTCACTGGGCTCACATCAAAACACCGGGAACGCACCAGTCCGGATAATCGGCGGATGCCGATCAGGGTTGTGGGACTCGATGGCGACGACACGCTCTGGCAGAACGAGACCCGTTTCATCCTGACCCAGGAGGAGTTCCGGGACCTTCTGCACCGGCATATCCCGGAGGCCGATGTCGAGGCCCATCTCGACGAGGTCGAGCGGAAGAACCTCGCCATCTACGGGTACGGCGTCAAGTCCTTCACTCTTTCGATGATCGAGACCGCTGTTGAGCTCACGGGGGGCCGGATCCCGGCCGCCGATTTAGAGGTCATCCTCGGCTGGGGCAAGCGCATGTTGATGCAGCCGACAGAGCTCCTCGAAGGCGTCGAGCCGGCGCTGAATGACCTCAGTGAGCGCTACGACCTCCTGCTGGTCACGAAGGGGGACCTCTTCGACCAGGAGAGCAAGCTCGCGCGCTCAGGCCTCGCCGGCCTGTTTATTGGCGTGGAGATCGTGAGCGAGAAGAACGTCAGCTCGTACCAGGGCATCCTGAAGCGCCGCGGCATCAAGGCCGACGAGTTCGTGATGGTGGGCAATTCGCTGCGCTCCGACATAGTTCCTGTCGTCGAGCTCGGTGCGCGCGCGGTGCACATCCCCTACCACGTGACCTGGCACCACGAGCAGGTGCCGGAGGAATCGCTGCCGCGGTCCGGCTGGTACAGGCTGGAGAGGATCGCGGAGCTGAGTCCCCTGCTGGCCTCGCTTTAGGAAGCGGCCGAGCGCGTCGCGGCGCCGCCGCCGGTCATCAGCAGCCCAAGGCGTTCCTCGGGCGCGTCTCCGGGCTCGATGCTGACGATCTTGCCCTCGTAGATCACCGCGATCCGATCCGACAGGGAGCGGACCTCGTCGAGCTCCGCCGAGACCAGCAGCACCGCGGCGCCCTGGTCGCGCTCGGCGACGATCTGCTGATGGATGAACTCGATGGCGCCGATGTCGACGCCACGCGTCGGCTGCGCCGCCAGCAGCACGCGCGGGTTGCTGCCCATCTCGCGCGCGACGATCACCTTCTGCTGGTTGCCGCCTGAGAGGTTGCGCACCGCGGTGTCGATGCTGGGCGTCCGGATGTCGAACTCCTTGACCAGCTTGCGCGCCCATTCGCGGATCGCGACCAGTCTCAGCACGAACTCGCGCCAGGAAAACGTCGGCGCTCTCTCGCGTCCCAGGATCGAGTTTTCCGCGACTGAGAAGCTGAGCACCAAACCCGTGCCGCGGCGATCCTCCGGTATGAACGCGATGCCGGCCTCCCGCTCGGTGAGGGCGTCGAACGTCGTCACGTCCTTGTCGCCGAGGAACACGCGGCCCCCGGTGGAGCGACGCGTCCCGGCGAGGACCTCCATGAGCTCGCTCTGCCCGTTCCCTTCGACTCCGGCGATTCCGAGGATCTCTCCCTGGCGCAGCTCGAAGGAGACGCCCTTGAGGGCGGGCACGCCGCGATCCGAGTTGGCGGTGAGGTTCTCGACCCTGAACGTCACCGCTCCGGGCTTGGCCGGCTTCTTGTCCACGCGCAGGAGGACCTCTCGCCCGACCATCATGGTGGCGATCTCCTCTTCGTTCGTGTCCCTGGTGGTGAGGTGTCCGACGACTTTGCCCCTGCGCATCACGGTGATCCGGTCCGAGATCTCGAGCACCTCGCGCAGCTTGTGGCTGATGAAGATGATCGTCTTGCCCGTCTTGACCAGGTCTTTCAAGACGACGAAGAGCTCCTTGCTCTCCTGCGGCGTGAGCACGCCGGTCGGTTCGTCGAGGATGAGGATGTTGGCTCCGCGATAGAGCACCTTCACGATCTCGGCTCGCTGCTGGAGTCCTACCGGGAGGTCGCCCATGCGCGCGTCGGAATCCAGTGCCAGCCCGTATTGCCGCGTCAGCGCCGCAATTTCCTCCCGCGCCTTGGCGTGATCGTAGAAGCCGGGTCCGGTGACCGGCTCCCGCCCGAGCATCACGTTCTCGCCGACGGTGAAGACTGGGATGAGCATGAAGTGCTGGTGGACCATCCCGATGCCAAGGGCGATCGCCTCTCGCGGGCCGGAGATGCGCGAGGCCTTTCCGTTGATCAGGATCTCGCCCGAATCCGGATGGACCAGGCCGTAGAGGACGTTCATCAGCGTGGTCTTGCCCGCGCCGTTCTCACCCACCAGCGCGTGGATCTCGCCGGCGCGGACCGTGAAGTCGACCTGGTGGTTGGCCACGACCCCTGGAAACGCCTTGGTTATGCCCCGCATCTCGAGCGCGTTGGTCGCGACACCGGTGTTCATTCGCTACCCGGCACGTATGGAATTCCATCTGCCGCGGGCGGGTTGCTCCTGCCCACGAGGCCGGCGAGCACGACCAGGGTGAGGAGGTACGGCAGCATGCTGAGCAGGTACGGCGACACGTGGATGATCGAGTTGTTGTCGTAGATCGCCTGCCCGAGGCCGAAGATCATGCAGGCGACGAACGCGCCAAAGGGCGTCCACTTGCCGAAGATCATCGCCGCCAGCGCGATGTAGCCCCGGCCGTCGGTCATGTTGGGCACGAAGGTGTTCGAGACGCCGATCGCCAGGAACGCGCCGGCAAGCCCTGACAGCAATCCACTGGTGACGACCGCGCCGTAGCGGATCAGGTAGACGTTGATCCCTGCGGTGTCGGCTGCCTGCGGGTGCTCCCCGACGGCGCGGACGCGCAACCCCAGCCGCGTCCTGAACAGGACGATGTGCACGGCTACCAGCAGGATCAGCGCTGCGTACACGACGACGTTCTGCTTGAACAGCACCTGGCCCAGGAATGGGATCTGGTCCAGGACTGGGACGTTGAAGTTGGGCAGCAACTCGTTCTGGTTGGCGTGGCCGACGTCCTGGATGCCGTAGATGCGGTTGACCAGGAAGACCGTCATGCCAGCCGCGAAGATGTTGATCGCGATCCCGCTCACGATCTGATCTGCGCGAAAGCGGATCGACACGACCGCGTGGATCAGGGCCATCAGCCCGCCAGAGAGGATGGCCACGCCGGCGGCCAGCCACGGGTTGTGCCAGGCGAGGTCGGCGACGACCCCGAAGAAGGCGCCCGTGAGCATCATGCCTTCCATCGCGATATTGACGACTCCGCTCCGTTCCGAGATCACGCCGCCGAGCGCAGGCAGCAGCAGCAGCACGGCCGCGGCGAGCGTGGCCTGCCAGAGGTTCGCGGTTATCAGCAGGTGGAGGATGTCGGTGAGCGCGGTCACTTGATGGGGGTCCCTTCAGGCGGCGGAACGGCAGCCTCCGTCATGAGCGCGGCGGCCGGACTCTCGGGCGGAGGCGCCGCGGGCGGGCGTCGGAGACCGGGAATCAGTGACCTCATGGCGCCCAGGAAATTGGCCGCGATGCTGAAGAGGATCAGCGCCTGCAGCACGAGCACCAGGTTGCTGGAGATGCCCGCGTCGCTCTGCATCACCGAACCTCCGGCATGAAGCGCTCCAAACAGCAGCGAGGCAAGCACGATGCCGACGGCGCTCCCGAGACCAAGCAGCGCTACCGCGATCGCGTCGAAGCCTGTCGTGTCGCTGAAGTACTTGTCGGTCAGGTTGTGGTCGACGCCCGCGATCTGGATTGCACCGGCCAGTCCGGAGAATGCGCCCGCGATCAGCATGGTCACGATGATCGTCCGGCGCACGCTCACGCCGGCATAGCGCGCGGCGCGCTGGCTCTGGCCGACGGCGCGAATCTCGTAGCCCAGCGTCGTTCGCCATAAAAGGAACGCGAAAACGGCGGCGGCCGCAAGGGCTATGAACAACCCCGTGTGGACGCGGTATACGCTCGCGGGCAGGCCGAACACGATCAGGGAGTTGTCCGACGGAAGGAGGGTCGCGAGGCGCGCCCCCGGGCCGATCGGCATTGACTTGGAGGTTCCGGCGGCAAGCTGAAGCGGCCCGCCGATGATGAGGTAGCGCAGGAGCCACTGCGCGACGTAGTTCATCATGATCGTGGTCACCACCTCGTGGGCTCCGACCGTCGCCTTGAGCACCCCGGCGACGCCGGCCCACAACGCCCCGGCCACCATGCCCCCGACCAAAACCATGGGCAGGAGGATGGGAGTGGGCAGGGTGTTGAACTTGATGCCGATGGCGGTGCACGCCATCGAACCCGCGAGCAGCTGTCCCTCGGCTCCGATGTTGAACAGGCCCGCCCGAAACGGCAGGGCGACAGCCACTCCTGTCGCGATGAGCGGCGTGAGGAACACGATCGTGTTGGAGATCTGAAGGGCCGGGTTCTCGCCCTGGGTGCACCCGATCCCGAAGCCGCCGCAGATCAGCCCTGCGTACGCGCTGAAGGGGTTGCCCCCGGTGGCGGCGACGATGAGGCCGCCGACGACGAAGGCGAAGACGACCGACCCGAGTGGCATCGCGAGCCCGCCCACAACACGGCGTAGAGCGGGGGGCAGGCCCGACGGCCGGGGACGGGCGACGATCGCGCCCGTCCCCTGCGCCATTAGGCCGGGATGTCAGCCGGCGGCGTGAGTGTTCCTGCTGCGATCTCGCCCTGGACCTTGGTCACCTCGGCCTGGATGTCGGCCGGGAGCGAGAAGTTATCGATTGCGTAACCGGCGCCGCCGTTCTGGATGTCGAAGGTCAGCGCGCCACTTGCGAACTGGCCGTTGACGACGTTCTTGATCGCGGTGTACGTCGCGACGTCCACCTTCTTCAAGGCGCTCGCGATAACCGACGGGTCGGCGTCCTTCTGGTCCGCGTCCACGCCGATGCTTTTAACGCCTGCCTGCCCTGCCGCCTGCAGCGCGCCGAGTCCACAGCCCCCGGCGACCTGGAAGACGACGTCAGACCCTCCGTTGATCTGTCCCTGGGCGACGCCCTTGCATTTGGCCGGGTCGGTGAAGTCGTTGGAGTAACCGACCAGCACCTTGATGCCGGGGTCTTCCATGGTGGCCGCCCACTTGTAGCCGGCGATGTAGTGGTTGACCGGAGGGATGCTCACGCCTCCGACGGCGCTGATCACGCCCTTGTTGTTCTTCAGCTTGCCCTGCTTCTCGAGCATCCCGGCGATGACGCCCACCATCGCGCCTGCGTCCTGCTCTCTGAAGAACAGGGACTCGACGTTGGCGTGCATCAGGTCCTTGCCCGCGGCGTCGGTGCCGGAGCCATCGATGATCGCGAAGTGGACGTTCGGGAACTGGCCCGACACGGTTCCGACCGCTTCCTGCATCAGGAATCCGACCCCGATCACGAGGTCGTAACCGGTGGATGCGAAGTTCGTCAGGTTCGGGATGTAGTCGTCGCCGGTCTTGGATTCCTTGACGTCACCTTTGACGTTGAAGTCGGTGATCGCCTTCTGGAGCCCGACGTAAGCGAGGTGGTTGAAGCTCTTGTCGTTCAGGCCGCCGATGTCGGTGACAAGGCCGATCTTGTACTGCTTGGCAGGGGGCGAAGCTGTGCCGCCGCAGGCGGCCGCCAACATCAACGCCACAGCCACCAGACCAAATATCCGAAGCCGCGTGTGCCCCATCCTATTAGCTCCCTCTCAAAAAAACCTGGCTACAGCCGGGCGCCACACCGCTCGGTCGGGCCGGATTGTAACACTCGTATATGACCCTTCCCCGGCGGTGTGGAACGATAGGCGGCGGTGGTTCCGCTCGAGGTCATCGGCCGCAAACGCGACGGGGGTGAGCATTCACCCGCGGAGATTGAATTCCTAGTCTCGGGCTACGTGCGGGGCGAGATTCCCGACTACCAGATGGCGGTCTGGTTGATGGCCGTGTGCATCCGCGGAATGACCCGCGCCGAGACGCTTGCTCTGACCCGGGCGATGGTCGCGAGCGGCGAGGTGCTCGACCTCAGCGGGATCAAGGGAATCAAGGTCGACAAGCACTCGACTGGCGGGGTCGGCGACAAGGTGACGCTCATCGCAGCGCCGCTCGCGGCCGCGTGCGGAGTCAAGGTGCCCAAGCTCAGCGGTCGAGCCCTCGCGCACACCGGTGGGACGCTGGACAAGCTGGAGTCAGTGCCGGGACTCACCGTGGACCTCGAGCCGGAGCGCTTCATCAGGCAGGTCCAAGAGGTCGGCATCGCGGTTGCGGCCCAATCGCCGCACATGGTGCCGGCGGACAAGCTCCTTTACGCCCTCCGCGATGTGACGGCGACGGTGCCGTCCCTGCCTCTTATCGCGTCGAGCGTGATGTCGAAAAAGATCGCCGCCGGCGCAAACGCGATCGTGCTCGACGTCAAATTCGGTCGCGGGGCTTTCATGCCGGACGTAGCCTCGGCGATCGAGCTCGCCTCCGAGATGGTGCAGCTCGGCGAGGGAGCTGGCCGCCGGACGGTCGCGCTGGTCACGGCCATGGACAACCCGCTCGGACGCTCGGTCGGCAACGCACTGGAGGTGCAGGAGGCGCTGGACGCCCTCGCCGGCAAGGGCGACGAAGAGCTCGTACAGGTTTCGCTCGTGGTCGCGCGCGAGATGTGCCGGCTGGCGGAGGTCAAAATGGACCCGGACGAAGCCCTGCGCTCGGTCGCCGGCCGCGAAACCTTCGAGCGTATGCTCGCCGCCCA
Source organism: Candidatus Dormibacteraceae bacterium (assembly GCA_050734495.1). GTDB lineage: Bacteria > Chloroflexota > Dormibacteria > Dormibacterales > Dormibacteraceae > Palsa-870. The sequence goes on from JBOHUQ010000143.1 coordinate 15,638, forward strand.
GGGCGGCAGGCTGCGGGAGGGCCTGCCGGTGGCGCCGGTCCAGCTTGCCGTGCCTTCTCCGGCCGGCGGGTGCGTGCAGTCGATCGACGCACTCGAGGTCGGGTTGGCGGGTCTCGAGCTCGGGGTGGGCCGCAAGAAGAAGGACGATCGTGTGGACCACGCGGGGGGCATCGTCATCGAGGCGCCGGTGGGCGCCAGGGTAAATGCCGGCGAACCGCTGGCCGTCGTCCATGCGCGATCCGACGAGCTCGCGCGATCGGTCATTTCAAGGCTGCAGGCGGCGTGGCGTCTCAGCGACCGTGACGTCCAGCGGCCGCCCCACGTGCTCGCCAGGGTCGACAGGGACGGCGTTACCAAGGCCCGATAGACTTCGACCCGATGGCGATCGCCGGACTCTCGCAGGGCGCATGAACGAGTTGAAGAAGTATCACGTCGGGCTCGCCAAGGGCGATGTGGGAGAGTACGTATTGGTCCCGGGCGACCCGGGCCGCGTGCCGATGATCGCGAAATTCCTGGACGGCGCACAGGAGGTCGCCTTCAGCCGCGAGTACCGCACCTTTACCGGATCGCTGGATGGCGTGCCTGTCTCTGCGATGTCGACCGGCATGGGCGGTCCGTCGGTCGCCATCGGTGTGGAGGAGCTCAGCGAGCTTGGCGTGCACACCTTCCTGCGTGTCGGTACGTGCGGCGCCGCGCAGCCCCAGATCAAGATGGGCGACCTCGTGATCGCGCTCGGATCCGTAAGGAGCGAGGGCACCCCGAGCGGCTACGTACCGCTCGAATACCCGGCTGTGGCATCGCTGCACGTGGTCAACGCGCTGGTGGATGCCGCGAAGGAGTCGGGCGCCCCTTACCACGTCGGAATCATCCGCAGCGTGGACGCGCTCTATTCCGACCTGCTGCCCGACACCATGCCCCGGCCCCACCTGCGTGACGAGCTGGAGATGTGGTCGCGCGCGGGTGTGCTGAGCAATGACATGGAGACCTCCACCCTCTTCGTGGTGGCGCGCCTGAGGAAGCTTCGCGCGGGCACGATCAACCTGTGCGTGGACGAGCTGGGCGCCGGGGAGATCCACCACCTCGACTCGTCGTACATGGACCGCATGCTCAAGGTGGCCGTGGACGCCATCCGGCGCCTCATCGAGCACGACCGTGCCGCTGAAGGTAAGTAGCCACCCACTCGTCGCGGACAGCCTGCGCGGTCTGCGCGACCGTGCGACTCCTCCCGAAGAGTTCAGGGTCCTCGCTCGGAACGTGATCACAATGCTGCTTTACGAAGCCACGGCGGACCTCGAGGTGCGCCACGGCACTGTGCAAACCCCGCTGGCCGAGGCTGATGCCGTCACCATCGAACGCGAGGTCGTCGCCATCCCGGTGCTGCGCGCCGGTCTCGGACTGCTCGCCCCGGTGCTGGAGCTGCTTCCGCGCGTGAGCGTCGGCTACATCGGCCTCGAACGGGACGAGGAAACCGCAGTCGCGCGGATCTACTACAAGAAGCTTCCGCGCCTCGTGGGCAAGGTGCCGCTCCTGCTGGATCCGATGCTGGCGACCGGCGGGTCGGCGGCGCAAGCCCTGGACCTGATCAAGGCAGCGGGCGGACGCGTTCCACGCATGATCTGCGTCGTCGCGGCGCCGGAGGGCGTGAAGGTGCTCGAGGAGCGCCACCCGGAGGTGGACGTGTACACCGCGGCGCTCGACGAGCGCTTGAACGACAGGGCGTACATCGTCCCCGGCCTCGGAGACTTCGGCGACCGCCTCTTCGGCACGGGCGAATAGTGGACTGTAACGGCCAGGGCAGGAGCAGGCCGCAGGCTCGAAGACCGGCGTTCCAGGCGGCCGGTGCCAAGGCGCGGGTGGCGAGAGGAGGATGGCATCTATCGATGCCGGACGACGATCGCCGGGACCCGCAACGCCGGCATCAGCGCCCGCAGGGCGCCCGGCCGTCTGGGACGTC
>JBOHUQ010000144.1:0-22668 GCA_050734495.1 Candidatus Dormibacteraceae bacterium
GGCCGAGATATCGCGGCGCATCGACGAGCGCCTGCATGACGACTACGGCGAGGCATGGATCTCGACCTTCCACAGCTTCTGCATGCGGCTCCTTCGCGAGCATGCTCCGGATCGCGACCGCTTGCTGCTCAATGGCTTCCAGGAGTGGCTCGTCATGCGACGCGTCCTCGAGGAGCTCGACGCAGATGTGCTGGGAGCGCTGGAAGGAGTGCGGCGCTCGGATGCCTTCGCGCAAGACGTACTGACTTTCGTCGCGCTGATGAAGCAGAACCTCGTGCATCCGTCCGCGCTCCTGCTCGCCGCCGAAGCGAGCGCGAGCGAGCGGCTGCGCGTGCTGGCCTCCGTGTACCAGGCGTACCAGGTCCGGCTGCAGAACGCGCATATGCTCGACTTCCGCGACTTGATCTCCGGAGCGATCGAGCTGCTTCAGTCGAACGCACCGCTGCGTGAGAGGCTGCACGCCCAGTTTCGCCTGATCCTGATCGACGAGTTCCAGGATGTGGACCCCGCGCAGTTCGAGCTGCTTCAGCTCGTCGCCCCAGCCGAGGCGCGCCCGCGCCTGGTCGTGGTCGGCGACCCGGACCAGTCGATCTATGGATTCCGAGGAACAGTTCCGCGCCTGCTCAGCCGCGATTTCGCGGCCGTCTACGGCAGGGCCACGCACCGCCTGGAGGATTGCCGCCGCTGCTCGCAAGAAGCTCTCGACGGCGCCGAGCGTCTGCTCGTCGCGACGCATCCCGGCCGGCCTTCGCGGCGCATGCGTAGCGCGGCCACCTCCGAGCCGCCCGGCGTCGTCATCGCCCGAGAAAGCGACCCTGTCGACGAGGCCTTCTTCGTCGCGCGCGAGATCAAGCGGATGCACGTCGAGTCGCCGAGCCTGCGGTATGGCGACTGCGCGATCCTGCTGCGCAGCACCACGTCGCTCGGCGCTCCATTCGAAGAGGCGCTGCGCGCGCTCGCGGTGCCATACGAGGTGCGTGGGTCCGGGGCGACCACGCGTAACGAGGTCGTGCGCTTCCTGGTCGGATATCTCGAGTCGCTGCGGCGCCCGGACGATCCGGAGGCGTTCGAGGGCGCGCTTGCATCGAGCCTGGGCGGGGTGGGCGCGCGAACCCTGGGTCGCCTCAGGGCTTCGGCACGCGAGCGCGGACGTCCGCTGCAGCGAGTGATGCGGCGCCTGATGTACGCGCTGGCGGCGCGCGACCCGCAGCGCTTCCCGCTCCCCTGGGGCGGCGAGGCTCCGACGGAAGGTCGCGCCGAACCTGACTACATGGTCTTTCTCTCCGACGAAGAGCTGGCCCGCCTGCACGCCGCGATGGTGGCGCGCCAGCACCTGCTGAGCCGCGTCTCCAGGCTGTCGCTCGCCGCCCTCGCATACTCAGTGCTCATCGAGGACGGCGCCATGCGCCGCCTCCTGGACCTCGAGCTGCCGGACGAGCAGCGCGCCGAAGCGATCTCCGACTTGCGCGCCGCGATGGATGGTCTCGAGGCGATCGAATTCGTTCACGAGCGGTTGACCGGGGCAAAACCGATGCTCGCCGGCATCTCGGGATCGCTGGAAACGCTGCTTGCAGCCGCGGCGGACGACAGCGAACCGGCGTCCGGGCGCCGCGATGCGGTCCAGGTGATGACCGTGCACCAGGCCAAGGGCCTCGAGTTCGAGGTCGTCTTCTGTTCGGGATTTGCGCACGGCCTGTTTCCACTGCCGGTGCGCCCGCATCCTCTGCTGGACGAGCAGGATCGCGCGTGGCTCGAGAGATTCAAGGTCGGTTTCATGCCGTCGTGGCCCTCCGACCCGGACGGGCATCTCGCGGAGGAGGCGCGGCTCGCGTACGTCGCGATGACTCGCGCGCGACAGCGCCTCTACGTCACCTACGCCGACACCTACTTGCGCCAGGCAGGTCCGTCGTTGTTCCTCGACATGGCCGCGCCGGAGGCGGAGTCCCGCTCGCTCACGCGAGGGTCGTCGCGCCTGCGGCCGGCCGATGTGCTGCTGCCACGCGAGGCGGAGGTCATGCTTGCGTCTCATCGCGCGGCGCTCACGAATGGTGTCCCGGCTCGCGCCGCGGCGCTGGGTCTCGACGTTGGCTTCTTGACCGATCCGGAGTCCGGAGAGCCCTTCGAGAGCTACGGAGGCGATCGCAATCCGACAACGGTGCAGATCGATCATTTCAGCCCGACCACGCTCAACGACTACCTGAAGTGCCCGCGCCTGTACTGGTACAACCATCACCCGGGCCTGGTCGAGGAGCCGCGTTCGGTCGCGATGGAGCGCGGCGGTTTTCTGCACAGGGTGCTCGAGGACTTCCACGCCAAGGAAGGTGAATGGCGGCCGCTCGACTCCGAGCATCAAAAGGAGTGGCTCGAAGCCGCGCTGCAGGTCCACCTCGAGAGCTACCTCGTGCACATGGACGGCGTGCTCGACCGCAAGCGCGAAGAGCGCCAGGTTCGCTCGTTGCTGACGAACTACATCCGTTTCGTCACCGGGCTGCAGCAGATCCGCCGGCTCGGGACGCTTGCGACCGAGCGCCGCTTCCGGCTGCAGCTGGCTGGATCCGACATCGTCGGCAAGATCGACCGCGTCAACGACGTCGGCGACGGCGAGGTCGAGGTGGTCGACTACAAGACAGGCGCGGGCAGGCCCATGAAGTACGCCTATGAGGCGTATTTCGGTCCGGACCTGTACGACGTGCAGCTCGCCCTCTACTACATCGCGTGCAAGGAGGGATTCGACGAGGAGGGCAAGCCCCTCGGTTTCCAGCCCAGGTTCCTGTCGCTGTGGTACCCCAAGGAATGGGTCTGGCGCGATATGCGGCAGGTCATCTTCAGCGTCGGGCATGCGGCAGGCTTGAAGGAGTATCGCGAGAAGCTGCTGACAACTGAAGACCTCGACCGCAGCCGGGCCATCGTCGTGGAAGCGATCGGGCGCATCAAAGCCGGTCATTTCGAGCCGGCGCCTCGTGAGCTCGCCGGCACGTGCGTGACCAGGTTCGGCAGCTGCCCGCACGCAGCGGTGTGCCCATACGGAGGTGCTCCGCCCGAATGAGCGCGACGCGCCTCCCGAGCACGATCGAGCTGAGTCCCGAGCAGGCCGCTGCCGCGCACGCCGGACCGCAGGGGGCATTTCTCATCGCGGCCGGGCCTGGCACCGGCAAGACGTTCACCGCCACCGAGCGCTTCTGCTGGCTGGTCGAGCAGGGCGTGGCTCCGAATCGCATCCTCACAGTCACGTTCAACGACCGCGCGGCGGAGGAGCTCCGGCAGCGCATTGCCAGAGAGCTGGGGGCGCTACGGCCAGAGCTGGGTCCCGAGGCGCTGGACGGAGCATGGATCGGCACGTTCCACGGCACGTGCGCCAGGCTGCTCGACGAGTTCGCCTACCTCGTCGGCGCGCCGCGCGAGCTGCGCGTGCTCGATGAAACCGGACAGCGCCTGTTCGAGCAAAACCTGCTGGCCGGCCTACGCAGCGGTGCCGCCGCGCCGTTCGACCCGGACGCGTTCTCGGCACTCGCGGTCGAAGACCTGGACGACCTGCTTCGCTCAGGCCTGCGGTTCCTCCTCAAGCTCAAGGGCCGGGGCATCACTGCCCTTGGATTCCGCGACCGTGCGCTGGAGCTTCACTCGAATGGGTGGGGTGCGCGCGCGAACGGCCACCCGACCAATGGATCCGGCGGGCCCGATCCGGCGGTTGCGGAGCTCGAAGCGATCGAGGTGCTTTTCGTCATCTACGAGACGTACGAAGAGTCGCTGCGCGCGGCGGGCCTCCGCGATTTCGACGACCTCATCCTCGACGTGATCGGATCGCTCGAGCGGGTTTCCGAATTTCGAGCGCGCTGTCGCGACCGGTTCCGCTACCTGCTGGTCGACGAGTTCCAGGACACCAACCGCATCCAGCTCGACCTGATCCGCCTGCTGGCGGCCGACAACTTCGGCAACGTGGCGGTGGTCGGCGACGCCAAGCAGTCGATCTACGGCTGGCGCGACGCCGAGATCGAGAACATCCGCAGCAGGTTCCCCGGACGCAGGCTGCCGCTGACGCACAACCGTCGTTCGTACCAGGGCATCCTCGACTGCGCCACGGCTTTCATCCGCCGAGACCCGGATTTCGCGAGTGAGCCGGACCTGGTCGCGACCCGTGGCTCGGTGGCGCAACCGGTGACGGTGATCATGGCGTCCGACTCGCGCACGGAGGCCCGCTCGATGGCGCAAACGATCAGGCGGCTCCACAGCTCGGGTCGGGCCTTCGCTGAGATCGCGGTGCTCGCCCATTCGATACGCATGCTGCCACGCGAGTTCGAGGACGAGCTCCGGCGGCAGGGGATTCCTTACATCACGAGCGGCGGGTCGGGCTTCTTCGATCGCCAGGAGATCAAGGACGTGCTTGCGCTCCTGCGCCTGACCGACAACCCGATGGACGATGGCGCGTTCGTGCGCATCCTGCAGGGCCCAATCGTCCGCCTGCCCGACAGCGGCATGTACAGGCTTGCCTCCCGGAGGTCGGGCCGGTCGGGAATGCGGCTGCGGGATTGTTTCGACGAATCGGGCCACGAAGGATTCCCGGAGATGGATCCGAAGGTGGCGCGCGAGGCCGTGCAACTGGTCGAGCTGACCGACCGGCTGGGCCGGCTCCGAGACGCCCTGACCGTGGCTGACGTACTCAATCGTCTGCTCGAGGAAAGCGGGTACCTCCGTTGGGCCGAGCTCCGCGCCCAGCGCGATGGCAGCCCGCGCGCCCTGCTCAACCTGCGCAAGGTCTTCCAGCTCGCGGGCCGGTTCGAGCGCGACCTCTCGCTCGCGGGGATCGGCGACTTCGTGAGGCACCTGGACCAGGTGATCGACGCCGAGCTGCCGGTCGGCGAGGCGGCCGAGGAATCCGCGCGGGCAGAAGCGGTCTCTCTGCTCACGATTCACTCGGCCAAAGGGCTCGAGTTTCCGGTCGTGTTCCTGGTCAACTTGCGGCCGCCCAGGCCACGAGACACCGAGCGGCTCTTCTTCGATCCCGACAGCCTTGGCTTCGTGATCAAGAACTGGCGGGGCGAGAAACATCCGCGCTTCGTGGAGACCTCGCCTGGCGCTCCCGCGGTGGCGCTGGCCATCGGTGAGCGGCGGCGCATCGTGTACGTCGGCCTGACGCGCGCGAAGGACTCCCTGTACGTCACAGCAACGCGAGAGGAGCCGACCGCTCGCGACGTTGGCGTCAACGGCCTCGACGAGCACGACCACTTCGCGGAGATCCTGAGCTGGGCGTTGGCGAATCCACAATCCGCGTCGGTCGTCGAAGCGGAGCAGCTGGAGCTGCCGGTCATGCGCGCGGCCAACGGCCACGAGGATGGCGGTCCATCGGTGGTCGCCGCGGTGCTCGACCGGCTCGAGCACCTTCGCCCGCGCGAAGCTGCGCTCGAGCGGATGCCGACCGCCGGGGTGGAGCTCAGCTTTTCGCAGCTTCACGACTTTGAGGTGTGCCCTGTGCGGTACCGCTTCAGCCAGGTCTGGCGCGTGCCCGCCCCGCCGGACGAGCTGCAGCCCCGGTTCGTGCAGGCCATCGGTTCGACCGAGCTCGGATCGTCGGTACACGCGGCGCTCGCGGCCTGGCATGTGATGGGCGGAGATCTCCTCGCGAGGTACTCGGGGCCGGAAGCCGGGCGCGAGATGCTCACGCGCTACCTCTCGCAGCCGCTCGCCGGCGCGAGGACGCTGGCGGTCGAGGTCGGTTTCAACATGAGGATTGGCACCACTCGGGTGCGTGGGTTGGTCGACCGGATCTGCGAGCTGGATGGCCAGACCGTCCTGGTTGACTACAAGACCAACGCCTCTCTCGACCCGACGCTCATCGAGGCGTACTCGGTGCAGCTGCGGCTGTACGGGCTGGCTGCCCGCCGGGGGCTCGTGCCCGGCGGCCCACATGCGCGGCTCCTGCTGTTCGACCTGCGCCGCGGCCAGGTCATCGAGGTGGCGCCCGACGACGCGGGCGTCGAGGCCAGGGTCGAGGCGGCAGCTGGGCGCATCGCGGCGGGCGACTTCAGACTCGGACCGGAGCACGCGCAACGGCCGTGCACGATCTGCGCGTTCCGGCCGATCTGCTCCGACCGCAGGTCGTGAGCGAGGCGCTTCGCGAACGCTACTTCGAGCGCCGGGAGATCAAGGAGGCGATCTCATTCGCTGAAGCCGGTGGCATCGCCATCCACCGCAACTTCGACTACTACCACGGTTCGACGATCCGGGGGATGGTGCGCGAGAAGCCGTTCCTGCACATCATCGGGCTGCGCCCTGTGCTCGAGGAATGGGGCAGGCAGCACGGGTTGCGGCCGGAGTGGATCCAGCCCGAGAAGCGTCGCAGGGTGGCGCACTATGACGTATTCGGTGCGCCTGCCGCGGCTCTGATCGCTCGCCTCGAGCCCTGACGGCTTGACTCAATTGACGCAGTGCGTTATGCTGCGTTAGTCAAGACCGATGAATCAAAAAGCTAGGAGGCTGAGTCGTATGAGCACTGAGATCAAGTTCGGAGACGCCGCCACGATGGTGGAGGAAGTCGCAATCGGAGCCGCCCAGACCGCGGCCAGGGTCGCGTCGGACCCGATCGGATCGGCTCGCAAGTCGGTCAAGGGATTCGAGAGGAAGGGCGCCCCGACCGCGCGCAAGGTCAACCGCCGCTTCAACGCACGGCTGAACGCCATCCTTCCCGAGAAGGTCACACTGTGGGGCATCGAGGTCAACGAGAAGCTGCCTGAGAAGGTCGCGGTCAAGGGCCTGCTCCTGGTCAAGCTCCAGGCGCGCCGCCGGGACATGGTGGGCGGCGTCGCCAAGCGGACGCTGCGCCTTTTCAACGGCTCGTTCAAGACGATCGCCCGGACGGCGAACCGTCTCGAGCAGGCCACCGAGCTGACCACGGGCAAGCCGGTCGCGGTCAGGACGCGCCGCACCACGCGCCGGATCACTCGCCGCCGCGCGGCCTAGTTTCTTTCTCGACCGTCTCCCCAGCGGGGAGAGGGGGAAAGGGCGCCCAACGCAGGGCGCCCTTTTTTCTTTAGCCTTTGGCTCGGTGTCCAAACAGTGTGGCGGCCGCCGGCGCCGATGACTGTCGTCTGCACCGGCTCGATCGCGTATGACTACATCCTCACCTTCAAGGGCCATTTCAAAGACCACATCCTTCTCGACAAGACGCATATCCTCAACCTGAGCTTCCTCGTCGACGACCTGCAGAAGAGGCGCGGCGGCGTGGCCGGCAACTACGCGTACAACCTCGCGCTGCTGGGCCACCAGGCAGCTGTGCTCGCCACTGCAGGCACCGATGCCGCGGAGTACCGCGACTGGCTGGTCGCGCGCGGCGTCGACTGCCGCGGACTCCGATTGCTCGAGGGAGAGCTGAGCGCCACCGGGTTCACCACCACCGACCTGGACGCCAACCAGCTGACCGGCTACTACGGCGGCGCGATGTGGCGGGCCGCGATGCTCGGGCTCGACGACGCGCCTCCCGCCGTCGAGGCGGTGATCATAGGACCGAACGACCCCGGAGCCATGAAGCGCCTCGTCCACGAATGCCGCGAGCGTGGTTTGCGCTTCGTGTTCGACCCTGCGCACCAATTGCCGATGATGTCCGCCGAGGACGTGATGGACAGCACGCGCGGCGCCTGGATCGTGATCGGCAACGACTACGAGCTGGAGCTCATCGAGCAGCGCACCGGTCGAGACGAAGCCGGCCTCCTCGAGCTGGCGGAGATCGTCGTGACCACGCTTGGGCGCCAGGGCTCACGCATCGCGACGCGGGGTGGGGCGGTCGAGATACCCGCCGCGCCGTGTCTCCGCGAGTCAGACCCGACGGGTGCGGGAGACGCCTATCGCGCGGGCCTGGTGGCGGGCCTGCTGCGCGGCCTGGACCTGGAAGTCGCCGGCCGCGTAGCCTCGCTGGCCGCGTCGTACGTCGTCGAGCAGGTGGGCACGATCGAGCACACCTACACCGCGCTCGAGTTTTCGAGTCGCTGCCTGGAAGCGTTTGGCATCGAGCTGCCGGAGAAGTTCTGGGCTAGGTGAACTTCCTGCTTTCCTCGCGGCGATATGCCCACAGGGCGACCGCAAAAAAGAACACTCCATAGGCGGCCAGGTAGAGCCAGTCCGTGGCCACGCTTCCGTCGGTGGGCGCGCCGACCACGTCCCACCCCAGCTGGCCGAAGAAATGCAGCGGCAGGTACGGCGAGATCTGCTGGATGAATTGCGGCAAGAGTTGTTTTGGAAAGAAAAGGCCAGACGCGAATGCGGTGGGCAGGTAGATCAGGTTGATCACTGCAACCGCCGAATTGGGCCCGGAGAGATAGCCGATCGCGAAGCCGAGAGCGATGAAAGGTATCGAACCGAGCAGCACCCTCGAGGCGAGATTCACCCAGGCTGACGGGTCGAGCCTGACATTGCCGGCGACGTAGGCGAAGGGAAACAGCACGACCAGGGTGAGAGCGGCGAAAAATAGTGCCGTGATGCATTTGGAGAGCAGGTATATGAGTGGTGGCATCGGCGTCGCGCGCTGGAGGACGTCCATCTTCATCCCACGTTCCGTCGCGACCGAGATTCCGAAGCTGAAGATCATCACGTTGGCCACCGAATACACAGCCATCGAGGCCAGGAAGTAGGCGCCGAACGTGACGTTCGGGAAGATCCTCTGGGATGACTGGCCCACTCCGATGAAGGCGTAGAACATCACCGGTAAGAAAAGCGAGGTGAGGGTGAACGCCGGTACACGCCACAGCTTGAGAAACTCGGCCCACGTCTGGAGACGCAACATCGGCCAGAGGGGCGCGCGACGAAAGGTTGCCACTGCCATCACCGGTTCACCTTGCGTGTTGTCAGCGAGATGAACGCATCCTCGAGGTCTGCCCCCGAGACTTCGAGGTCGGACATCTCGACGCCCCTTCGAAACAGCTCGCGCAGAACAGCTTCTGGCTGGTTCGTCAGCAGCTGCACGGTGTGGTCCACGAACGTCGAAGTGGTGACCGGCAGACCCTCCAACTCTTTCTCTGTCAACGCAGCCGACGTGAAGCGCACGCGCTTGCCTGCAACCCTGGACTTGATCTCTTGCGGCGAGGCGTCGGCGATGACCAGGCCGCGGTCGATCACGACCACGCGTTTGGCAAGCTGGTCCGCCTCCTCCAGGTAGTGCGTGGTCAGAACAACGGTGCGTCCCGTCTGAATGAACTCCGCGATCCGCTCGATGAAGGACCGCCTGCCTTCCACGTCCATCCCCACCGTCGGTTCGTCCAGAAACAGGACGTCGGGATCTCCGCATACGGCGAGGGCAAAGTAAAGACGCTGCTTCTGTCCGCCGGACAGCTCCTTCACCTGCGCGTCGGCTTTCTCCTCCAGGCCGGCCATCGCGATCGCGCGATCTCGGGCCATCGGTTTGGGATAATAGGAGCGAAAGAGGTCGACGAGCTCGCGAACCTTGAGCACCGTGGGGATCCCGGACTCCTGCAGCATCACTCCAACGCGAGTGCGGGCATTGAGGTCGTCTGGCTTCAGCCCGAACAGGAGGGCCTCGCCGGAGGTTGGCTTACGGAGGCCGAGCAGCAGGCTGATGGAGGTGGTCTTGCCTGCGCCGTTGGGTCCGAGCATCGCGACCACGTCGCCGAGCTCGATATCGATGCTGACGCCTTTGAGGGCCTCTACGGACCCGTACTTTTTTGTAGCCTCTATCAGCTGCGCGGCCGGCGGCATTGGCAAAGGCTAACGACTTAGTCTTGAGGCGTGGCCAGTATCTTCAGCCGGATCATCGCCGGCGAGCTGCCGGCGAGATTCGTGTGGAAGGACGACTCGTGCGTCGCGTTTCTCTCGAATCGGCCCCTTCGCCCAGGCCATGCGCTCGTCGTGCCGCGAGCCGAGATCGACCACTGGCTCGACCTCGACGCTGCGCTGCTGGCGCACCTGACGGCGACTGCTCAATCGGTGGGCAAGGCGCAGATGGCGGGCTTCAAGCCGGCCCGGATCGGGCTGATGCTGGCGGGCCTCGAAGTGCCTCATTGCCACTTCCACGTGGTGCCGATCCGAGGCGTCCACGACCTCGACTTCGGCAACCAGGACCCCAACCCCGACCCGGCGACGATGGACGGCGCCGCCGAGATCATCCGGCGCGAGCTGCGAAGATTGGGCTGCTCCCAGGTCAGCGACTAGTTCGCCGGCGCGCCGCCTGCCCAATCTGAGCGAGAATCGAACCATGTGTTATTCAGACGACGCACGCGTGCCTCTTCCGCCGGTGAGCGGCGCCGCGGCCGACCAAGGTGACCTGGTCCTCACCTCATCCGACGGAACGAAGCTCGCGGCGTACTTCGCCCGGGCTGCGAAGCCGACGGGAGCCGGGATGGTCGTGATGCCGGACGTCCGCGGCCTCCACCACTTCTACAAGGAGCTCGCGCAGCGCTTTGCCGAAGCGGGCATTGACGCGGTGGCCATCGACTATTTCGGCCGCACCGCCGGGATGGGCGAGCGTGATGAGAGTTTCGACTACAAGCCTCACGTCGAGCAGACGACGCAGGAGAACATCGCCAACGACGTGTCGGCCGCTGTCGCCTACCTCGAATCCGCAGAGGGCGGCGCAGTCAAGTCGGTGTTCACGGTCGGCTTTTGCTTCGGAGGATCCAACTCGTGGAACCAGTCCGCGCTGCAGCCTCATGTAAACGGGGCGATCGGCTTCTACGGGCGACCAGAGAGGACCGAGCCGTTGATCTCGAAGATGAAGGCGCCCCTGTTGATGTTGATCGCCGGGGCGGATTTCACGCCGCAGGAAGCCTTCCAGGTCTTTGACAAGGAGCTCACCACCGCGAACGTCTCGCACGAGATGCACATCTACGAGGGAGCGCCGCACAGCTTTTTCGACCGCAGCTTCGAGCAATGGAAGGACGCCTGCGATGACGCCTGGCGCCGGATGCTGGCCTTCGTCAAGAAGCACAACTGACGGGTAACCTCGACTCGCGGTCCTAAACTCGGACGGAGCCGTATAGTCGGCTCCATGGCAAACGTGGCCATCAAGTCCAAACTTGCCCGGCCGGCCAAAGCCGCCCCCACGCTGCCCGACGCGCTCATGGCGGAGCTGCAGCGCCGCCGCTCGGGCATGGCCAGACACATGGCGCGGGCCGTGGTCAGCCTCGTGCGCTGGGACGACTCGACAGGCGTGCCCCCGCAGCGTTCGGCCATTGCCCGCGCCTGCGAAGCCGGCCTGGACCTGTTCCTGGCCACCGCACGCGAGGCGCGCCCGGCGACCAACGAGGAGCTGCGCCGCGTCGCGCAGCTGGGCATTCTCCAGGCGCGCAGCAGCCAGTCGGTCGAACCCATCCTGGCCGCGTACCGCATTGCGGCTCGGGTCGCATGGGACGAGATCCTGCGCGCCTGGCGGGGCCACCCCGAGGCGACTCCCGAGGCGATCATGCTCACGGCGAACTACGTGTTCGCCGCGCTCGATCAGGTCGCGGCCGAAGTGACGAAGACGTACCTGCACGCGCGCGAGCAGCACATGCAGCGCGGCACTCGGGCGCACGCGCGCCTCTTCCACGCCCTCATCAGCGACAACTTCGACTCCGAGCTCGAGCTTCAAAAGCAGGCACTCGCCCTCAACATGCCGATCGTCCCCACCGGTTACGTCGTTGCGGTCTGCAAGCTGGTCGTCGGCAACCGCGACGGTGAGCGGGGCGGACAGGCGCTCGCCGAGGTCGCAGCCTCGCTCGAGGTGCCGCGCGGGGCGATCAGCCACGCGACCGACCCGAGCACTCTCGTCGTGTTGTGGCCCGCCGAGTCGGTGGCCAATGTGGAGGCGGCCGGCCAGTTCGTGACGCAGCTGCAGGATGAGGCGCTGAAGCGCTCGGGCACCGCGCGGGCTCGAGTCCGGGCGGGCATCGGCGGTTATCACCCGGGCCTGCGGGGCATCTCGCGGTCATACCTCGAGGCGCAGCAGGCGGTCGAAGCGGGCCGCAAGCTCCGCCCAGAAGGTGTGGTGCACCGCCACGACGAGCTCATCCCCCACCTCGTGCTGACCCAGAACCCGCGCCTGGCCGAGCGCTTCGTGGCCCACAGCCTGGGGCGCCTGGTCGACCCCAGGGTGCGCAATCGCACGCAGCTCATGGAGACGCTGGAGGCCTACCTCGTACGAGGATCTGTGAAGGAAGCCGCCTCCGCACTCGGGCTCCATCGCCACACCGTCCTGTATCGACTCGACAAGCTGCGCGAGCTCCTGGGCGGAGACCTCGAAATCCCGGCCACGCGGTTGCGGCTGCAGCTCGCACTGGAGATCCGCAAGCTGCTCTGAGCTGCGGAAACCGAGGCGGGTTTGGACATGGTGTCCAAGCGCGGAGGCTAGTTTTCCCACCAAATGCCAATGTGGATTGGCCCCGGCGTCCGTATGCTGACCGCATGACATCCAACTCCAACGGTCGCCGCGTGGCCGTCACCGGCATGGGCTTCATCACGCCGATCGGGAACGACCTGGAGACGGTCTGGTCGAACATGATCGAGGGCGTCTCCGGAATCGGCCGGATCACGCATTTCGACACGACGATCTTCGACTGCAAGATCGCGGGAGAGGTCAAGGGCTTCAACCCCGAGGAATACATGGATCGCAAGACGGCGCGCCACATCGGGCGTTACTGCCAGTTCGCGCTGGCAGCCTCCAAGCAGGCGCTGGCGCAGTCGGGGCTCGTCCCGGGCGAGATGGACCCCGATGACGTCGGCGTGATCGTCAGCTCGGGCATAGGCGGCATGGAGGAGATCGAGAAGAGCCACACCCAGCTGATGGAGCGCGGCCCGAAGCGGATCAGCCCCTTCACGGTCCCGATGATGATCGCGGACATGGCGGCCGGCATCGTCGCCATCCACACGCACGCGGGCGGTCCGAATTACGCGATCGTCAGCGCCTGCGCCTCTGGCTCGCACGCCATCGGTGAAGCCTCGGAGATCATCAAGCGCGGGGATGCCGTCGCGATGCTGGCGGGTGGCTCGGAAGCAACCATCACTCCGTTGACGATGGGCGCCTTCAGCCAGATCAAGGCCGTCAGCGAGCGGAACGACGAGCCGGAGAAAGCGTGCCGGCCGTTTGACCTCAACCGCGACGGGTTCGTCATGAGCGAGGGCGCGGTGATGTTCGTGCTCGAAGAGATGGACCACGCCAAAAAGCGTGGAGCAAGGATCTACGCGGAGATCGCCGGTTACGGCGCGAGCGCCGACATGTACCACTTCACCGCGCCGCAGCCCGAGGGCAAGGGCGCGATTCGCGCCATGAACCGCGCGCTCGAGAAGAGCGGTGTCGAGCTGACCGACGTGGGCTACATCAACGCGCACGGCACGTCCACCAAGCTGGGTGACGTCGCCGAGACCAAGGCCATCAAGGCCGTGTTCGGCGACCACGCGTACAAGCTCGCGGTCAGCTCGACCAAGTCGGTGCACGGGCACCTACTGGGCGCCGCCGGCGCGATCGAGGCGGCCGCCTGCGTCCTGGCGCTCGACCGAGGCTTGCTGCCGCCGACCATCAACCTCGACGAACCGGACCCTGAATGCGACCTCGACTACGTCCCCAACAAGGCTCGCAAATCGGAAACCAAGGTGGCCCTCTCGAATTCGTTCGGGTTTGGCGGCCACAACGCCGCGCTCGTCATCAAAGGCCCTCATGTTTAACAGGGGTCCCCGCGAGATCAAGGCGAAGCCGCAGATTTCGTGGGGCTATGCCAACTAGGAGAATTGCCGATGGCAAACCAGCTCGATTTCAAGGAACTGCAGGACCTCGCCGCTGAGATCCTGGGCGTCGACGCGGATCAGGTGCAGCTCGAAAAGAGCTTTGCCAAGGACCTGGCGGCCGACTCTCTCGATCTCGTCGAGCTCATCGCGGCCGTGGAGGACAAATACGACGTGGAGCTGCCCGAAGAGGACCTCGAGAAGATGAAGGTCATCGGCGATCTCTGGAAGTTCCTGGAGCAGAAGACCGCCGAGCGGCTGGAGGCATAGCGTCATGGCGATCACCAGCGCCTACCGCACGCGCTCCGACGCGCTCCCGCTTCGGAGCTTCAAAACCAAAGGCCGGCCGAGCGCCATCGCCGGTGTGGGCGTCTACGCACCCCCGAACATCATCACGAACTTCGACCTCGAAAAGCTGATGGACACCTCGGACAAGTGGATCACCGAGCGCACGGGGATTCACCGGCGGCACATCGCCGAGCCTGGGACGACGACGCTCGAGCTAGCCACCAAGGCGGCCCGAGGAGCGCTCGACGCCGCCGGCATCACCGCTCCCGACCTCGACATGATCCTGGTCGGGACGTCGTCGCCGGACGGACCGTTCCCGTCGATCGCGGCCCGCATCCAGGACGAGCTCGACGCTCCGGGCGCGGTCGCCTGGGACACCCTCGCAGCGTGCACGAGCTTCATGTACGGGCTGTCGATCGCCGACTCGTTCATCGCGACCGAGCGCGCGGACAACGTGCTGGTGATCGGAGCCGAGGTGCTCTCTCGAATGCTCGACTACTCGAACCGCGGAACAGCCGTCATCTTCGGCGACGGCGCGGGCGCGGCCATCGTGCGGCCCGCACCCAAGGGCGCGGGATTTCTCAGCTGGTGCCTGGGGTCGGACGGCCGCGGCTACGCTCAGGTGACCTGCGGGAACATCGAAAAGGGCGCGTACGCGGCCAAGGACCCGCACCCGTACATCGAGATGGTGGGCCCGGACGTCTTCAAGTTCGCGGTCGACATCTTCATCCGCCAGGCGAACGAGGTCTGCAACGCGGCGGGCGTCGCGCTCGAAGACATCGACCTCTGGGTCCCGCACCAGGCCAACTTCCGGATCATCGACGCGGCCGCGCGCCGGATCGGGCTGCCGCTCGAGCGCGTGGCGATCAACATCGACGAATACGGCAACACCTCCAGCGCTTCCATTCCTCTGGCGCTCGAGGAGGCGGTTCGCAAGGGCCGGGTCAAGACCGGCGACCATGTGCTGCTTGCAGGATTTGGTTCAGGACTGACATGGGGAGCCTGTCTCCTGAAGTGGGCATGAGAAAATGACTTGGGCGTAAATCTCATCGGCCCGATCGCGCTGCTGTTCCCCGGTCAGGGCACCCAGAAGCCCGGCATGGGAAAGAACCTGCACGACCGCTACCCCGCGGCTCGCGCTGCGTTCGAACGCGCCGAAGAGGTGTTGCAGATGCCGATCCGCAGGCTTTGCTTCGAGGGCCCCACCGAGGACCTGAACCGCACGGACATCATCCAGCCCTGCGTCATGACCGTCTCCTGGGCCGCCTACGAGGTCTGGCGCGAGAGCTACGGGTTCGAAAACGTCAGCGTCACCGCGGGCCACAGCCTGGGTGAGATTGCCTCGCTGGCGGCGGCGGGTTCGATCCCGTGGGAAACCGCGCTGCTGCTCGTCAAGGAACGCGGCCGGATCATGGCCCAGGCGTCGCACGAGCAGGCGGGCGGGATGATCGCGATCGTGGGCCTCGACGAAGCGTCAGTTGAGCGCATCCGCGAGGAGGCCTCCGCCCTCGGCAAGCTCTGGGTGGCCAACCGCAACGCCGACGTGCAGTTCGTGCTGTCGGGCGAGGTGGCCGCCATCGAGGATGCGGAGAGGCTGGCGCTTGCGGCGGGCGCGCGCCGGGCGCTCATCCTCACGATTCCCCTCGCCGCCCACACGCCGTTGATGGCTGCGGCCGCCGCCGCCTTCCGCAAGGTGGTGGACAAGCTGCCGATCAAGGCGCCTTCCATTCCGATCCTCGCGAATGCGTCGGGTGAAGCCCTCCGCACAGTCGCGAGCCTCCAGGATGAGCTGCGGCTCCAGATGCTGCGCCAGGTCGACTGGGCGCGCACGATGGTTTCGATGCGCGCCATGAAGGTGAAGACCGTGGTCGAGCTTGGACCCGGGCGCGTGCTGGCCAGCCTCGCCGCCAAGCACATCCCCGGCATCGACACCTGGAACGCCGAAGAGCTGTTCATCGATTTCGCCGGCCCGACCACGGCCTGAGCGCATGGGCGAGCTCGACGGCAAAACCGCGCTTGTGACGGGCGGCGGCAAAGGCATTGGTCGCGCGATCAGCCAGGCGCTGGCGGGGATGGGCGCGCGCGTGGTCGTGAACTATCGCTCGGACAAAGCCGCGGCGGAAGAGACGGCCGCGTCACTGCCGAACGCCAGCGCGCACAAGGCTGATGTCAGCGACCCGCCGCAGGTCGATGCGATGGTGAAGGCGATTGGGCGTGTCGATGTGCTGGTCAACAACGCGGGCGCGGTCCGCGACAAGCTCTTGATCCAGATGGCCCCTGCTGACTGGGAGGAGCTGATCCGCACAGACCTCATGTCGGCTTTCGCGACGACGCGGGCGGCCATCATGTCCGGCATGATGCGGGCCCGCTGGGGCCGCATCGTCAACATCTCCTCGATCGTCGGGTTGACGGGCAACGCGGGCCAGTCGAACTACGCGGCCGCCAAGGCGGGCCTGATCGGCTTCACCAAATCGGTGGCTCGCGAGTACGGTTCCCGCAGCATCACGTGCAACGCGGTGGCGCCCGGCTACGTGCGCACCGAGCTGACCACCGGTTCGCTGACGGACGAGATGGTGGGCGAGCTGGTCAGGATGACCCCGATCAAGCGCGAGGGGACGGCCGAAGACGTCGCCGCGGCGGTGGCGTTCCTCTGCTCCGAGCGCGCCGGCTTCATCACCGGGCAGGTGATTGCCGTGGACGGGGGCCTCTCGCTGTGAGCGCGTTGGCGAAGCCCGCAACCGAGCTGCGCATCGCGGGAAGCAAGCTCCCCGACATCCCGCTGCCGACCAACTGCCCGGGCTGCGGAGTCGCACTCGACCTGGAGACGATGCGAAAGCACAACTACGTGTGCAGCCAGTGCGGCCACCACTTCCGCCTGGGCGCCGATGCCTGGATCGCGCTGATCGCGGACCGAGGCTCGTGGCAGGAGCGCTGGGGTGACGTTCGATCACACGACCTCCTGAACTGGAAGGTGCCCAAGCCCTACCAGGAGGTGGTGGAGAAGCTTATGGAGGATGGGCTGAACGAAGCGCTGCGGACCGGCACCTGCACGTTGGCGGGACGTCCGATCTGGCTCGCCGCGTTCGACTTTCGCTTCGTCGGCGGAACGCTGTCGATCGTCGCCGGAGAGCGCCTGGCGCGCGGCATGGAGCAGGCGGCCGGCGCGGGCATTCCCTATGTGCTGGTCTCGGCTTCGGGTGGTGCGCGCATGCAGGAAGGTGTGCTCGCCCTGATGCAGCTGGCCAAGGTGAACGCCGCGCTGGGCCGCCTTCACGCGGCGGGCGTGCCCTACTTCTCGGTGCTCACGGATCCCACTTTCGGAGGCACGGCGGCATCGCTTGCGCTGCTCGGCGACATCAACATCGCGGAGCCGGGCGCTGCCATCGGCTTCACCGGGCCGCGCGTGATCAAGCAGGCGACGTACGCGGATCTTCCGCCGGGGTTCCAGAGCGCCGAGTTCCAGCTGGCGCACGGTCAGGTCGACATGGTCTTGCCCCGCACCGAGCTGCGCCGCCTCCTCGCGCACCTCCTCGAGATGTATCCATGACGCGTCACGGGCGCAAGCCGGATGAGACGACGCTCAGCGTCTGGCAGGTCATCGAGCTGGCGCGCCACCCGGAGCGCCCGTACTCACTCGACTACATCCGCCGCCTCGCGCCCGACTTCGTCGAGCTGCATGGCGATCGCCTGTCCGGCGACGACCCTGCCCTGGTGGGTGGCATTGGCACCTGGCACGGGCGCACGACCGTCTTCCTCGGACACCAGAAGGGCCGGAGCCTCAAGGAAAGGGTCGCGCGGAACTGGGGCATGATGCACCCCGAGGGCTACCGCAAGGCGATCCGCCTTGCTCACCACGCGGCGAAGTTCCGGTTCCCGATCGTGTCCCTGATCGACACGCCCGGCGCCTACCCCGGCGCCGGCGCCGAGGAGCGTGGCATTGCCGCCGCCATCGCCGAGGCGATCATGGAGTGGTTTCGCATCCCGGTGCCGATCGTCGCGGCGGTGATCGGCGAGGGTGGCAGCGGCGGCGCCCTCGGTATGGGTGTCGCGGACCGCGTCATCATGCTCGAGAACTCGATCTACTCGGTCGCCTCCCCGGAGGCGGCGGCCTCGATCGTCTGGCGCGACAACAACCGGAAGGTGGAGGCGGCGGAGCAGCTGCAGCTGACCTCGCGCGACCTGCTGGCGATGGGGGTGGTCGAAGAGGTGGTGACGGAGCCAAGTGGAAGCGCGCGGACCGACTACGAGGTCGCGGCCGCCGCCCTGGACGAGGCCCTGAACCGCCACATGCAATCTCTGCTGACTCAACCCACCGACGAGCTCCTGCAGCACCGCTACGAGCGATTTCGCTATATCGATTCGCTCGTTCACGCCGAACCACATTTCGGCCCGAAGGTATGAGATATATGAGAAGGAACCTCCGGTTCGTTCTGCGCGCAGGCGCGACCAGGATGGGACCTACGGATTGCATCGGCCGGCCGGCTTCGCCGGCGGGCCTTCTCATAGTTTGAGGGTCGTTGCGCAGCGAGTGGCTACGGGCTCGGTGAGCTGGGAAGAGGCTGGAGTAGAGCGGCGTGCAACCATCGGGCATGGATTCGTGTTGTTGGTAGGTGCCGGATCAGATGACGACGACAACACTGTGCGCAAGCTCGCCGACAAGGTCATCGACCTGCGCGTCTTCGCGGACGGGGCGGGTCGCATGAACCTGAGCCTGGTCGACGTGCATGGATCGGCCCTGATCGTTTCGCAGTTCACGCTGTTCGCGGACATGAGCCGCGGCCGGCGGCCCAGCCTGCTCAAGGCAGGCGATCCGCGGCGTGCCGAGCAGCTGTACGAGGTGTTCGTTCAGCAGTTTCGGGAGCGTGGAATACCGACTGAGACAGGCAGCTTTGGAGCTGATATGCGGGTGAGCATCGAGAACGACGGTCCGGTCACGCTGGTGATGTCGACCGGCGAGTGGCCGACGCGTGTCTGACCTCAAGCCCTACCTGGCCATCGTGGGGCTCGCCCTGATCTGGGGCGCCTCGTTCCTCCTGATCAAGGTCGGCGTGCATGACATGAGCCCAACAGTCTTGGTGCTCATTCGCTCGCTGTCGGGATTGATCACGCTTGCAGTGATCGTCAGACTGATGGGCCGTCCGCTGCTCGGCGAAGGCTGGAGGACTCGCCTGGGCTCGTTCGCGATCATGGCCGTCACCAACGCCATCGTGCCCTGGGTCGCGATCGCCTGGGGAGAGGAGCGGATCTCGAGCGGCCTCGCCAGCATCCTGAACTCGACGACCACCCTCTGGACTGCGGTGATGATCTTTTGGGCAATGCCCAACGAGCGGCCGACTGGTGTTGGATACCTGGGTGTCCTCGTCGGAGTCGCCGGCGTCGTCATCCTCGTCCTGCCCGACATCCTGGCCCATGGTGCGTCCGGCAATTTCCTTGGGGCGATGGCGGTCCTTGTGGCCTCACTTTCATATGCGGCCAACGCGGTCTACCAGCGGCGGAAGATGCGCAGCGTCAGCGTGTTCGACGTGAGCCTCGGGCAGCTCGCGGCTACCGTCGTCTTTGCCGTACCGCTCGCCGCCCCCGCCCTGCCACACGTCCACCTGGCTCTGACTTCCATGGCCGCGGTCATAGCGCTCGGAGCGGGTGCCACCGGCGTCGCTTACCTCCTCTATTACTTCATCATGAACACGCTGGGTGCGGTGCGCGCCGCGGGGGTCACACTGCTGGTCCCGGTCACGGCCGTGTTCTGGGGAGTCGTCTTGCTGCGCGAAAGCCTGAGCTGGCCGATCGTCGTCGGCATGGCCGTCATCCTCGCCGGCACCGTGCTCACAAACGTGGGCCGGCGGGTCAACCGCGAGCCCTCGGTAACGCGCGACACCGCAGCCGCTTGACCGCTTTTCTCGATGAGCACGCAGCACTGGTTCGCCAGGCGGCCGATCGGATCCGCGGCCACGTGCGCCGCACGCCGTGCCTCACAACAGACCTCTCCCCCGAGCTGCGGCTCAAGGCTGAGTGCTTCCAGGTCACCGGCTCCTTCAAGGTCCGCGGCGCCTTCAACGCGATCCTGACCCTGGCCGCCCAGCACCCGCGCCCAGCGGGCGTGATCGCGGTCAGCTCCGGCAACCACGCGCAGGCAGTAGCCCTGGCCGCGGCAAGCGTTGGGATCCCAGCACTCGTGCTCATCCCGGAAGACGCCAACCCCGCAAAGGTGGCGGCCACTCGCGCGCTCGGCGCCGAGGTGATCCAGGAGGGCATCACGTTCACGAATCGCGAGCAGCGCCTGCACCAAGAGATGGGCGCCCGCGGGTTGACGCTCGTGCATCCATTCGATGACTGGAACGTGATTCACGGACAGGGCACCGCCGCGCTCGAGCTCCTCGAGGACGCGCCGGACCTCGAGGTGATCGCGACCCCTGTCGGGGGCGGCGGTTTGCTTTCGGGCACCGCGATCTCGGCCAAGCACCACGATTCCGCGATTCGGGTCGTCGGCGTCGAGCCCTCGGTGGCCGACGACGCCTTCCGAAGCTGGAAAGCGGGAAGCATCCAGTCGCTGACGGGGGCTCCGGCGACCATCGCGGACGGCGTGCGGACCATATCGATAGGGGCGCGCACGTTCGAGACCATGTTCGCCAACCGGCTCGTGGACGAGATCGTGACCGTGACCGAGGAGGAGATCGCGTCCGCGCTGCGAGTCGCCTGGTCGCGCTTGCACCTTGCCCTCGAGCCGACCGGCGCTCTTCCGCTCGCCGCGCACCTGTCCGGAAAGCTGCCGAAGGGACGCGCCGGGTTGATCCTGACCGGTGGCAACGCGAACCTGGAAACGGTGGCTACACTGCTCCGACACTGATGATCCCGGTCAAAGAGGTGATGACGCGGAACGTGATCACGTTCCGCGAGGACACGCCGCTGGACGAGATCGCGACGACGCTTGCCTCCAAGAGGATCACCGGCGCTCCGGTCGTGACGGCCGAGGGCCACGTGGTCGGCATCATCTCCGAGACCGACGTGTTCTCGAAGAAGGGCAAGGTCGCGCGCGACATCATGAGCCCGCGCGTCATCTCGGTCACCGAGGACACCGGCATCGACGAGGTCGCACGCCTGCTGATCGGGGAGCGGATCCGGCGCGTGCCGGTGGTCCGCAGCGGCAAGATGGTCGGGTTGCTCAGCCGCTCGGACGTGCTCGAGTTCTTTGCCAAGACGCGGTGGACGTGCAACGTTTGCGGGTGGTGGGAGCGCAGCCTGGAGAAACCCGAACGGTGTCATTCGTGCTCGAGCACCGACCTGCAGCTGGAGCGCGCTGATCCTGGCCATTAGCCGCCTTTCAATCAAGGCCCAGAGCTTCACCGAATCCGTCATCCGCGAGATGACGCGGTTGAACCTGCAGCTGAACGGACCGGCACGCGCTGTCAACTTCGCGCAGGGATTCCCCGATTTCGGCACCGACCCGCGGATCCTCGACGCGGCCGCCGGCGCTCTGCGCGACGGCTACAACCAGTACGCGACGACGTGGGGCGCACCGCAGCTCCGCCAGGCGGTGGCGCGCAAGCAGTCCGCGACGTGGGGACGCGCGGTCGATCCCGAGACCGAGGTGACGGTTTCGTGCGGCGCGACCGAGGCGATGATCGCCGCCATGCTGGCCGTGATCGACCCCGGCGACGAGGTGGTGGTGTTCGAGCCGTTCTACGAGAACTATGGACCCGACTGCATCATCAGCGGCGCCGTACCGCGCTACGTGACGCTGCGCGGCAGTGACTGGTCGTTCGATCCCGATGCGCTGCGCGCAGCGTTCAACAGCAAGACGCGAGCGATCGTCGTCAACACTCCGCACAATCCGACGGGCAAGGTGTATTCGCCGCCCGAGCTCGAGCTGATCGCGGAGCTGTGCATCGAGCACGACGTGATCGCGATCACCGACGAGATCTACGAGCACCTCGTCTATCGCGGACGCCACATCAGCCTGGCCACGCTGCCGGGAATGCAGGAGCGGACGATCACGATCAGCGGAGCGAGCAAGACCTATTCGGTCACGGGCTGGCGCATCGGCTGGCTCATCGCGCCACCCACGTTGTCCGCCGGCATCCGCAAGGTGCACGACTTCCTGACGGTTGGCGCCGCGCACCCGCTGCAGGTGGCAATCGCGACGGCGCTCGAGCTGCCTCCGTCCTTCTATGCGGAGCTCCTCGGAGACTACCGCGAGCGCTGCGACGCGATCGTGACCGGGCTGCAGGATTGCGGCTTCGAGGTCTCGGCTCCCGATGGCGCGTACTACGTGATGGCGGGAATCGAGGCGTTCGGCTTCGACGACGACGTCAAGTTTGCAAGGCATCTCATCGAGAAGGCCGCGGTCGCGACGGTGCCGGCGTCGAGCTTCTATCACGACCCCACCGCGGGCCGTGGGCAGGTTCGGTTCAGCTTTCCAAAGAAGATCGCCACGATCGAACGCGGGCTTCAAGCCCTGCGTGGACTGCGTTCCTAGGGTTCACCACTGGCGCGGGCATGGAATCGCACGCGTCAGGCGCGGGTTCTAAGGAGTGTTGATCGACTTCGAGCCACTCCGCCGCAAGGAAGCCAGCCTCCAGGACCTCGCTGCTGGGCTCAGCCCCAGCGACCTCGCCAAGCTGACGCGCGAGATGTGCGCCGCCCAGCTTTCCGCGATCGAAGACGCCACTGACGAGGATGTCATCATGG
>JBOHUQ010000145.1:0-1903 GCA_050734495.1 Candidatus Dormibacteraceae bacterium
TCGAACTCGGCGAAGACGCCGAGCATCTGGACCATCATCCGGCCGGCCGGGCTGCCGGTGTCGAAGGGCTCGGTGGCGGAGCGGAAGACACGTGGGCCTGGTCGAGCTCGTCGAGGATTTGGGCCAGGCCGCGAACGGAGCGAGAGAGGCGATCGACGCGATAGACCAACAGCAAATCGAAGCGTCCCAGGCGGGCCTCGGCCAGCGCGCGTTGTAGGTGGGGTCGCTCCAGGGTGCTGCCGCTCATCTGGTCGGTGAAGCGGCGGACCACCTCCCAGCCCTCCTGGCTGTGCGCATAGGCGCCGAGCCGGTCGGCCTGGGCCTCCAGCGAGAAGGGCTGGTGCTCCTCGTCGGTCGAGATCCTTGTGTACGTCGCGACCCGCATATACAGATCGGTATTATACACAATTGTATAATCGTGAGACCACACCACCGGGAGGCGAATGACGCGAGCCTACAATAGGTTGACGGTATTAAACCGCCGCGGAAGCTAGCGCTTTCGAGTCCCGTATTCCGCTGGAGGCGGACGGCTTTCGATTCCACCGCAGAGCGCGTTCGGTCTGGCCACTATCCATCCCGAGCGTCCGCGGCCGTGTCAAGGTCGGCCTTCGTCCAAACGAAACTCACCCAAGACGAGGTCATCGGGCTCAAGCGCGCGGGGTTTTCAGATGAGCAAGTCTGGGCGATCACAGTAGTCGGAATCGGCTCTGATGAGCTAAAACCAGCTCCTCCTCCGCGGCGCAAGATGATCCCTAACGATTTGAGGACCGAGATGGTGAAATCGCTCGGATCCAGAGGGACTGATCCACAGGATCCGGATCGGCCGCCTCCACGAGAAGGCGCTCGAGCTGGTGCTCGTTCTCAGCTATTTAGCCGGGCGTTCCAACTGGCGCCGCTTCCGGGTGGACAACTTCCTCCGCGTAGCCTGCGGCCTGCATTGTGAACAGCCGAGCATATCGACCGTCCAGGTGCATCAGTTCCTCGTGCGTGCCCGCTTCGACTAGGCGACCATGCTCGAGGAACACAATCCGGTCAGCCCGCCGCACCGTCGAGAACCGATGCGAAATATATACCGCCGTGCGGCCACGGGTCAGAGATCGTAATCGCTCGAACAGGTCGTACTCAGCCTGCGCGTCAAGCGCGGACGTCGGTTCGTCAAGCAGGAGGATCTTGGCGTCGCGCATGAAGGCGCGAGCGAGCGCGACTTTCTGCCATTCGCCGCCGGACAGGTTGACTCCCGCGTCGAACCACTTCCCCAAGGCGGTGTCGTAGCCCTCGGGCAGCGTCGATATAAGCTCGTGAGCCCCCGCCTGCTTGGCTGCGGTGACGATCGCCCTGCGGTCGGCGATTGCAGAAACGCTGCCCAGGCCGATGTTCTCGGCCGCGGTCGCCTGGTAATCGACGTAATCCTGGAACATCGCGCCAATCTTCGAGCGTAGATCGTCGGGCGCGAAGTCGCGGATCTCGATTCCGTCGATGAGGATCCGGCCGCCGATGGGATCGTAAAGGCGGCAGATCAGCTTGAACAAGGTCGTTTTGCCGGCACCGTTGCGGCCAACTACTGCAAGAGTCTCGCCGGGCTTGACCGTAAAGCTCAGGTCGGTCAGCGCATTCTTCTCGGCGCCTGGATAAGCAAACGTCACCTTTTCGAACGTTATCTCTCCGCGCATCGGCTCGGGCACCTTAACTGTCTCCGCCGCCACTGGCATCGACGGCTTCGTAGCCATTAGCTCGAATAGGTTGTTGAGGTATAGGTTGTGCTCGTACATTCCGGAGAAGCCACCCAGGATGCCCTGAATGGAACCCTGCACCGACTGGGCCGCGGCGGTGTAAAGGGTCAGGTCGCCCAGGGTCAACCGGCCGGCGATCGCTTGGAGCGCCACATACAGATAGGTGAGCGACG
>JBOHUQ010000146.1:0-3013 GCA_050734495.1 Candidatus Dormibacteraceae bacterium
CACAGGAGCGCGAATGGCTGATCACGGAGACGCTCGCCCTCTACAGGCAGGGCGCGCCGTGGGGACTCGGCCCGGACACGACCAAGCCCATCCTGCAGGCCCAGCTTGCCCCATACGCGTACCAGACGCATGACGACTACATCGAGGCGATCGTCGAGCGGGGACTCCTAGGAGCGTTCGGTCTTTTGGTGCTGATCGGGTCAGTCGGGGTCAGGACATGGGCGGTGGTCAGGAAACCTTTGAGGGCTGAGTTTGCGGAGCTGTTTCCGCGCACCTCCCCGCTGTTCGGAGCCGTGGTAGGCCTTGCCGTCTCCGCCTCCTACTACCAGATCCTTCATTTCCGGCACGTGTGGACGCTGCTGGCGGTCGTCGCGGCCCTCTACATCTGGGGCAGGAGGCAAACCGCATGAACCGGTTGCTTCGTCCAGACCGGCGGCCGTTTGTCGAGAACATAGTCGCGCTCGCCGGCTCCATGGCCGCTCTTGGCATCGCGACGCTGTGGGTCGCCCGCGTCGGGGGACCGGTGGGCGTCGGCGATTACGCGCTCCTGCGAATCCTTCCGTGGCTCGTGGCGGTGATCGTGTCGGGCGGTCTGGCCGGCTCGATCACCTATTTCCTCGCGGGGCCCACGCGCGCCGATCCCAGCGTACGCTCGACGGTGATCGCCATCGGCGTGGTGAGCGCGCTCGCCGGCGCCCTCTTGTGGATGCTCGCCTCGCCGGCGCTACACCTGGTGTTCTTCCGCCAGCTGTCACAGACGCTGGTCGCCTTGATCGCCATCCGGGTGGCTCTCCGCCTGTTCGTCATCACGGGCAAGGCCGCGGCGCAGGGCTCTGGCGACCTCACCGGCAGCAACCTCACCATCCTGCTCGAGGAGCTCATGTTCCTGCCCGCGTTCGGGCTGATGCAGGCCATGAACGTCTTCGGTGACGGCGCGCTGATTGGGGGCCTGGTCCTCGCCGACGTGCTGACCGGCCTGATCGCCTGGTCAAGGCTGCTCGGCCGTGGGTTCCTCGCGGGTGCGTCTGCTCCGTCCGGCCAGCTCGCAAGACGCATCTATGCCTTCTCGGTTCGGGGGCAGCTCGGCAGCCTGATGACGCTGGTCAACCTGCGCTTTGACTTCGTCTTCCTGGCCGCCCTCGCGGGGCCGGCCACCCTTGGAATCTACGCGGTCGCGTCGAAGTACTCAGAGGTTCTCCGTCTTCTTCCGATCGCGGCCAACTGGGTCCTCTATCCGCGCTTCGCCAGGTCCGATCCGGTAGCAGCCGCTGCTTCGTCGCGACGGCTGATTCTGCGCGCTGGTGCCGTCACAGCTGGCGTGTCGGCGCCCCTGGCCATAGCGGCGGGCACCGTCATCCCTTTGCTCTTCGGAAACGATTTTGCCGGTGCCGTCCTACCGGCGCGGATCCTCCTCATCGGACTCGCCGCGGAGGGAGTTGCCGGTGTCGCGAGCGCGTTCCTTTATGGACGGGGCCGGCCGGGCCTGAACTCCATCGCAGCCGGCGCCGGTGTTGCTGTGACCGTGGTCCTGGACGTGATCCTGATCCCACGCTACGGCGCGACCGGCGCGGCGATCGCCTCAGCGGCCGCTTACCTGACCACCACGACCACGCTGGTGGGCCTCTATCGCCACGTCACGCGGACGACGCCGCCTAGGGCTACCGCGCCTGTGATCGAAGACCTGGCGAGCGTGCCTCCGAGCCACGCACGGCGGGCCCTCGACGTCGTCGTCTCGATCTTCGTGCTCGCACTCTCGGCTCCGCTGCTGCTCGTTCTTCTGCTTGCCGCCCGCATCAGCAGCGGCGGTTCAGCCGTCTACAGCCAGGTGCGCGTGGGGCAGGGTGGCTTCCCCTTCACCATGTACAAGCTACGCAGCATGCGGCCCGGGATGGAGGGTCCAGAGATCACAAGCCCCGATGACCGGCGCGTCACGCGGCTGGGCGCCGTGCTGCGAGCGACCAGCCTGGACGAGCTGCCCCAGCTGATCAATGTGCTTCGCGGCGACATGACGCTGGTCGGCCCCCGGCCGGAAACCGTCGCGCTCGCCCTCCGCTATCCACCGAGCTGCCGCATCGTATTCGCCCACCGTCCCGGCCTCACGGGCCCAGTCCAGGTGCGCCTGCGCGACGCCGTGCCCCAGGACGTGACCGACGTGGAAGCCTTTTACCTGTCCCAGCTGCTTCCTCAACGGACAGAGATGGACCTGGTGTTCCTTGCCGAGCCCACCCTGATCGCGACGCTTGGGCTGATGGTCGAGACGGCGACGCACGTGCTCTCTCGAGTCCTGCGCAAGGCCAGCTCGAGATTCAGCCGTCGGATGGCCGAGCTCGCCGGAGAGGCTGACAACGCTGTGCTGGGCAATTGGCGCATCGCAGCCGCCGGCGTGATCCCGAACATCGATACCGCAGTCGTATCTGCCAACGAAGGAGAAGGAAGCCTGTGAACCGAGCACGTCGCGCCCTGCTCAGCCTGCCACTCACCGGGGCGCTGCTTGTTCTCGGTCCCTTTGCCGGATTGACTGCCTCCGCGGCGGCAATTGGATGCACGACGCCGGAGCTGGTGGCCGCCATCGCGGCTGCGAACGTCCAGGTTGGCGGCGGCACCGTGATGCTGCCGAGCGGATGTGTCTACACGCTGACGGTGGTCAACAACACCACCGACGGCGGCGTGGCTCTGCCGGTGATCACCGGGAACGTGACGATCGCCGGCAGCGGATCGACGATCACGCGATCCACAGCCAGCGGAACCCCGCCCTTTCGGTTCTTGGACGTCTCCAGTACGGGCAAGCTGAACATCGACTCGCTGACCTTGAGCAACGGTCTGGTCAACGACGGGAAAAACGGCGGTGGCGCAATCGACAGCCACGGAACCCTGGTCGTCACGCGCAGCATGTTTTCCGGGAACAATGCGCCCGCCACGAGCGGCACATCCGGAGGCGCGATCAACAACAGCGGGCAGTTGACGGTCAAGACAAGCCTGTTTGTCGGCAACGTGGCCATGGAGGGCGGCGGCA
>JBOHUQ010000147.1:0-6549 GCA_050734495.1 Candidatus Dormibacteraceae bacterium
ATCCCCGCCTTCGTGTTCTCCGAATTCAAGGAGATGGTGGCGCGCCTGCACGACGCGGGTCTCGAGGTAATCCTCGACGTCGTCTACAACCACACCGCCGAGGGAAATCACCTCGGTCCGACGCTGTGTTTCCGGGGCATCGACAACCGGGCGTACTACCGGTTGGTGGCGGAAAGGCCGGAGTTTTACTACGACACGACGGGGACCGGCAACAGCCTCAACGTCAGCCACCCGCACACTCTCCAGCTGATCATGGATTCGCTCCGCTACTGGGTCACCGAGATGCACGTCGACGGGTTCCGGTTCGACCTCGCCGCCACGCTGGCACGCGAGTTCCACGAGGTCGACCGGCTGTCCACCTTCTTCGACATCATCCAGCAGGACCCGGTCGTGAGCCGGGTCAAGCTGATCGCCGAGCCCTGGGACATCGGAGAGGGCGGCTACCAGGTGGGGAACTTCCCGCCGCTGTGGTCCGAGTGGAATGGGCGTTACCGGGACAGCGTGCGCGACTTCTGGCGCGGCGAGCCTTCCACCGTGGCGGAGCTCGCCTCGCGCCTGACGGGCAGCTCCGACCTGTATCAGAACGACACACGGCGCCCGTTCGCGAGCGTGAACTTCGTGACCGCCCACGACGGCTTCACGCTGCGCGACCTGGTCTCGTACCACCAGAAGCACAACGAGGCGAATGGAGAGCAGAACAGAGATGGCGAGTCCCACAACCGATCGTGGAACTGCGGATTCGAAGGCGAGACGGAAGATCCGGAGGTTCTGAAATGCAGGGCGCGCCAGGAGCGCAACTTCCTCACCACGCTCTTCACGGCCCAGGGTGTCCCGATGCTCGTGGCCGGCGATGAGCTGGGCCGGACCCAGAGGGGCAACAACAACGCGTACTGCCAGGACAACGAGCTGTCGTGGGTGGACTGGACCACGATCGACGGATCACTGCTTGCCTTCGCGCGCTGGCTGATCGCATTTCGCCGCAACCACCCCGCCTTTCGCCAGCGCAGGTTCTTCCAGGGGCGGCCGATCCGAGGCACGCTGGATATCGGTTGGTTCAAGCCAGACGGTCAATCGATGACCGACGACGACTGGGACGTCGGCTATGCACGGTCGCTCGGCGTGTTCTTGAACGGAAAAGCGATCCAGGGGCCGGACGAGCACGGCCGTCCCATCACCGACGACTCGTTCATCTTGCTGTTCAACGCCCACACCGGCGGAGTTCGATGGACCATCCCGGCCGAGTACGGAGCTGCCTGGAGGCTGGTCCTGGACACCCGGAGGCGGGAGCCGGAAGACGGGGCCAAAGCGGTGGATCGGCGGATCACGACCTCTGCCCGCTCGGTGGCGGTGCTGGAGGCGACCTCAGGTCCCGACTAGGTGCCATCTCAATGCGACCGAACGCGCGGCCGCCCGACCGAGTAACGGTCAGCCGCGAGGCCCCGCTTTTGGTTCTGCCACGTACTTGCCCGGAGCTTTGTCGAACGCTGCTTTGCAGCTCGCGGAGCAGAAGTGATAGGTCATGTCCTTGTAGTCGGCCTTGTCGCCGGCGGTCGCCGGGTCGACGCTCATACCGCACACCGGGTCTTTCACCAGGCTTGCTCCTGCTTGCGGGCGGCGCGCGTGAGCTCGCAGCATTTCGAGGCCGCCGGTCGTCAAGAAGCGCCAACCCAGCACCGCCATCAGGACCAGAAAGGCGATATCGAGGAAGGTGGTGTAGTTCCAGGCCGGTTTGGTGTCGAGGACTGCGACGTGGTGGTTGGTCGGTGCGAGGCCTAGGAGATGGAAGGCACCGCCGATCAGAAAACCGGCCAGCGCCATCGCGGCGTACGAGACCACGAACAGGTAGAGCGCTGTCCGCCCGCCGTAGTACTTCCGATAGATATTGAGGATGGGAAGGATGATCAGGTCCGCGAAGAGGAAGCTGATCACGCCACCAAAACTGATTCCGCCGTTCCAGAGCACGACCGCCAGGGGTACGTTCCCAACCGAGCATACGAAGCTCAGCATCGAGATGATCGGGCCGATCAGTGGTCCCCAGAACTCGTTGAGAATCGGGTGGTTGGTCAGAAAGAGCGCCTGCCACCAGGTGTTCGGCACCCAGGCCGCGAGCGCGCCGGCGATCAAGAAGCCCAGGCCGAGGTCCACGTACAGGGCGTGCAGGTCCATGAAAAACGCGTGCGCGATGGCGGTGAACGCCCTCGGCGAAATGAGGCGGGCAAAGAAGGGTCCATCGGTGATGGATACGTCCATCTCGCCGTGGGCCTCATGGGTCGAGCCGAAAACTCCGCGTTCGGCCTGGCGCTTCGCTTCATCGACCATGCGCTGGCGCAGGGTCACCTTGAACAGGCTCCATAGAATCACGGCCATGAGGAGGCCGCCCGCAAACTCCGCCGCGACGAACTGCCAACCCAGGAGGATGAGGAGGACAAGTCCCAGCTCGAATACGAGGTTGGTGGATGCGAACTCGAAAATCATCGCGTTGACCAAGCTCGCTCCTCTGCGGAACAGAGCCCTGGCGACCGCCACGGCGGCATAGGAACACGACGAGCTCGCGGCGCCCAGGCCACACGCGAGCAGGAAGCCTTTCAAGTCGGGCCTGCCCAATGCGCCGGCCACAGTCCGTTTCGAAACGACCGTCTGGACCATCGCCGAAAGCAGAAAGCCCAGGGCGAGCGGCCAGAGGACCTCCCAGAGCATGAAGAGCGAGATCTGTAAGGCGTGCAGGATCACGCTGACCACAAACAATTGAGCCTAGCTCCTCACCAACCGTTCGACCGCCGCATTGAGCTCGCGAACCTTCTTGGCGCCGCCGCCCGACTGGATCGCATCGATCACGCAGTGCTCGGTGTGGTCGGCGAGCAATAGCAGCGCGACGCTTTCGAGCGCGGCCCTGGTCGCGTTGACCTGGGTCAGGACGTCGATGCAGTACCGATCCTCCTCAACCATCTTCTGTAGGCCGCGCACCTGGCCCTCGATGCGCCTGAGCCTGGTCTCGATCTTCCGCCTGTCTTTCGTATAGCCTGCCATCACTCACATCATACCCCCCAAGGGTATAGTGGTCACATTGGAGTCCCACTCGCACGCCGCGATGCGTTCTCCGCAACAGGCGATGGGACACGGGGGCATGGAGCGATGTCGATGGACGCGATGGTCCAGGACATGCGCAATCGCTTCCTGGTCGCAGCGGCGCTTTCGGTTCCCATCCTGCTGTGGTCTTCGATCGGCCGGCAGGTCCTGCATTAAGGGGTTCCGGCCCCGCTGGGTCTGCGCGACGACGTATTCCAGCTGATCCTGAGCTTGCCGGTGATCGGGTACTCGGCTTGGATCTTCTTCGACCGAGCAGTGCGCGCCCTTCGATTCCTCAGGCGGCTCCGGCTTCCTGGATAAGACCGAACGCGATCGACGGAGCGCTCAGGCCACTGCCACCGGTGCTGCGGACGTTTCCGCGGCGCCGCGGAACTGCGCGGCGTACAGACTGTAAAAGGGGCCTCGCGCGGCGAGCAGCTCTTCGTGTGTTCCCCGCTCCACGATGCGGCCCGCCTCCATCACAAGGATGAGGTCCGCGTCGCGGATGGTGGACAGCCGGTGAGCGATGACAAAGCTCGTGCGGTCGGAGCGCAAGGCGGCCATCGCGTGCTGGACGAGGACCTCGGTGCGAGTGTCGACCGAGCTGGTCGCCTCATCGAGGATCAGCAGGGAGGGCTCGGCGAGGAAGGCGCGCGCGATCGTCAACAGCTGCTTCTCGCCCGCGCTGACGTTGCTTCCCTCGTCATCGATCACCGTGTTGTAGCCGAGGGGCAGGCTCTTCACGAAACGATCTACGAAGGTGGCCTCGGCCGCCGCGTGGATCTGCGCCTCGCTTGCCTTGGGGTTCCCGTAGGCGATGTTGTCGCGGATGGTTCCGCCGAAGAGCCACGTGTCCTGCAACACCATTCCGATCTGCGAGCGCAGGTCGTCACGACGCATGGTCTTGATGTCGACGCCGTCCAACGTGATCCGACCCGCGTCGAGCTCGTAGAACCTCATGATCAGGTTCACGAGCGTGGTCTTGCCCGCGCCCGTCGGACCGACGATTGCGATGGTGTGCCCTGGCTCGGCCACCAGGGAAAGATCGTCGATGAGCGGCTGGTCCGCCTTGTAGCGGAACGAGACGTTCTCGAACTCCACCCTTCCACTTCGAGTCGCGGGCAGGGCCGGCGCGGCAGGATCCTTCTCCTGCTCGTCGGCGTCGAGCAGCTCGAAGACGCGCTCGGCCGAAGCCACACCCGACTGCAGCAGGTTGGCCATGGAGGCAACCTGCGTCAACGGTTGGGTGAACTGCCTCGAGTACTGGATGAACGCCGTCACGTCACCGAGGGTGATCGCCCCTGTGGCGACGCGATAGCCACCGATGACCGCGATCGCGACGTAGCTGAGGTTTCCGACGAAGGTCATAGCCGGCAGGATCAGCCCGGAGATGAACTGGGCGCCGAAGCTGGCGGTGAACAGCTCCTCGTTCCTGGCTCGAAAAACCTCCTCCACCTCGTGCCGGCGGCCGAACACTTTGACGAGCTCGTGGCCGGTGAACGCCTCTTCGATGTGGGCGTTCAGCTTTCCGGTGTTCGCCCACTGCGCGACGAACATTTTTTGGGATCGCTTTGCGACCTGGGTGGCGATGCCGACGGACAGCGGAACCGTGAGCAGCATGACGACCGCCAGCACTGGTGAGACCACGAACATCATCACGAGCACGCCGACGACTGTCAGCAGCGCGCTCAGCAGCTGGCTGATGGTTTGCTGCAGCGACAAGGAAACGTTGTCGATGTCGTTGGTCACGCGGCTCAGGAGCTCTCCGCGCGGCTGGCGGTCGAAGAACTGGAGGGGAAGCCGGCCCAGCTTTTCCTCGACGTCGGCACGCAGGCCGAACACTGTGCGCTGGACCACGTCGTTGAGCAGGTAGCCCTGGACCCAGCCGAAGAAAGCCGAAGCGACATACAGCCCGAGAGCAAGCAAGAGAACCCCGCCCAATGCGTTGAAATCGATTCCCTGACCGGGGACCACGTGCATCCTGGCGAGCAGGTCCGCGAGGTTGGAGTTGCCGGATGCCCGCGCCATCGCGATCACCTGGGCGGCACTCAGGCCGGGCGGGAGGTGCTTGCCGATGGCGCCGGCGAATATGAGGTCCGTCGCACGCCCGAGGATTTTGGGGCCGATCACCAGGAAGGCGACGCTGGTCACGCCCAGCCCGATGACGGCTGCGAGCTTCAGCCCTTCCGGCCTCAACCGACTCATCAGTCGGCCCATCGACGGACCGAACCTCATCGCTTTTTCGGCCGGCATGGCGCCGCCGAACGGGCCGAAACCGCCGGCCCGCATCGGTGGGCGCGGTCGCGCCGGCGCCGGGTTCACCTGGCCGTTGGTCGTGGAGCGGTCGCTCATGCCGCCGGCTCGGCCGCGAGCTGCGACTCGACGATCTCGATGTACGTGGGGCAGGTCTTCACCAGCTCTTGGTGGCTGCCGAGCCCGACGATCGCTCCGTCGTCGAGGACGACGATCTGGTCCGCGTCCGTGATCGTCGAGACCCGCTGGCTCACGATCACAACGGTCGCTTGCGCCGTGTGCGGGCGCAGCGCCGCACGCAGGCGCGCGTCTGTGGCCAGGTCCAGGGCTGAGAAGGAATCATCGAACAGGAAGATCTCCGGCTTCCGCACCAGCGCGCGTGCGATGGCCAGCCGCTGGCGTTGTCCGCCCGACACGTTCGTGCCGCCCTGCGTGATCGGGCTCTCGAGGCCGGCCGGCATGGCCATCACGAAGTCGGCGGCCTGCGCAACCTCGAGCGCTTCCCACAGCTCTGCGTCGGTCGCCTGAGGGTTGCCGTAGCGGAGGTTGCTGGCGACCGTGCCCGTGAAGAGGTACGGCTTCTGCGGCACGAGGCCGATGCGGCCCCAGAGCATCTCGGCGTCGAGGTCGCGCACGCTGACACCGTCGATCAACACGGTGCCAGAGGTTGCGTCGAACAGGCGGGCGACCAGGGACATTAATGTCGTCTTGCCCGCTCCGGTGCTTCCGATGATGGCGGTGGTCTGTCCTGCCGTGGCCCGGAACGAGATGTGGCGCAGGACAGGTGCGGCCGCCCCCGGATAGCTGAACTCGACGTCGCGGAGCTCGAGCTCGGCGCGAGTGTGCACCTCTCGTACGGGATCGAGAGCGGGCACGACCGACGACTCGGTGGCCAGCACCTCGCCGATCCTGTCGGCGCTGACCGCGGCGCGCGGAATCATGATCGCCATAAAGGTGGCCATCATCACCGCCATGAGGATCAACATCAGGTACATCAGGAAGGCGGTCAGCGCCCCGATCTGCATCTCACCGCTGTTGACGCGGGCCGCGCCGAACCAGAGCACGGCGACGCTGGATGCGTTGAGGATCAGCATCACGGTCGGAAAGATCAGAACCATCAGCCTCCCGACACGCAGGGCCGTCAACGTCAGCGCCGCGTTTGCCTCGGCGAACCGTTGGGCCTCATCTGCCTCCCGCACGAAGGCCCGCACGACGCGGATGCCCGCAAGC
>JBOHUQ010000148.1:0-35318 GCA_050734495.1 Candidatus Dormibacteraceae bacterium
GGGTCTGTCCGAAGAGCGGTCGGTAAGTCGCCGGGTGACAGCGGTTCTGACCTACCTACACGATGCGCACGGCGCGACAACGCCTTGAAGGGATTGGAGCAGCGACCGGATCACCAGGCGGTAGCGCGCCTGATTCTTGGATTACGCGGTAGCGCTGCGCGTTCTAGGGCACGATCGCGTGAGGTGAAGACTCTGTCCGCTCATCCTGACTAGCTATATGTAGTAGGCAAGATAGGTGTTGGATACCACATATGGTTGGCTGGGGAGGAAGGATTCGAACCTTCAACCTTCTGATCCAGAGTCAGCTGCGCTACCGTTGCGCCACTCCCCAAGGTTGCCGTCGTATGGGCTCCATTGTTCCAGCTACCACCGGGCTGATGGAGCCGGAGTCGCCAGTTTGGCGAACCGCGAAATTTGTTGCTCACTCCGTTACGTCGCCGTGGGGACCACACTCACGTCGACCCTATGAGGCCAGTGGGTATTTACCCCCGTGGGGCTTGTTCTCTTTTCCCCGAATCCGCGCGTCTAATCCCGGGTGACGATGACGTCCGGCTGCTTGGCCGAACCTTCAGAGCGCACCGACATCCGGATCGTGAGCGCCTCCCTGGAGCCCATCAGACGGCCAAATATCTGCTCCATGAGCGTTTTCGCCCGATGCAGGTTGATCGCCCAGCCGACACCGAAGACCCTGTCGCTGAAGAGACGATCGGACCGAGGGTTCCAGTACGCATCGCGAATCCGCTGCAAGTTCGGAGGCCGGAAATCATAAGGAACGACGCCGAACACTCGACCCTCCCAGGTGCGTTCCGGCGCGGGCTTCGAAAGCTCGGTGGCGAGCGCCGCCACGACCAGGCCGAACGCCGCAAACCGCACCAGCCGGCGGGCTCGTCGCAAACTACGCATACTTCAGTGAAGCGTAGTACCAAGGTAACCTTGCACGTTTTGAATCCGTTGGAGCACCGGGGGTAGATGGCCACAAGGTTTCAGTCCACGACACATTGGCTGCGCTGGCTAACGCCTGGTCTCCAGATCAAGCGCTGGCTTCTCCTGCTGATGGCCGCTGAGCTCGTGCTCGTGCTCGGCGTGGCGTATGCCTTGAAGGAGATCTACCAGACCGCCAAGCTGCCGGGCGAGTTCTACTACATCACGCTGCAGTTCCTCCCCTACTGGTCGCGCGCAGTGATCTTTGGCGGGCTGGGTATCGGCCTGCTGCTGTTCAGCTACTTGAAGCTCACGCAGTCCGTCCTTGGTCCGTTCTTGCCCGGCAACAGCACGAGCAGCATCGTCGAGATCATCCACGCGTTTCGCCTTCGCGGTCGTGGCCCGCGCATCGTCGCGATCGGCGGCGGCACCGGCCTGAGCTCACTGCTCCGCGGGTTGAAGACTTACACGTCCAACCTCTCGGTGATTGTCACCGTGGCGGACGACGGCGGTTCTTCAGGACGGCTGCGCGACGAATACCGGATCCTGCCTCCAGGCGACTTCCGCCAGTGCCTCATCGCGCTTGCCGACGCCGAGCCCTTGATGAAGCAGCTCTTCGATCATCGGTTCAAGGAGGGTTCGCTGGACGGTCACTCCTTTGGAAACCTCTTCATCATGGCGATGGCCGACGTGACCGGGAACTTCGAGCACGCGCTGCGCGAGTCCGGAAAGGTCCTGGCGGTCAAGGGCACGATTCTGCCGTCGACCCTGCAGGACGTCACCCTGGTCGCGTCCATCAACGGCGGCATGGTGGCGGGCGAATCGAAGATTCCGCTGCAGAACGCACCGATCACCCGTGTCTTTCTCAAGCCAGATGGCGCCCAGATCAACCCCGAGGCTGCGCAGGCCATCCTGAGCGCCGAGCTGATCATCGTCGGCCCAGGATCTCTGTACACCTCGATCATGCCGAACCTTCTCGTGGAGGGCATGGTCGAGGCGATCAAGGCCTCGCCGGCGCTGAAGGTGTACATCTGCAACCTGGCCGCGCAGAGGGGCGAGACCGACGATTACGGTGTCGACGACTACCTACGAGTGATCCAAGAGCATGTAGGAGCGAACCTTTTCGATTTCGTGATGGTCAACTCCAACGTATCTCACACACCGACCGGCGGCCAATCGCAGGTCATCTTCAAGCCGCTCGACTCCGACAAACACCCCGAGGTAAGGTTCATCGCCGCCGACGTGGTCAACGTGAAGCTGCCGTCACATCACGATCCGGACAAGCTCGCGCGCACAATCATGCGGAAGGTCTGGCAGGCGTAGCGTCGGGGCGCGGTCGCTGACGGCGCCGCCAGCGGGTGAACGATTCGACGATGAACGCCGCGGCGGCCACGTAGACGAAGGCGGCGAGCGCATCCACGACGTAATGCTCACCGAGGTACACGATCGAAACCACCACCGCCAGCGTCCAGACGATGAGTCCCACCGCCAGAGCCCGATACCTCCGCCAGGCATAAACGGCGGCCAGCGCCGGAAACGCAGTATGGAGCGAGGGAAAGGCGGCGAACTCGTTTGGATTGAAGGCGTGGTAGATCACGACCACGGTGTTTCCCCACAGCCGGTCCACGGTCTGCTGGTTGATCTTGACAACGTCGTGCAGCTGGTACCACGGCGGTGCGCTGGGCCAGAACAAATAGGTGACGAACGCAAGAAAGCAAAGGAGAAGCAGCGCGGCGATGAAGTGCCAGTAATGCTCTCGGCTGTTGACCCAGAAGACAAATCCGACCACGATCGGCAGCACGAAATGCATGAAGTACAGGACCATCGCCACGAGGTCCTGCGGACCGATCACTCCGGGGCGGTAGAAGGCATGCTGGAGGACGAGGGTCGGGATCGCTCCCCCGAACAGCAATCGTTCCAATCCCGAAAGGTCATGAGGCGCCAATCGCGCGGCAAAGCCCCTCATCGCCTCGTACGCGAAAAACAGCAACAGGAATGGCGTCCAGTCCGCGACGAACGTGCGTCCTCGTCCCATCGCGATAGCGATGACCAGGAGGGCAAGGGCCACCCACTCGGGCTCG
This sequence comes from Candidatus Dormibacteraceae bacterium, assembly GCA_050734495.1. Taxonomy (GTDB): domain Bacteria; phylum Chloroflexota; class Dormibacteria; order Dormibacterales; family Dormibacteraceae; genus Palsa-870. The sequence goes on from JBOHUQ010000148.1 coordinate 3,003, forward strand.
ATGGAGATTCCAAGCCAGAGCATTCCGCCGAAAATCACGGCAAGGTAGACGACGCTCCCGATGAGGAGAAGGCGAGGCCGGCGCCTGCGCTCAGGCGGGTCCTCAGCGGCTGCGGACAACCGCCACCGCCGCAATCTCGACCGTCACCGAAAAGGGCAAGGCGTTCGTGCCAAGGGCCATCCTGCTGTGGCGGCCCGCGTCACCCAGCACCTCCACGAGCAGGTCAGAGGCGCCGTTGATGACCTCCGACTGATCGCCGAAGCCTTCGGCGGACAGCACGAAACCGATCACCTGCGTGATCTGCTCCACATTCTCGAGGCCGGCTGCCGACTCGATCTGCGACAGCACGTTGAGAGCGCAGACGCGCGCCCTGGCCTGCGCCTCTTCGACCGATACCTGGTCCGGGCAGCGGCCGGTGAGGCGCTCACCGTTCGCGACTGAAACCTGGCCCGATACGTACATAAGGGCGCGTCCATCGCCGATGGGCACGAGTCGCGTCGGCACGTAGGAGGCCGCGGCGGTCGGGGGCGTGGGCAGCTCGAGGCCCAGCGCGCGAAGCCTTTCGTGAGGTTGGCTCAACTCGAGGGAGTCTACCCAGTCACGCGCGGCGGCCGCGCACGTGGGCGAGGGCCGCGAGCAAGACGACGAGAAGAGCGCCGAGCCCGATGGCGACATATGGCGCCTGCGAAGATCTCAGAAGATCCATCAGCGTCGAGCCCGGGGAGGTCGCCGGAGCGGTCCGGGCCCCGCTCGCGACTGGGGTCGGCGAGCCCAATGGACCTCGAGGGGTGCCTCCGGTGTCGTGGTAGATCCAGAGTGCTGCCGACTGGTCGGAGGGCCGGAAGGTGGCCACGTACAGGGTTGGCGACTCGTCGTTCGACACGCCCAGCGCGGTGATCGATCGCATCGGCGGTGAAAGCGACATGAACGACTGGCCGGAATCGTTCGTCCTCCACAGGCCACCGGCGCCAGAACCACCGCCATCGCTTGCGGCATAGAACCGATCGAAATGGTCGGTGATGAAGGCGACCTGCGTGTAGTCGGTCGGGGGCAGCTGACCCTCGCCGCTCAGCGGGGTGAATGATGCCCCGTTGTCGGTGGACGCGAACAATCCCGCATTCGTACCCACGACCACCGGTCTCGTGTCGCCGACAGGCGGCAGCGGTCCGGCGGTGAGCTTCACGACATACGTCCCGCTGATGGCTGGGTTCAACGGCAGCCATGTGGCGCCGCCGTCTGCGCTCTGAAACACTGGCAGGTTTCCGGTCGAAAGAGGTCCATCAGAGGCCGCGAGCATGCGGATCGGGGCATGCACCGCCGAGATTGCGATGGCGTCGATGCTGCGATCCGCCAACCCCGACTGAGACCACGAGGTCCCGTCAGCGCTGATGAATACGCCCTTGTCGGTGGCGGCCGCGATGGTGGTGAGGCTGAAACCGAACGCTCGAACTGTCCGGCCATCGAGGCCACCCGGCACCGACCAGCTGGCTCCGTCATCGCTGCTCAGCAGAGCGCCGCCACCCCGCGTGCCGGCCAGGACCTGCCCGGCCTTGAACGGGCTGAACGAGATCGTGGTGACAACGGACTTGCCGCTGTGCGCGGACATCCAAGTCGAGCCGGCGTCGCTGCTCCTGAGCAGGGTGCCTTCGGAGTTGCCCGCGATCACGACCTGGTTGTTCGCGGGATCGACTGCCAGGGCGAAGATCGCGGAGCGCCCCTGGCGAGGCAGCGGCTTCAATGCCACCCACGTTGAGGGAGCAGGAGCGTCGGCGGACACCCCGATCGCGGCGCACGTGACCAGCCACAGCGCCACGAATGTGGCTGCGAACTGTGGGGCTGCCCATCCTGCTCGCGCTTGCGCGTGAAGACGTTGGCCTGGAAACGACACGAGCCAGCCGATTATCACTCAAGCAGGCTGGTCGACGACCGAGGGGGCCCGGCTGGGCCCCGGCCAATTGCCTACAATCCCAGAGTGCTGGCTCGAGCGGCGGCCGCACTGGATCGCGCCGCATTTAAACCGGCTTCGCTGCCGAACGACCTGATCATCGGAATCGCTCTGAGTCCGCCGGTGATCGCGGGATTGATCATCTTCAAGGTACCCGCCCTGGAGATGCTGGCGGTCGCCCTGGCCCTGGGAGCTGCCGGGAAGATCGCCGCGTACGTGATGTGGCGCAAGCACATCCCGCCCACGCAGGCAAGCCCGCTCATCGCGGCGATCGTAGGAGTCGCGCTGGTCGGAGCGGGCGCTGCGCTGACGGCATCGGTCGAAATTGCAGCGCTCGCTGTGATCCTGGAGCTGCTCAGAGCGCGTTTCATCCCCGCCATCCGCGCTCAAGCCGGGCTGCTCGCGTTCGCCGCCGTCGCGCTGATCACGCGAGGCGCGCCGTTCGCGTACATCAATCCAGCCAGTGGCAAGTTGTTTGGAGACCCGATCAACGTCTGGTACCACTTCTTCAGCCCTGTCTCCGCGCCGATCGACCCTATCCGCCTTTACGTAGGCAATGTGCCCGGGCCCGTGTTAGCCACATCGCTGCTCGCGGTGGCGATCGGAGCGGCGTGGTTCGCCTACGCGCGGCGCGTGAGCCTCGTCGTCCTCGTCACTTTCTTCCTCGGAGCGCTCGTTCCCATCTATTCGTTTCACTGGGACTATCTCTTCCAGCTCGACAGCGGGCCGATGTGGTTTGTGGCGGCACTCGTCCTTTGCGACCGCCGCTTGCTTCCGGCCTCCTGGGCGATCCGTCCGGTCCTCGGCTTTGGAGCGGGCCTGCTGTCAGTGGGCTTGCGCCGAAGCGGCTACGGGATCGAGGCATCGTTTTTCGTCGTGGCCGGCGTGCAGGCTGTCATGGCTGTTTTCGTGCTGCTGTTCTGGGCCGGCTCGCTGGCTTCGGAGCGATTGAAGCGAAAGCGGCGCCTGCGCCTGCGCGAGGCTCACCTCAGGGTGGTCAAGAGCGTCTCGAGAGCCGGCTGAGCGAACCGGACCTCGGCCTTCGGCAGTCGCATCCACCGGGCGCGCTGCGCGGGCGTGTGAACCTGCGCCCAGGACAGCCCTGGGGGCCTGGAGCTCAGATATGAGCGAAAACCTCGGCGGTTTTCGCTCATCGGCAGTTTGGCTTCGCCAAAGTGCCTCTCACTTTCCCCGGGATCGGATTGAGTAAATCCCGCCTGCGGGCGGCGCGGAACTCAACCGGAAATAATCCAGGTTAGCCGACGCCGTTGGGCAGCCTGCCTTCCTGGCTCCACGTCTCTCCGCCGTCGGTGGTCACCCAGATGTTGCGGGTGCCCTCGAGCGCCCATCCGTCGTGGGAACCGGCGAATCGAATCAGCCACAAACCGGTTCCGTCGAGGCCGACCGGCGTCCATGTCGCCCCCGTATCGTGCGTGACGACGGGCGTGGGGGCGCCCGACATGAAGGCGACGCGGCTCCGGTTCGAGACGAACCAGGCCGGAAAGCCGGACTGCTGCAGGACCCCGCCATTCAGCGATGTGGCGCGTTGCTTCCACGACTTGCCGCTGTCCTCGGACACGAACACGGTCTTGTCTGCCGTGTTCGAATTCGGGTCGGGGTAGCCCATGCACAGCTCCCACAGCTCAACACCGTCGGAGGTTGCGACGTAGCCGCGAAATGGATTGCGTGCGCACTGCGACTTGATGGAACGCCAGGTAAGTCCACCATCGGTCGTCATCTGAATGTCCCCGAGCGGCACGCTCGACATGATCACGCCCGCCGCGAAGGGCACCAACTCTTCCGGAGAGAAGCCCAGAGGTAGCGCGTGAGGCGCCAGCCAAGACCTCCCGCCGTCCACGCTGTGGCGGATCTCCAGCTGGCAGGACAAGCCCTTTCCACAAGGCGAGGTCGCCGCCCAGACGGTCTGGCCTCCCGCTGCCATACCCTCGATGAACTTGCCCGGAAGCCCGGCGCCGGCCCAGGTCCGGCCCCCGTCATGTGTGACGTAGGCGCCGCTGGACCCGTAGACGAAGCCATCCATGTGATTGAGGAACCGCACGGCCGTCGGGCCACCTCCGTCGGTGCGATCGAAGGCGGGCCCAACCTGTATGGGCTTGGTCCAGGTCGCGCCGGCATCCAGCGTGCCGGCCACGAAGTAGTCGCAGGTCCCAATGGTGATCGCTGCGCAGCTGGAGAGCAGGATCCAACCAGTCGAAGAATCGGTCAGGTCGAGGTCCACGAGAGCGACAGGAGGCGTGCCGGCCCGCGGCGTTGGGATAGGGCTCGGAGCCGGCGGCTCGGGGGAGGCGGTCGACGAAGAACCGCGTGAAGGAGAAGGCGATGCGGCGGGCAGCGCCACCGCGACCGGGTGCAGCGCGCGCACCATGCCAGCATACGCGATGCTTCCGATCGCCAGCGTCGCCAGGACCGTGATGGCCACGTTGACGACGAAGCCTGTATCTCCCGGTGGCCGCTTCATATCGATAAAGACACCTCTGACGGAGCTTTCGTTACGTTGCGAAACGGGGCTCAGTCGAAGAGCTTGCGACCGCGAGTGACGAACTGGTCGCGCCGAGGTCCGGTGCCCACAAGCTCGATCGGTACGCCGATCAACTCGCCGATTCGTTCGATGTAGGCCCTGCACGTCTTGGGAAGGTCGTCCCAATGGCGAGCGCCACCGATATCGGTCTGCCAGCCGGGCATCTCTTCGTAGACCGGTTTGCAGTGCTTGTAATGCGAGATGTTGGCGATGGGGTGGTCGTAGCGCTTGCCCCGGAAGTCATAGCCGGTGCAGATCTTCAAGAGCCGCTGGTCGTCGAGGATGTCGAGGCGCATCAGCGCGGCGCAACCGACCCCGTTCACGCGCGCCGAATATCGCGCGACCGCAGAGTCGAACCACCCGATGCGACGCGGGCGCCCGGTCACAGTGCCGAACTCGTGGCCGCGTTCGCGGATCTGGTCCCCCACCTCGTTCAGCAGCTCTGAGGGAAGCGGGCCGTATCCGACACGGGACGTGTAGGCCTTGAAAACGCCGATGGTCAGGTCCACCTTGGTGGGCGGAATTCCGCTGCCGGTCAGCGCGCCGCCAGCTGTCGGGTGGGAGCTCGTCACATACGGGTACGTGCCAAAGTCGAGGTCGAGCATCGTGGCCTGTGCTCCCTCGAGCAGGATGTTGGCCTTGCGGTCCAGGGCGTCCTGGATCAGCGGGAAGGTGTCTTTGATGTATGGATCGAGCTGCTTCGCGTAGCCCATGTACTCGTCGACCATGCTCGACCAGTCATAAGCCTCGTGTTCGTAGAGCTTCGTGAGGATCGGGTTCTTCACCTGGCCGACGACGTAGGCGAGCTTCTTGCGCATGAAAGCTTCTTTCTGGAGGTCGCCGATTCGGAATCCGATGCGCCGGACCTTGTCCGAATATGCAGGACCGATGCCACGCCACGTGGTGCCGAGGCGATCATCGCCCCGCGCCTCCTCCTCGAGCTGGTCGAACAGAGGGTGGTAGCGCATGACCATGTGAGCGCGCTCGCTGACGATCAGGTTCTTCGGCTCGATGCCGCGTTCACGAAGCTGAGAGATCTCGCGAAGGAGCACGATCGGGTCGACGACGACTCCGTTGCCGATGACGCACACGCAGTCGGGGTAGAGGATGCCCGACGGCATGAGCTGGAACTTGAACTCGCCGTGCTCGGTGATGACCGTGTGGCCGGCGTTGTTGCCACCTTGAGAGCGGATGACCATGTCCGCCTTGGCGGCGAGGAAGTCGATCACCTTCCCCTTGCCTTCGTCGCCCCACTGGCCCCCGACCAGGATGATGACCACGGCGTTACTCGGTTCCTGGTTCGGGCCGGCGCGTCTCCAGGTTGTAGAACCGAGTGTGGTCGCGGCGGAACTTGAGCTCGATCATGCCGGTCGGACCGTTGCGGTGCTTGGCGACGTGGAGCTCGGCGATGCCGGGGCGTTCATCGGCTTTGTAGTACTCTGGGCGAAACAAAAACATTACAACGTCACTATCCTGTTCGATGGAACCGCTCTCTCTCAAATCGCTCAGGATCGGGCGCTTGTCCGGGCGCTGCTCCGGGGCGCGGCTCAGCTGCGAGATGGCGATCACCGGGATGCGCAGCTCGCGGGCCAGTCCCTTGAGCGCGCGCGAGATCGAGGACACCTCCTGGACACGGTTGTCATCCCCGCGCGCTCGACCGTGCATCAGCTGCAGGTAGTCGATGAGGATCATGTCGATGTTGTGGCGCATTTTGGCCTGACGGGCCTTGAGCTGAAGGCTCAGCTCGTCCATCACCGGCGTATCGTCAATGAAAATCTTCGCCTCGCCAAGTGGGCCGAGGGCATTCGAGACTCGATCGAACTCTGCCTCGGTCAGCAGACCGCGATGCATGCGCTGGGCATCGATCTGCGCTTGCTCGGTAAGGAGGCGTTCGGTCAGCTGTTCCTTGGACATCTCGAGGCTGAAGATCGCAACAGACTTGTTGGCGTCAAGCGCAGAGTGAAGAGCGATGTTGAGGGCAAGGCTGGTTTTGCCCATGGCAGGTCTTCCCGCGACGATGATCAGATCTGAGTCCTTGAAACCGCCCGTCATGCGGTCCAGGTCGTGGAACCCCGTCGGGATCCCGACGATCCCCTGCCCACTCTCCATCTGCAAGGAGATCCGCTCCATCGCCGGACCCAATAGGTCGTACAGGCGCATTAGCTCGCGCTGGTCCCGGTCGTCGGCGACCCCGAACACCAGTGACTGCGCCTGGTTGATCGCCTCTTCGGCTTCGACCGAGTCGTCGAAACCGAAAGCCGCGATGTTCGAGCCCGCGGAGATCAGCCGCCGTTTGTAGGCCTTTTCCTTGACGATCCGGCCGTAGTACTCGATGTTCGCCGCGGTCGGCACCGCGCCCTGCATCGAAGCCAGCTGCGCGCGGCCGCCCACACGGTCGAGCAGCCCCATGGTCTGCAGCTGCGCGGCGAGGGTGACGTTGTCGATCGGCTCCCCGGCGGCAAAGAGGTCGAGCGCCGCCCGGTAGATCTGTCCGTTGTTCTCGCGATAGAAGTCTTCGGGATGCAGGAACTGGAGCACCTTGGCGACCGAAAGCGGATCGAGCAGAACCGACCCGATGACCGACATCTCGGCGTCGAGGTCGTGGGGTGGCACCCTCCCGGGTGAGAGGGGGATCGTGGTCGCCACTGACGGACCTATCTGTCCTGGGTGACGATCACGTTCACGTGGGCGGCCACGTCGCGGTGCAGCTTGAGCGAGACCTCGTGCTCGCCCAGCGTCCTGATCGGCTCCTTCACGTCGATCTTGTGGCGGTCGATCTCCACCCGGTGCTGCGCCTTGAGGGCGGCCGCGATGTCCTGGTTGGTGATCGAGCCGAACGCCCTGTCCTCGGCGCCGACCTTCAGCCGCACGACCACCGTCTTGTTGTTGATCTCATCGGCCAGCGCCTGGGCCTCGACACGATCCTTGGTCTCGCGCTTGACCACCGCGTCCTTCAGCCGTTTCGCCTCGGTTTCAACGCCCTTGCCCGCCTGCACCGCGAGCTTGCGGCGCAGGAGGAAGTTGCGGCCATAGCCGTCAGCCACATCTTTCACATCGCCGGCCCGGCCGACGTTCTCCACATCCTTGGTCAGCATCACCTTCAATTGCCCAGGCCCTCCGATACCGATTGATATTCATCCTTGCGGCGCAGTCGCGAGCGGACGCGATTTGCCATGCGCCCGGCGCCGTAGCGCGCGGCGACGACCGTGTCGTGTACGTCCCGGTCGAAAGTGCTCTCTTTATCCTTGATCGCGGCCTCGTGCTCCCGACGCACGTCCTCCGGACAGGCCGCCACAAATGTATCGACCGCCAGGATGCCCAGGGCCAGCATGTCGAGCTCCCCGAGGACCGGTACCCACGCCGGGAAGTCGATCGGGCTGACGATCAGGCCAAGCGCAGCCAGCAGCGCAGCTTTCGGCGCGGCCGGCACCCGTTCGTCCCGCAAAAGACAATAGGCGAGCTTGCCGTGTCTCGGCACATCGATCAAGACCTGTTTGGCACGCGAAAAGACACTCGGCAAGGGGCCGCCAAAGCCTACAGCTTTTCTCCCCCACGGGAAAGCTACTTAACCTAGCCTGTCGCGGTGACGGTGGCCACGGTCCCGATCGAGCAGATGCCCGACGCATTCGGCAACCTGCGCCACACGGCGCTGAGCGCCTTCTGGTTCGGAAGCAACTTCCTCTGGATCCCCCTGACCACCGTTCTGATCCAGAGCCAGGTCGACGCCGTCGTCTCGAAGGGCTCCCAGAACGGCGCCATCGGTTTCGCAATCGGCATCGGCGGGTTTCTCGCCATGACCGTGCCGCCGCTGGTGGGCGCGTGGTCCGATCGTTTGAACACTCGATTCGGCCGGCGCCGGCCGATCATGGTCGCCGGCACCCTGCTGACGATCCCCGGCCTCATCCTGCTGATGACCGCCCGCAACTACCCGCAGATCGTCGCCGGCTACGGGATCGTGCAGTTCTTCTTCAACGCCGCGGGCGCCGCATACGCCGGGATCATCCCAGACGTCGTACCGGCCCAGCAGTTCGGAAAGGCCAGCGGATTCCTCGCGACGATGACCCAGCTCGGCGTCGGCGGCGGCCTGGGCGTCACATCGCTGATGGGCTCGTCCCGGGTCATCTACGTGGTCTTCATGGTCGTGATCCTGCTCACGCTGGTCCCGACCATCTGGGCGGCGCGCAACGAGGGCCTGGCGCCTCTCGCGCCACACGCGAGGCGATCGATGGGCGAAGCTATCCGCGAGTTTCTGCGGCCACTCCACGAGGGTGATTTCGCCTGGGTCGTCTTCACCCGGCTCATGATCTCCGCCGGGATCACGGCGGTCCTGTACAACCTGCACAACTTCTTCCGAGACGTCGTGCTGGCGCCGGGCAGCAATCCCGACTCGTTCACGTCCAATTGGCTGCTGGTAGTCGTGGTGACAGCCCTGCCCTTCGGTTTTTTCGGTGGCCTGCTCTCCGACCGCTGGCACCGGCGCAAGGCTTTCGTCTATCTGTCCGGCGGAGCCCAGGCTTTCGTCGCCATCGTCTTCATCGCGTTCTACCCAACCGCCATCCCGCTGGTATTTACGCTAGGCGTCGCGTACGGGGTCGGCTACGGACTGTACTTCGCCGTCGACTGGGCGCTCGCCTGCGACACGCTTCCCAACAAGAGCCAGTCGGCGAAAGACATGGGCCTCTTCCACATCGCGCTCACGATGCCCCAGGCGATCATCCCGTTCTTCGGCGGTCCGCTGATCGATTACCTGAACGGGCCTCACGGCAACAGTGGTTACCGGATCGTATTTTCGAGCGCGGTCGTGTTCTTGTTCGTCGGCACTGTGTTGGTGAGCCGCATCAGGTCGGTGCGCTGACGCCGCAGCGCGAGCAGGCTCGCGACCCAAACGCTGGTAATCCCCACGACCCCGAACTCGGCCATCAGGCGGAGCACGAGCAGATTCGAGTAGCCCGATACCAACAAGGTCTGAAACCAGTTGTGCCCGGGCCCGATGAGAAGCCACCCCAGGGCGACCAGGCCCAGGACCGTCCAGTCGCGCCTCCGCACTCCCCACTCGACGAGCACGAGCATCGGCAGAAGCAGAAGCACGAGGTGCGTTCCCCATGAGTAGCTGGTGACCAGCGGACAGACCGCCGTCGCAGCCGCCGCTTCCAGCGCTCTCCCTGACCAGTCTCTCCGCGGTGACCCGAGCACCCAGAAGGTCAGCGCCAGCGCGGCGATGGCGACCCCGAGCGTGACGATGCGCGCCTGGAGGGGAACCGCCTGCGTGGCCCCGAGGAAGCTGGTCGGGTCGAAGAAGCGGACGATCGTGCCTCCTGGAGAGTGATTCTCGAAAAGGCCTGTGCCCTGGCTGATCGCGGGCAGAACCTTGAAGAGGTACTCGGGCAAGTACTGCGGCACGGCGAGCAACCAGATGCCAAGGCCGGCGACCATGCCCGCGGCGAGCATCGACCAGCGCTTGGCCCACAGGAATAGAAGGCCCGTGGGCGCCTGGATCAGCTTGAGAGCCACCGATAATCCGAGCGCAACGCCTCCCCACCAACGATCTGCGATCCAGCCCAGGAGCCAGACTCCGGACAGCGCGAGCAAGACCAGGTTGATCTGACCCTCGACGATGTTGCCGTTAACCGGCTCGAACGCAATCACCACGAGCACCAGCAGCGCGCCCAGCTGCCAGTCGACCACTCGCAACGCTCGCACCATGCACGCGACAAAGATCACGAGCGATGCGTTCAGAAACAGCACGGCTCCCACCGCGACCACGTGACTGTCCAGGCCCACGACTGGTTGGAGAAGCCAGGCGAGGGGTGGTGGGGTGACGTATCCCTGGCCCCTCGGATCAAGGCAGAGCGTGTGGCAGAGCGCGTACGGATCGCGACCGGCGACCAGCTGACCCGCCGCGAGCAGGTAGCTCTCCTTTAAGTCCCCGAGCGAACCGGCGAAGGCGATTGGCACGATCACGCTCTGCCAGATGTAGAGGAGAAGGATCGGAATGCCCGCGATGGCGAGGAGCAGCGATCGGAACCGCCGATCGTCGAGTGGGGAGCGTCCGGTCACGCCGGGATTGTCGTAGATGTGCCCGACCGCCGGGCAGTAAACGAGGCGGCGCCTGCAGCGGACACCGCCTCGACCGGATGCCACCGGGTGACACGCTGCTGGTTTCTGCGCCGCTTTACGGCCGTTGCCTTCTTGTGGAGGCCAACCTTTGCGTGGGCTGTCGATGGACCCGGACGCTTCGAACTAAGACCAAGTTGCGACGGAGTAAAGACATTGTCAAGGGGTTTGTTTTCCCCGTGTGGTCATCATGGCGCACAATCAGGAGGTAGGAGGGTCGCAATGCCTGAGATGAGCTATGTGCACGGCGCCGGCGAGGTTCCACTGCTGGGCGAGACCATTTTTCAAAACCTGAGGCGAACCGCAGAGCGCTTTGGAGATCACGAAGCCCTGGTCGCCGCTCACCAAAACCAACGCACCAGCTATCGCCGGCTCGTAGAGGAGTGCGAGGTCGTCGCGCGCGGCCTCATGTCCCGAGGCGTGAACAAAGGCGATCGAGTCGGAATCTGGTCGCCCAATCGATACGAGTGGGTCATCGTCCAGTACGCGACCGCCGCGATGGGCGCGATCCTGGTCAACCTCAACCCGGCCTACCGAACTTCTGAGCTCGAGTACGCGCTCAAGCAATCGGGCATCAGCTTGCTTGTCCTTGCGGGCCGCTTTCGCCAGGCCGATTACAAGGCGATGGTGGCCGAGGTCAGGGGCAGGTGCCCTGCACTGCGCGAAACCCTCGTGATCGACGAGGGCTGGGAGGAGCTCCAGAGCGACGCAGCGAAGGTCAGCGAGGCCAGGCTGCACGAGGTCGAATCGTCACTTCAGTTCGACGACCCGATCAACATCCAGTACACGTCAGGCACAACTGGATTTCCCAAAGGGGCGACGCTCACCCATCACAACATCCTCAACAACGGCTTCTTCATCGGTGAAGCGCTCGAGTACAGCGAGCGCGACCGGGTGTGCATCCCGGTGCCCTTCTATCACTGCTTCGGGATGGTTCTGGGCAACCTCGCATGCACCACCCACGGGGCGACCATGGTGATCCCCGCGGAGGCGTTCGATCCGGTGATGACGATGGAGACCGTGGAGCGCGAGCGCTGCACCTCGCTCTACGGCGTGCCGACGATGTTCATCGCCGAACTCGAGCACCCGCGCTTCAAGGAGTACGACTTCAGCACGCTGCGGACCGGCATCATGGCCGGCTCACCGTGCCCCGTCGAGGTCATGAAGAAGGTCCAGACCTCGATGCACATCCCCGAGATGACCATCGCTTATGGCATGACCGAGACCTCGCCCGTCTCGACCCAGTGCGCCACCGACGACCCTCTCGAGAAACGCGTGGCCACCGTCGGGCGCGTTCATCCACACGTCGAGATCAAGATCATCGACCCGGCCACGGGAGCAGTCGTTCCACGAGACACCGCGGGCGAGCTCTGCAGCCGTGGATACATCGTCATGCTCGGCTACTGGAACAACGAGGAGGCGACGCGCCAGGCCATCGACCGCGCGCGCTGGATGCATACAGGCGACTTGGCGACGATGGATCCCGACGGTTACGTCAACATCGTCGGCCGGATCAAGGACATGATCATTCGCGGAGGCGAGAACGTCTATCCGCGCGAGGTGGAGGAATTCCTGTACGGGCACCCTGACGTCGCCGACGTTCAGGTGATCGGGATCCCGTCCGAAAAGTATGGCGAGGAGATCATGGCCTGGGTCAAGCTGCGCGAGGGCGCAGACCAGTCAGGCGAAGAGCTCGCCGCGTGGTGCAGGGGAAAGATCGCGACCTACAAGATCCCCAGGCACTGGAAGTTCGTCGACGCGTTCCCGATGACGGTCACAGGCAAGGTCCAGAAATTCAAGATGAGGGAGCTCGCCGTCGAGGAGCTGGGCCTGGAGAAAGCCGCCGGCGTCAGAACCGCCTAAGCTCCGCGCCGCACACAGGCCGCGGCACCCAGAGTAGACATTCAAGCCAATCCGATCCCGGGGAAAGTGAGCAGGCACTTTGGCGAAGCCAAACTGCCGATGAGCGAAAACCGCCGAGATTTTCGCTCATATTCCTACTGCAGCGATTCGTAGGGCAGCGCCGCTGCGAACGGTTCGTAGAGCAGCAGGACCTTCTCGATCGGCAGGATGTCGCGCATGAAGATCCCGCCCGCCGCCACGCCTGCGAACCCGACGATGCCGAGGCCGTCGTGCGGAGCGGCCTGCTCGGCGCTGTCCTGCATCGCCCTGAACGAATGTGTCCGTCCTGATTGGTTCGCTGTTGCGATCACCTCTTTCCAGGTCGCCGCGTAGTTCGCGGCCGGGTTGAGGGTCGCGGGGCCCACGCCCACGGCAGCGAGGCCGCCCGCCGGAGCGACGGCCCTGGGAGGCTCGCTCAACGCCCTGGCGACCGCAGCGATCTCGGCTTCCGGCGGCCCGGTGAACGTGGGCAACGCGCGCAGAAAAGCGACGATCTGGCGATCGACTGGCGGCGCGGGCTGGTAGCCCGGGCCGGGAAGTATGGTCGCGAAGGGCCGGTAGACGACTTCGAACTGCGCCTGGTCCAACTGCTCCCTGACCAGGATCGCGAGAGCGACGATCTGCGCCGATTCGAGCGCTGCCGCGGCTGCGGCGGGATCCGGGAGCGCCTTATCGATGGCGAGCCGGGTTTGGGCCACCCGAAACCCACCGGTGAATGCGTTGACCATCGCCTGGTCGGCGCCGGCCAGAGAGCCTTCCAGCACCTGCTCGACCGCGGCGGTCGACGGGCGCTGGCGCGAGACGATCCGGGCGGTGGCGATCCACTCCCACTGTGCGGGGCCAAACGATTTGGCCGCCGCGACCAGGAACTGTCCCGCGTCGGATGCGCTCAGCGGACCGCGACCTGCTCGGGCAGCATCCCCTTGGCTCGCAACTTGTCGATGGGGTGATACGCGTCGACGATGCGCATGGTTCCGGACGCGGAGCGCAGGACCATCGACTGCGTGTACGCATACACGTCCTCGTAGCGCACGCCCTTCAAGAGCTCGCCCGACGTGATGCCGGTCGCCGCAAAGAAGATGTCCTTGCCCGAGCAGAGGTCGTCGAGGCAGAGCACCCTGTTTGGCTTGTTTCCTTCCTTGATGGCCATCTCCTTCTCCTGGTCGTCCCGGAAGTGGAGCTTCGCCTGCATATCGCCACCGATCGTCTTGATCGCGCACGCGGCGAGCACGCCTTCGGTGGCGCCGCCCGAGCCCATCATGCAGTGGACCCCAGACCTGGTCTCGAGCGCGGCTTCGAGGGCGGCAGCGACGTCGCCGGCCGTGATCAGCTTGATCCGGGCCCCCACATCGCGGATCTGAGCGATCACGTCAAGGTTGCGCTCGCGCTCGAGCACGACGACTGTGAGCTCCTGGACCGGGAGGCCCTCAGCCTTGGCGATCCGGCGCAGGTTCCATTCAACCGGCATCTCGAGGTCGATGACTCCACGCGCGCGCCGGCCGACCACGAGCTTCCGCATGTAGTGAGCGTGGGTGGTGAACATCGTCCCGCGCTCCGCCAGCGCAACCACTGAGATGGCCCCCGGAAGGCCGGACGCGGTAAGGCTCGTGCCTTCGATCGGATCGACGGCGACGTCGACCTCCGGTTCGAGGCCGTTGCCGATGGGCTCGCCGAAATACAGCATCGGCGCCTCGTCCTTCTCGCCTTCGCCGATCACGACGGTGCCCTTCATGTCGACCGAGGCGAGTGCGCTGCGAATCGCCTCGACGGCCCGCGCGTCCGCCGCTTCCTTGTTGCCCCGACCTTGCAGAGGCGCCGCCGCAAGGGCGCCGGCCTCGGTCACGCGCAGGAGCTCGAGGGCCAGGTTCCGGTTGATCTTCGGTTCTTCGATCATCGGGTACGCAAGATATACGAAGCCGCCCGGAAGTCCGTGTTCATACGGCGCTGCGGCGGCGGATCGGAAGCTTGCCGGCTCCGCCTGGCTCGAGAGCCGCGGCCCAGGAAGGCCGCGGCCTGCTCGAGAGCTGGAGCTGCGTCCTGGGTTTAGAAGAACTCACCCCAGAACTTCCTGACCCGGCCGACCGGGCTGGGCAGAGTCCTCAGAGCGATCACCGGGGCCCTTGGCGAGGCATCCACGATGGCGACCGGTTCCGAGTCCGGCACCCCCTCGGGATGGACCCGGATCACGCCCAGGTGGACGCCGCCCTCCTGGACCACCAGCGCTCCAACTTTGGCGTCACCTTCGAGGCGGCCGGTCGTTGTGATCTTCAGCCGGTTCGACGCGACCACGTTCCCGCGCACGAAGCCGGAGATGGTCACCCTTTCGCTCCGGATATTCGCCTCGACGTGGGCCTCCGGACCGATGAGGAGGTCGCCGTCGCATTCGATGTGACCGCTGAAATTGCCAAGCACCTGGCCTCCGCTCCTCACCTGGAGCTTGCCCGAGAGCACATCGTCTCGGGCCAGCACAGTCGACCTGGGTTCGAGCCCATGCGGCTCGGGCCCGCCGTTCGAACTGGAAACGTCAACCGTATCCGCCAATGCGTCAGTCACGTTGCACCCCTCCCTGTTGGCCCAGCTTCCCACTGGGTCCACCACCTACCCGTATCGAGCATACCTGCTGCGGGCCGGATCAGAAGGTGGTTCTATGCGTCCGGGTGGTCGGCGAGGTACTGCAGTACCGCTTCGCGCGTCGGCGCCACCTCGCCATCGATGACCAGCTCCTCGAGCCGCTTCTTGATGCGCCCGACCTCGGGACCCGGCGCGATTCCGCGTGCCCGCATCACGTCTTCGCCCGTGACCAGCGGCGCCAGGCGTGAGGGCTGTTCGCTCAGGGCGGCCTGGATCCGGGCCTCCAGCTCATCGAGCTTCTCCGGTTCGGGATAGGCGGAGGCGCCGATATCCGCGCGGGCCAGGGCAATCAAGCGGTCGAGCACGGGACCTGCGTCTCGCGCCATGCGCCGCACCGCGCCGTCGGACCACTCGGAGCTGTAGTAAACGGGTCGGAGGTGCAGCCGGACCAGCTTCACCACCGTCTCGGTCTCCTTTTGCGACAAGCGCAGGCGCTCGAGCGCCGACCTTGCCAGCTCCGCGCCGACGTTCTCGTGCCCGGTGAACGCGCCGTCCGGAGTGGCGGTCGAAGGCTTGCCGACATCGTGGAAGAGCGCGGCCAGGCGGAGCACGAGGTCGGGCGGTACCCGCTCAACGGTGAGCAGCGTATGCCCGAGCACGTCATGGGTGTGATAGCCGCTCTGCGGCACGCCCTTGCACGCGGCCACCTCCGGAAGGACGGATTCGAGAAGCCCGCCCGCGTCCAGGAGCTCGAGGGCAAGCCGGGGACGCGGCGAGACCAGCATGCGGCACAGCTCGTACGCGATTCGCTCGGCCGAGATGATCGGCGGGGCAAGCCGGCCCTTCTTCTGACGCATGGCCCCAAGCAGGTCCGGCGCCAGCTCGAAGCCGAGCTCGGACGCGAACCGGACTGCGCGAAGCATGCGGAGGGGATCATCCGCAAAGGTCCGGAGCGGATCGGCCGGCGTGCGGAGGATGCGCGCCTCCAGATCCTTGCGGCCGCCCAGCGGGTCGTGGATCGCGCCGTCGAGGTCCATGAGGAGGGTATTGATCGTGAAGTCACGCCGGCGCAGGTCCTCATCGAGGGTGGCGGGGCGAACGTCTGGCTTCCTCGAATCCGGCGCGTACGACTCCGCACGCGCGTTCACGAACTCCACGAGGTGCCCCGGGAGAGTCACCTGCGCCGTGCCGAAACGCTCGAACACCACAGGCGGGCCGGCGCCGGCCAGCTGTCCGAAGCGCTCCGCCAGCTGAAGGGCGTCACCCCGCTCCACGACGACGTCGGGATTGGGGTGCGGGCGCTCCAGCAGCTTGTCCCGCACATATCCGCCCACCACCCAGGCTTTTGCATCGAGGTCGGCCGCCGCGCGCTCGAGGAGCCGCAAAAGCTCCTCGTCGCTGACCTCTATTGGTTGATGCGCGCCCATTCCACGGCTCCCACCTGGCCTGCGCGATCGCCCAGCCGGGCGCGGCGCACGCGGGGCCGGCGGGCCGGCTTGATGAAGGGCGACGAGTGCAGGGTCTCCAGGATGGTCGGCTCGACCAACGCCCACGAGCGGGAGATGCCTCCGCCGATCACGAACATCTCGGGATCGATGACGTTCGTGAGGCTGATCAGCGCCATCCCCATGTAGCGCGCGGCCCGCTCGACGGCGATTCGAGCCGGCTTGCTTCCCTGCGCGGCGGCCGCGAACAGCTCGGCCGCGCTGTGCCCGGTCTCGCGGGCGATGTTGGCACCGCCGATGAACGCCTCGAGGCAGCCGCGCTGGCCGCAGGTGTCGAGCGGCCCATTGGGGTCGATGATGATGTGCCCGACCTCGCCGGCCGATCCATGCGCTCCGCGATGAAGCTTGCCGTCGATGATCAACCCGCCGCCCACTCCGGTCGACCACGTGATGTAGACCATGTTGCGAGTGCCGCGTCCGGCGCCGCGGTGAAACTCGCCCAGGCCGGCCATGTCAGCGTCGTTCGCCAGCTGCACCTTGGCGCCGGTCGCGCGAGAGAGCATCGCGACCAGGGGCACGTTCTTCCACGGCAGGTTGGGCGGATTCACGAGCACCCCTCGCTCGAGGTCGATCGGGCCGGGCGCGGCGATGGTGATGCTGCGTACCTTCTCGCGACCGCGATGCTTGTCGATCTCCGCGGCGGCCCAATCGACCATTGCCTGCGGGCTCCCGAGCGAGGGCGTCTTGGTCTTGACGCTGGCGACGAGGTTCGCATCCGATCGGGCAAGCGCCACTCGCACCTGAGTCCCACCAAGGTCGATTCCAGCCAACACTGCTGGATTAGGGTAACCGCGATCAGAACCGGCTACGACGCCAGGAGCTGCCGGCCTCGTAGGGCGGCCAGGATCTCGATCGGTCCGCGCGCGCGGTTGAAGGTGTAGAAGTGCAGCCCCGGCACGCCCGCCTCGAGCAGCTCTGTGCACTGCGCGATGCAGTGTTGGACGCCGATCGCGCGCACCGCGTCCTCGTCGGCTGCCTGCTCGATTGACGCCTGTAGACGCAACGGCACCGTCGCGCCTGACATCGACGTCATCACCGCGAGCGAGCGCCGGCTCGGCACCGGCATGAGGCCGGGCACGATCGGGACTGTGATGCCGGCCGCTCTAGCGCGCGCCACCAGGTCGAAATAGAAACGGTTGTCGAAGAACAGCTGAGTGATGAGGAAGTCCGCTCCCGACTCCACCTTGTGCTTCATGTAGCGGAACTCGTGCTCGAGGTCGGGGCTCTCCGGGTGCCTTTCCGCGCTGCATGCAGCCCCGATGCCGAAGCGATAACCATTGCGGCGCACAAAGGCCACGAGATCGCTTCCATGGGTGAGCTGAGGGTCGGCCGGCTCGAACGGCCGGCCCGGAGTCTGCGTATCGCCGCGCAGCGCCAGCACGTTCGCGATTCCCTCGCGTTCCATCCAGTTGAGGATCTGCCGCGTTCGGCCGGCCGAGTTGGCGCACGTCAGATGGGCCATCGCTTCGATGTGGTAGTGGCGCTTGATCCGGGTCACCAGGTCGAGCGTTTTCTCGCCTGTGCGAAGTCGATAGGTCACCGAGACCCAGTCGGGGGCGTGGCCGGCCAGGGTTGCCACCGTCCGCTCGAGCACCTCGACCTCGCTGTCGTCCCGCGGGGCCATGAACTCGAACGAAATGCTCGGCCGAGGCCGGGACAACAGGTCGGCGATTCGCATTTGGCGGGAACTCTACCAATCCGCGTCGCGCCTTGGCGGAGCCAACGCGCCGTGGCCATCGGCAAGTCCCATCCTGCTCGCCGCTCTGCGCGCAGCGGAAACCGCCGAGGTTACCGCTCATATCTTTACCTCAGGACGCGCGCGTCCCCGATGCGGCGCGTCACGCGCTCGGAGTCGAGGTGTTCGAGCAGGGCGAGCACGGGGCGGCGGCTTGCGCCCATGCGATCGCGCAGCTGCGCCACGGTGATGGAGCCGCTGTCCGAGATGATCTCCCGCACCATCGCGACCGCCGCCTCGTAAGCATCCTTTGTGAAAGCCACATCGTCCCCGACCCGCACGATGTCTCCCCGCTGCGCCAGCGCGCGCACCACCTCGGCGCTCACGCCGGCCTGCCTCGTCGCTTCGGAGAGCGAAGGCGGCGCCAGCGGCCGCCGGCTGAGCAGCTCGAGCAAGGGCGCGGCCGCTCCACTGTCGGCGCGCAGCTCGACGCGATGGCCCGGCAGCGCGAGAAAACCATCTCGCTCCGCGAGCCGGCCCTCCTCTGACAGCCCCTGGACGACGGATGGAAATGAGGCCGGCGGCACGCTGATCCGGCTGCGCAGCTCTTCGCGCGCCATGCCTCCTCGCAATGGGTGCGCACGGTGATAGGCCTCGAGCTCCTTGGCCGCGCGATCTGAGATGTCCTGCCATGCACCGAGGTCGAAGAGCCATTCGCCCGCCCTCCTCGCCCTCAACGCCGCGACATCCGCCTCCGGCGCCATCGTCGCCTTGAGCAGCGCCGCCACCATCACCCCACGCGGGTACTTGCGCAGCTCCTCTTGCAGGACATCGCCCGCGGCGCGCCGCTCGAGGGACTCCCGGACCGCGCCGTCATGCCGCGCATGCTTGCGAGGGCTCACGTCGATGAACCGGCCCCCGGCGATGGTCGCCGAAGGGCTGGGGACCCGCAGGATGAACCGATCCTGCGCGGCTGCCGCAATCGGCCGCTCGAGGTAGAGCTGCACCCAGCCCTGGTCGCCAGCCGCGATTGCGTCACCCTCGAGCACGATCACGCGGCACCCCACCTCGGTGGTGCCCGTGTGCAGCAGGAGCTCTGCGCCGTGTGCCAGCGATTGGGGCGCCGATGCAAGCACCCGCACGGTGGCATCGACCCGGCGCGTGGCTCCGAGCGTCCTGGGACGGGCCAGCACGTCGCCGCGCGCGAGCTGGTCTTTCTCGACGCCGGTCAGGTTCGCAGCCACCCGGCTGCCGGGCAACGCGATCTCCACCTTGCGGTTGTGCTGCTGCAGGCCGCGCACCCGTGCCTGGTGGCCGGCCGGCACGACGTCCAGCTCGTCCCCCACACTCAACGCGCCGTCGACGAGCGTGCCCGTGACGACGGTTCCGAACCCGCTCATCGTGAATACGCGGTCGATGGGCAAACGCGGCCGGTTGACGTCTGCCCTGGTCGCGGTCTTTGCGAAAAGCGTGTCCAGGGCCGTGATCAGCTCGACTTTTCCGGCGCCGCTGACAGCCGAGAAAGGGATCACCGGCGATCCATCCAGCGACGTGCCCTTCAGCGTGGCGAGCACCTCGGCCGTGACGAGGCTCAGCCACTCTGCGTCTACCATGTCGACTTTCGAGAGCACGACCACGCCGCGGCGCACGTCGAGCAGGTCGATGATCTCGAGGTGCTCACGCGTCTGAGGCATGACGCCTTCGTCGGCGGCGATCACCAGCATCACGGCGTCCAGACCGTGCGTGCCGGCCAGCATGTTGCGGATGAATCGGGCATGGCCGGGAACGTCGACTATGCCCAGCTCGAGCCCGCTCGGCAAGCGCAGGTGCGCGAAGCCGAGATCGATCGTCATGCCGCGGCGCTTTTCTTCGGCGAGCCGATCCGGGTCGATACCGGTGAGCGTCGTGATCAGGGTCGACTTGCCGTGGTCGATGTGGCCGGCGGTCCCGACCACGAAGCTCATCGAGCGACCCCCCTGTACGCCACCTCCACCGCGTCGATGAGAGATTCGTCCTCGCCTTTCAAGACGGTGCGCGGGTCCAGGCAGCACGCGTCCCTCTCTATGCGGGCGATCACCGGTGTCTGGCCATGTCTCAAGGCAGCCGCCAGCCGCGAGGCCGGCCCGGAGATCGACAGGAGCACAGTGGACAGGCCGTGGCCGGGCACCGACCCTCCACCGATCGCGGATTCGCCTGAGACCAATGTCACCGGCACACCGCGCTCCTCGAGCTTCACCGACCACATCGCCGCGCGGCGGCGGACGTCGGCGACCGAGGCTCGAATCATGCGCTCGACAGGTATTTCTTCGAGCCTGCCGGTGAGCCGCTGGCGGAGCGTCGCCTCTAGAGCCGCCAGCGTCAGCTTGTCGATGCGAACCGCGCGCGCCAGGGGATGGCGAGACATCTTCTTGAGTCCCGCGTTTCCAGCCTCGCCGCGACCGAGGACGATCCCGGCCTGTGGCCCGCCCAAGAGCTTGTCTCCCGAGAACGTCACGACGTCGGAGTGCTGCAGCGATTCGGCCACAGTCGGCTCGCCGGCAATGGGTTCCGCGGCGCCGCTGCCCAGGTCGTCGATGAGCAAGAGGTCGTGCGCATGAGCGACCGCGGCCATCTCGGCCAGGGAGGCTGATTCCGTGAATCCTTCCACCCGAAAGTTCGACGTATGCACGCGCAAGAGGGCGGCGCTTCGAGGCGTGATCGCGTGCTCGTAATCGTCTTTCCGCGTGCGATTCGTCGTGCCGACCTCGACCATGCGCGCGCCCGACAGCCGCATCACATCCGGCATGCGAAACGAGCCTCCGATCTCCACCTGCTGACCGCGCGAGACGATGACCTCCTTGGCTTTGCACAGCGCGGTCAGGGCGAGCAGAATCGCGGCCGCATTGTTGTTGACCGCGAACGCCGCCTCACATGCGAACACCTGGGTGAGCAATCCGGACAGCAGCGACGCCCTCTCTCCGCGGCGCCCGGAGTCGAGGTCCAGCTCGAGATTGCTGTAGCCGGCGGCGACGGCCAGTGCGTCGACCGCCGCTCTCGACAGCGGCGCGCGGCCGAGGTTGGTGTGCAGGATGACGCCCGTCGCGTTGATGACGTGGCGCAGCCTCGGCGCGACAGCCGCCCGCAGCGCGGCCTCGACCAGCCTCAGGCGCGCTTCGCCGCTCGCCTCCCCATCGTGACGCTCCGCATCGACCTGCTCGCGGATCGCCTCCACGACTCGCCCATGCCCGAACTCGAGGACGAGCTCCGCGTAGGCGGGCTCGTTCACCAGCCCGCCTACAGCTGGCAGGGGTGAAGTCCGATGAACCCGGGAATCGCGTAACCGGCGCATCCGCCTAATGAGATTAGGCTCGCGGGCAGGTAGAACGGCGTCATGACGATGGACAGGAGGCTGGCGCCCTGGAGGAGCTGAAAGAGAAAGATCACGACGATGCAGCCGACCCAGATCTGCTGCCTTCGCGAGCTGACCTCGTAAAAGAAGCGTGCGTTGCGGTTGCGAAAGATGGCTTCGATCACACCCCAGCCGTCGAGGCCAGGGATGGGCAGGAGCTGAAACGCGAACATCGAGAGGTTCATGAACACGATCACGTAGATCGCCGCCCCGACCAGGGCGGGCGACAGCTCGAGCGATGAGACCATCCCACTCCGGCTCAGCAGCTGCCAGAGGATGCCGAGGACGATCGCCACGACCAGGTTGGCAACCGGACCCCCCAGCTCGTGGATGACGTGCTGAGCCGGCGTGCTGATCCGGTTGGGCTGGACCGGCACACGGCGCCCCCATCCCACCAGCGCCACGAACACCGCGATCACGCCGAGCGGATCGAGAAAGCGGCGCGGGTTGGGAGTCAGGTAGCCGAAGTAGCGCACAGACCGGTCGCCGAGAAAGTACGCGGCCAGGGCGTGACCCAGCTCGTGTACTGGGATTGCGATGACGAGAGCCGGCACCAGCAGCAGCGCGGCGAGGAGGAAGGCTACAAAGTTGGTCACTCGATCGGGATTTTGCCGACGCGCTTGGACGAGCGCCGCCGGCCCGGCGCGCGCCGGGCGCCGGCGGAGGTCGCGCGCCGCCTGCCAGGCGCCGCCGTGACCCTGTGCTCGTAGATCAGCATGAGCGCGGTTATCAGCTCGCGCTGCGCATTGAGCAGGTGTACCTGTGCCGCGGGCGGGACCATGTCCGACAGCAGGTGGGCGATCCGAGTCCCCAACTCGTTGACCGTCTCGATCAGACGCTCGCCGTCGCGGCTCATTTCTTCTTCTCCTGAGTGATCGCCTTCTGTTCTCGGCGGCCAAATCGCACGCGAAGCTCGCCATCGCTCACGGTCGCGGTGGTCGTATCACGCTGCGCCAGCACTCGTGGCAGCGAGATCTCTCTCCGGTAGTTGCCGAGTGTCACGTACAGCTCCCCGTTGTGCCGGCTCAGGTCGACCGATGTGCGATCCGCAAACGGTACCTTGAGGGTGAGCACGTAATCGGTGCCGTCCTTGTCGATGCGCTGCGGGCTGGAGGTCGCGAAATGTTGTGACGGGTCGCGTTCGCCGTAGGTTTCGCGCGCCATGCGAAGGAGCATCTTCTCACCGACCACCTCGCGATCGAACAGCGGCACGTTGAAGATCGGAATGCCGGCAAACGACTGCTCGACCTCGACCTGGTAGCGCTTGTGGATCTGCTGCCACTTCTGGAACAGCTCGTCGTGCAGCTCCCCGGGCAGCAACCGGTTGACGATCACTGCATCGGTCACGTAGCCGAACAGGCTGAGGTAGGTGTAGGCGCGCTTGGCCTCCTTGACGACCATCTTCTCGAGGTTCAGCACGATGCGGACGGTGGTCATCGACGAGTCGGTGAGGAGCTTCCGCATGCCGCCAAGGTCCAGCAGCAAGTCCTTCAGCGACGCATAGATCTCGTCCGATGGAAGCGGCATCCCGATCATCGGCTGCAGCACGGGTCGCGCCACGCGCATCGCGCGCCGCTGCCACGGAAAAATCTTGTCCAACCACCATTTGGCGGCGTCGGGGAAGGTGAGGAGCTGCAGCGTCTCACCGGTGGGCGCGCAGTCGACGATAAGGAGGTCGTGCTCGGCCCGCTGCGCGTAATGCTTGATCCACATGAGCGACGCGATCTCATCCATGCCAGGTGGATTCGCCACCTCATCCGCGACGACCTCGTCGAGTCCCTGGGTGGCGAAAACCTCGGCCGCGTACTCGTGCAGCTTGGCCCAGTGGCGCTGCATCTCGTGCAGCGACGAGACCTCGTGGGCCCAAAGGTTGTCGCTGATCGGCGTCAGGTCGGGTCCCAGCTCGACGTCGAAGGAGTCACCAAGCGAATGGGCCGGGTCCGTGCTCATTATCACGGTCCGATAGCCCGCCTTTGCGCACCGCACCGCAGTGGCGGCGGCGACGGAAGTTTTGCCGACGCCGCCCTTGCCCGTGAACAGGATCACCCGCACGGGTTGAGTTTACGTGCGCGCGGTGCCCCGCTCCGTGGCCCTGGAGACGTGATCTTCGATGAGCACCTCTACATGACGGAGGATCGAGAGTGTGACCTCGGTGTTCTTCTCGATCGCCCTCAGGATCTCGACGTTCTGCTCGTCGGCCTTGTCCGCTTCATAGGCGGCGTGCTCGAGCGTGAGGCGGTCTTTCTGCGACTGGCGGTTGCCGGCCAGCAGCAGCACCGGGCCGGTGTAGGCCGCCTGGACGCTGAACAGCAGGTTCAGAAGGATGAACGGGAACGGGTCCCATCGATGCACGAAGCCGTAAATGTTGAGAACGAGCCAGGTCAGAACCGCAAAGGTCTGCACGATGAGAAAGGTCCAAGATCCGATGCCGGTAGCGATTTTGTCGGCGAGCCTCTCACCGAAGGTGGCCTCATCGTGATGCAGGACGTTGACAGGGTGCTTGTGGTCGTCAGGGTTGAGCTTGCGGTGATGCAAGGTTTGCCGGAGCGCTGTGTTTCCTGAGTTGCTGGTTCTGACTGACATGGCGACCCGAACTCTAAGGTTTGAGCCGCCAGGTGTCTATTTATTGAGACCTATTTGACGATCATGGGCACGGCGACGGATCCGATCCCCAGCAGCACCACCATCGCGACACCGACTACGACCAGGCGCACCAGGTCTTTGGTGAAGTAAGGGACGCGGTCGAGTGGAATCGAAGGATCCGCTGACTCGACGATGTAGCGGCCGCCCCTGACCTTGGTGAACTGGTTGCGAGCTCCAAGTGACATCTCAACCGATCGGACGAGGGCCTGGTCGCCGCCCACTCGGGCCTGCGACACGCTGCGGGGCGGCGACGAGCCGGGCTGGGCGACGCCGGTGGCGGTCGCGCTCATCCCAGGGGTCAGCGGACCCGGAGGCCTCACCGGCGGGCGGAACTTGCCCTTGCTTCGCTTTTTGCCTTTGCGGCTCACGGCTCCAAGTCTAGTGAAGGTAGAACAGGCAGGCGGTGTGGGAGCGGGTGCTAGGTCGTGGGGTGCGACTCGGGGTGGGGTCCGCCTGCCTGTTGCGTTGGGCCGTGGGACTCAACCGGGTGAGACGTTGGCTACGATATGTTGTGTCCCGTGCAGAGTTATAACCCCGAATGTAGTTGTTGTCAAGAGTCTTAACAGTTCTTGGCCGGCACCAACCCTCTGATTAGACCTCGGTCGGATGGCTGCTGTTCGTGCTTCTCGCGGCCGCGCTCGTGTGGGTTGGATACCCGCTCTGGCTGACCTTCTTTCTAGGACGCTTCTAGCGTCCGATCCGAAAGAAGATCACGTCGCCGTCTTGCACCCTGTAGTCGCGTCCTTCTACCCGCAGCTTGCCGGCAGCGCGCAACGCTTCCATCGAGCCCGCGGCGATCAGCTCGTCGACCGAGGTCACCTCGGCGCGTATGAAGTGCTTTTCGAAGTCGGTGTGAATCTTGCTCGCGGCGATCGGCGCCGGCGAGTCCTTCTCGCATGGCCAGGCGCGCACCTCGGGCTCGCCCGCGGTGAAGTAGGTGATCAGGCCACCCGCCTCCCACACGGCGCGCGCGATGCGCCCGAGGCCGGACTCATCGATTCCGTAACCGGCGCGCATCTCGGCCTGCTCCGCGGGGTCTAGCTCACCGAGCTCCGACTCGAGACGGGCCGACAGCGTAATCGCGGGGGCGCGCTCGTCCGCCGCCAGCTTGGCCACTTTTGCGGCGGGTTCGCCACCCCCTGGCAGCAGCTCGTCTGCCGCGTTCGCGACGTAGACCGAAGGTTTGAGGGTGACCGGGAAGATGCCGAGCAGGATGGCGCGCTGGTCGGGCTCGAGCTTCATAGTCCGCAGCTGCCGGCCCGCATCGAGGTGCTCTTTAGCCGTGGTCAGGATCTCCTGTTCGGTCTGTGCGTCCTTTTTTCCGGCGCGCGATTCCTTGGCGACGACCTCGAAGCGCTTCTCGACCGACGCGAGGTCCGCCAGCACGAGGTCGAGGGCGAGTTCTTCCAGCTCGGCGACAGGGTCGGACTGAGGGCCGAAGCAGCGCGCGACCTTGACCAGCACGTCCGCCTGGCGCGCAAACGCGACGCGCTGCGCCCGGCTGCCGGGCGGCGCGTCCTCGACTCTCACCTGTGCAGGCGTCACCTTCAACGGTTTGACGGCCTCCGACAGGCGAGTCAATCGCTGATCGGGAACGTCGACCATGCCGACGCCGTCGGAGCCACGTCCCGCGGTCAAGGCATTGAAGAGCGTCGTCTTGCCGGCCCCGGCCGGACCGACGATCGCTACGTTGACTGGCAACTCAGCTCTACTGGTCCAGGTCGAAGGTCTTGTGCAGGATCCGGACTCCCTTCTCCACCTGGTCGCGCGCTACCAGGCAGGTGATCCGGATCTCGGAGGTGCTGATCATCTCGATGTTGATACCCGCATCGGCAAGGGCCCTGAACATGCGGCCCGCGATGCCCGGGGTGCCCAGCATTCCAGTGCCGACGATCGAGAGCTTCGCGATGCCGCCCGCCGAGACCACCCTGGTGGCGCCGATCGTCTTGGCCGCTGCTTTGACCAGCTTCTCCGCCGCCTTGAGTTCCGACTGTGCGACTGAGAAGGTGAGGTCCGTGCGGCGCGAGCGACCGATGTTCTGAACTATGACGTCGACTGAGATTCCCGCCGCCCCCAGCGGCTCGAAGATCGCGGCGGCGATGCCCGGCCGGTCGGGAACGCCGACCACCGTGATCTTCGCTACGTTGCTTTCCTCGGCGATTCCTCGCACGCGCTTTCGGTCTTCCATCGGTACGTGGGCGACGATCATGGTACCCACGCCTTCGTGGAAGCTCGACCGGACGTGGATCGGCACGCCATAGAGCTCCCCGATCTCCACCGCCCGCGGATGCATCACGCGCGCTCCCCCGGCGGCAAGCTCGAGCATCTCGTCGTACTGGATGTGGCTGAGCTTGCGGGCGGTTTTCACCAGGCGCGGATCCGCGGTGAAGATTCCGTCGACATCCGTGTAGATCTCGCACGAGTCCGCGTTCAGCGCCGCCGCCAGGGCGACAGCCGTTGTGTCGGAGCCGCCGCGGCCGAGCGTGGTGACCTCGAAGTCGCCGGTGACGCCCTGGAACCCCGCGACCACCGCGACCTTGCCCTCGCGCAGGGTTTCGAGGATGCGTTCTGGCTTGATGTCCTGGATCCGCGCCTTGGAATGATGAGCGCTCGTGCGCACGCCTGCCTGGAGGCCGGAGAGAGAGATCGCCGGGACACCCATGCCCTGCAGGCACATCGCGACGAGAGGAGCAGTGATCGTCTCGCCGTTGGCCACGAGCATGTCGAGCTCGCGGGCTGGGGGTTCTGGGTTGACGCTCTGCGCGAGCGCGATCAGCCGGTCCGTGGTGTGACCCATCGCAGAAACCACCGCGACCACCTGGTGGCCCTGCTCGACCGTCGCGGCGATGCGGCGGCTGACCCGCCGGATGCGGGCGGCGGTACCGACGGAGGTACCCCCGTATTTCTGGACGATGATCACAGCGTGCGGAACATGCCCTTGTCGGTGATCTGAGTGACGAGCGCGGTTCCGCGTTCTGGGAAGGACGCCTCCATGGCGGCCGCGACCCTGGCCGCCTGCGACGGGGCGCAGAAAGCGAACACGCTTGGGCCGGCTCCACAGATGGCGGCGCCGTAAGCTCCGCTCGCCTCGGCGACCCGCATCACCTCCGCCGTCCATGGATACAGGTGCAGCCGGTGCGGTTGATGCAGCCGGTCGCGCAGCGCCTCGCCGAGCAGCGACGGCCGTTTCGAGACGATGGCGCGCACGAGCAGCGCGGTGCGGGCGGCGTTGAACGCGGCGGTTTGGAGAGGCACCGAGTCTGGCAGAACCGCGCGTGCCTTCTCGGTCGGCACCGGCTGGTTGGCGATGAAGAGCGCGAGTCCCCAACCGGGGTTGGGAAGCTTCTCGTCGATGTGCTCGGAAACGATGCGGATGCCGCCCGAGGCCGACGCCCCCACGTTGTCGAGATGACCCTCGTCGGAGCCGGCGTCGATGACGTGGCTCTTGACGTCCCACGGGCTGCTGAGGGCTGAAGCAGCCAGCCGGGCGGCCGCGCTGCTCCCGAGACCCACCCCGAGAGGGATGTCGCTCCGCACCCGCCCGGTCATCTTCAGTCGGGTGAACGGGTTGTCATGGGCCGCCAGGTAATCGGCGCCTTCGCCTTCGTAGTCCCACGATGGATGGGTCGACTCGGTGGCCTCGACCTCGAGCCAGAGGTTGATCGCCATGGCCATGCAGTCGAAGCCCGGACCGATGTTGGCGATCGAGGCCGGAACCCTGATCCTCACTACCGGACCCTCGCTCTCATCACAGCTTCAAGACCTTAGCGAGTGTGCGCGAGTCGCCGTCGAGCTCGATAGGCGGCTCGACGTTCTTGAGCGCCGCGTCAGGGTCCTTGAGCCCGGATCCAGTCAGGACGACGACCGCCGTGGCGTCCATTTCGATCTTGCCTTCACGGACCAGCCGGTAAAGCAGCGCGAGCGGGGCGGCCGAGGCCGGCTCGGCGAAGAGACCCTCGCTCCCGGCCAGCTGGATCTGCGCGGCGAGGATCTCCGTGTCGCTTACCGCGTCGATCATGCCGCCGGAATCATCGCGGGCAGTGGTCGCACCTTCCCAGGAGGCCGGGTTGCCGATCCGGATCGCTGACGCGACCGTCGTCGGGTGGGCGACCGCGTGGCCGTTCACGATCGGCGCCGCGCCCTCTGCCTGGGCGCCGATCATGCGTGGAAGACGCGAGGCCTTTCCGGCGGCGTGGTACTCGCGAAACCCTTTCCAGTAGGCCGTGATGTTGCCGGCGTTACCGACCGGCAGCAGCAGGTAGTCGGGAGCGTCACCAAGGGCGTCGACGATCTCGAACGCCGCCGTCTTCTGGCCCTCGATCCGGTTCGGGTTGATCGAGTTCATGAGCGCGACCGGGTAGCGGCTCGCAAGGTCGCGAACGGTCTCCAGAGCCGAGTCGAAGGTGCCTTTGAGGGCCACGACCTTGGCCCCGTACATCAAAGCCTGCGAGAGCTTGTTCAGGGCGATCTCGCCAGAAGGGACGACGACGATGGCTCGCACCCCCATCCGCGCCGCGTAGGCGGCCATCGAGGCCGAGGTATTCCCCGTCGAGGCGCACATCAGCACCCTGCTCCCGTTCTCGAGGGCAATCGCCACGGCGACGACCATCCCGCGGTCCTTGAACGAGCCGGTCGGGTTCAGGCCCTCGTACTTGAAGTAGAGGTGCTCGAGGCCCAGGGCGCGACCGATGTTGCGGCTCCGCACCAGGGGAGTCGAGCCTTCGCCCAGGTCGACCTCAGGGGTGGACGGACCGACCGGCAGATGCTCGCGGTAGCGAGCGATGACTCCCATGGGGCCGCTTAGAAGACGCGCAGGAAAGACGACACGGAACGCACCGACTCCAGTTCGGTCATCCTCGCCCGCGCGCGCTGGAGGCCGGCGTCGAAGGACGGATGGGTGGTTACGACCAGCTCGGCCGTCTGGTCCTGCGACCAGGCGTCCTTTTGGATGAAGCTCGAGATGCTGACGCCCTCTTCGGCAAAAACCTGTCCGATCGCCGCCAGCACACCGGGCTTGTCGTCGACGCGAATCCGGTAGTACGCGCGCGTCACCACCTCGCCCATCGGAACCACGGTGATGCGGTCGTCGAAGCTGAACGACGGGCGACTCTGCACGCCGCGCCGAATGGACCGAGCGAGGTCTATGAGGTCCCCCACGACCGCCGACGCCGTCGGCCTGCCGCCCGCACCCTGTCCGACCAGCAGCACCTGGCCGACGAGGTCGCCCTCGACGAAGACCGCGTTCTCGGCGCCTTCGACCCGCGCCAGGGGGTGGTCGAGCGGGACCATGGCAGGGTGCACGCGGGCCTCGACCCGGCCCGGGTGGCGCTGCGTGTGGGCGATGAGCTTGATGGCGTACCCGAGCTCACGCGCATATCTGAAATCGACCGCCTCGACGCCTTCGATGCCCTCGCGGTAGATTTCGCCAGGCCGGACCTTGATCTCGTAGGCGATCGAGCCGAGGATCGCGAGCTTGTAGGCGGCGTCGAAGCCGCCGACGTCGTCGGTGGGATCGGCTTCCGCAAACCCGGCGGCCTGAGCCTCGGCGACAGCCTCGGCAAGCGAGAGCCCCGCGGCCGCCATCCGGCCGAGCACGTGGTTGGTCGTCCCGTTGATCACAGCCGAGACCTGCTTGATCGTGTTGGCCTGCAGGTCGGTCCGGAACGTGCTGATGAGCGGGATGCCGCCGCCCACGGCGGCCTCGAAGTACACGTCCACGTTCTTCTCGGCTGCCAGGTCGAGCAGCTCGGGACCGTGCTTCGCCATCACCACCTTGTTGGCGGTGATGACGTGCTTGCCCGCCCGGATGGCCCGTTCCAGGTAGCTGCGCATCGGCTCGTCACCGCCTGCCACCTCCAGGACGACGTCGATCGCCGGGTGCTCGAGGACGTCGGCCGGGTCGGCCGTCAGCAGGTCGGAGGAGATCTCTACCGCTCGCGGCTTTTTGAGATCGCGGACGAGCACCTTCTGAAGGCAGAGCTCCACACCCGCTCGGCGTGACAGCTGCGGCCGCCAGGTCAGCATCCGCTCCGCCACCTGCGCACCCACGGTGCCGAGGCCGATGAGCCCGACGTTGAGGGGAGCCTGCGCCATGGGCGCTATTCTCCCTGCCGTGGCCCTGATCCTGCGCGAAGCCGACGTCCAGGAGCTCATCGAGATGGACGACGTGATCGCAGCCGTCACCGCGGCCATGAAGGAGCTCGGCGAGGGCACGGCCCAGAACGAGCCGCGGCGGAGGGTCTTTCCACCGGGCGGCGTGCTCAACGTGATGTTCGCGTCGTATCCCGGGGGACGGTGCACCGGCCTGAAGGCGTACACGATCGCGGACGGCCGCGCGAGATTCTTGGTCACGCTGTTCGGCCTTGACGGTTCGCTCGAAGCGCTCATCGAGGCCGATTTCATGGGCGCGTACCGGACCGGCGCGGCTACCGCTGTTGCCGCAAGGGCCCTGGCGCGACCCGGCCCCGCCACTGTCGCCATGATCGGCGCCGGCTGGCAAGCCGCGACGCAGGCGCTCGCCATCTCGCGCGTCCTCGAGATCAAAGAGCTCCGGGTCTTCAGCCGCCACGACGAGCGGCGCGCCGAGTTCGCCCGGGAGCAGGAAGCGCAGCTTGGCGTCGCAACCACCGCGGCGGGAAGCGCCGAGCTGGCCGTGCGCGGGGCCGATGTGGTCGTCACCATGACGACCAGCAAGACCCCGGTGATCGAAGCCGGCTGGGTCGAGCCCCACGCTCTGGTGATCGCCGCGGGTTCGAACTGGCACAACAGGGCAGAGGTTCCTGTCGACCTGGTGGCGAGAGCCCAGACGATCGTGGTCGACCAGCTGGCGGCGGCCCAGCTCGAGAGCGGGGACCTGATCGCGGCCCACGAGGCAGGCAAGTTCGAATGGAGCCGCGCGGTGGAGCTGGCCGCGGTCGTGGCCGGGAAATGGCAACGCCCAGAGCCGGTCGGGATCAGTCTCTTCGAGTCACACGGCCTGGCCCTGTGGGACCTGGCCGCGGGCTCAGTAGTCCTGGCCGCGGCGCGCGCGCGGGGCTTCGGTGAGGAGGTGCGCCTGGTCTAGTGGAGGTGGACTTGCGCCGGTGGCGGCCCGAGAGCCCCGAGCTGCAGGGCCGAACCCACCACATAGGCGGCAATCAGGATCACGACCATGGCGACGCTCGCGGCTGTGTAAACGACCCACGGCGAAGGCCCGGAGCCGGCAAGACGGATCAGGATGTCGGTCCAGTCCGGGCCCTTGCGCGGGGTCCACGACTCGACCTCCGCCCGGATCATCCGGGTGAGGTCGGTTTCGGAGGGCGAACTGAACCCTCCCTGTGTGGTTTTATCTTCCACGTAAGGCACCTTCACTAGTCGAACGCGTGGTGTCCAGGTCCTGGTCGCTCCCGATGGTTTTTCTCATGATCGCCACCGCCTTGGCGATCCTGGAGGCCACCGTGCCGGCAGGCACGCCCAGCACCGCCGCGATCTCCTCGCGCGTCAGACCATCGTAGTAATGAAGGACGACGGCCGCGCGCAGCTTCGGGCTCAACGCTCGCATCGCCTTGCCGACCACGTCACGCGCCTCGGCCCGGTCATAATCCCGGCGGTCTGGGGCCAGGTAGAGGCGGGCGGGCAGGAAGCGGGCCAGCTTTTGGCGGCGCAGGTGAGAGATGGCGAGGTTGATCCCGATCCTGCGGAGCCAGGCGCCCGGTGGAGCTGTCGGGGTGTACCGGTGGCGGGCGCGGTAGGCCCTCACGAAGGTCTCCTGCGTGAGGTCCTCGGCGGCCGCCGAGTCCATGACCACGGCGCGGATGGACCGGAAGACCGAGAGGTACTCCTGGTCGTAGAGCTGCTTGAACTGGGTGGCGGGATTCAGCTCCCTGCTGTCGGTCACGCGCTAAGTGTGAGGCTCGCGAATGGTCCAGATGCCCTCATAGCTGAGTGGTGGGCCTCAGTTTCGCAGAGTAGGCGACTGGTTCAGCCGCTCTGGCCTCTCCAGCCGCCCCTCATCGAACCGTGCGTGAGGTTTTCCCTCACACGGCTCTCCGACGA
>JBOHUQ010000149.1:0-1912 GCA_050734495.1 Candidatus Dormibacteraceae bacterium
CCCTCCGTGCAGCAAACGCCGGCCCAGACATCGACGTGGACTCCGGTGGAGCCTCCTGTCTGGACGCCCGGAAAGATCGACACCTCCAGCAAAGCCCCGCCGTGGGTGCCAGGCGGCGTCATGCCCAAACCTGAGCCCGACTCCGTCTACGCCCCGCCTTCCGGGACTCCGACTCCCACCGAGCCGGCTGCGGCGCCATCGTTCGCGGCGGCAGCGCCATCGTTCGCGGCCACGGCGCCGGCAGCCCCCGCGCCGACACCGCTGCGCGCTCCCGCCCCCACCCCGGCTCGCAAGCCGACGGTGGCGCGACGGCCCTCAGGCGGCGGCCCGTCCGAACGCCCGATCTGGTTGATCCCCGCCGTCATCGGGGTCGTCCTCATCCTCCTGCTTGGCACCGGAGGATTCATCCTCGCCCACCGCGGCCCGTCGACCACGGGCGGCGTGACCACAACGCCAAGCGCCCGGACTTCGCCCAAGACAAGTCCCAAGGCGAGCCCCACCGCAACGACGGGCCTGCTTGCCGTGCCGAATTACGGTCCGGCATCGGCCGCCCCCATCACGAGCGTGATCATCTGCAGCGCGGCCACCCCGTGCAACATCCCGGGCAGCTCGCCCGAGACCGCCACCGCCTGCGAACTCGCGTCATGCAAGGTCGAGGTGGGCATCTATTTCTCGGCGGCCCAGAAAGTTCCGGTTTCGTACATCATCAAGTTCTTCGACCGCTGCACAGGCACGACCACCAATCTGCCGGGGCCCAACCCGTACACGCCGCCCGGATTCAACATCGTGATCCCGACGGACCACTGGCCGGTCAGCATCCCGAGCGGTGTCAAATCCGGCGCGCTCGTCGCGGTGGCGCAGCAGCCCGCGGTCGCGGCCTCGGCGCCGCTGATGCTGGGCGCCGAAAGCTGCGCTTAGTGGAACTCTAAATACACAACAACCTGACGCGAGCCGAGGCCCGCGAGCGAGCCGGGCTGATCTCGGTCGATCACTACGACGTGCGGCTGGACTTCTCCGGGGACGACCTGACGTTCGAGGTCGAGACAACGGTCACCTTTGGGTGTCGCGAGCCGGGGTCGAGCACCTTCATCGAATTCGGCGGCTCGGTCATGTCCGGCTTGCTGAACGACCATGCGCTGCCAGACCTCGAGGACGGCAGGCTCCGGCTGGGCCGCCTCGAGGCGCACAACACGCTGACCATTCAGGGCAGAGGGTCCTACTCGCACGATGGAAGCGGGATCAACCGATTCCAGGACCCGGTCGACGGGCGTATCTACCTTCACAGCCAGTTCGGAGAGCACTCGACCTTTCGCGGCTTTCCGTGCTTCGATCAACCCGACCTCAAGGCGACATTTGCCTTCGCGGTCAAGGTGCCTGAAAGCTGGGAGGTGGTTTCGAACACTCCGGGCACTCGAGACGCGAACGGCGTCTGGACATTTCCGAAATCGAGCGTGATGTCGACGTACATCACTGCTGTGGTGGCCGGTGAGTACTACTCAGTGCGCCAGGATCACCGGGGCATCCCGCTGGGGCTCTACTGCCGGCGGTCGCTGGCCGAGTACCTCGATGCCGACGAGATCTTCGAGATCACACGCCAGGGGCTCGACTTCTTCGAGCGGCGCTTCGGCTATCGCTACCCGTTTGGAAAATACGACCAGCTGTACGTGCCCGAATTCTCATCGGGCGCGATGGAGAACGTGGCCTGCGTGACGCACAACGAGCGGATGATCTTTCGCTCGAAGGTCACCGAGGCGGACCGCATGTCGCGCGCGGAAACCACACTGCACGAGATGGCTCACATGTGGTTCGGCGATCTCGTTACGCCCACATGGTGGGACGACATGTGGCTGAATGAGAGCTTCGCCGAGTACATGGGATACCTCGGCGTGGCGAAGGCCACGCGTTTCGATAC
>JBOHUQ010000150.1:0-41560 GCA_050734495.1 Candidatus Dormibacteraceae bacterium
CCCGCACGACGCGGATGCCCGCAAGCTGCTCGCGCAGCACCCGGTTCACTGTGTCGAGCCGGGCCTGCATGAGCCGGAACTGGGGCACCATCCTTACGACAATCAGGCCAATCGCCACCACCAGGGCGGGTATCGAGACCAGCATGAGCCAGGACAGACCGACATCCTGCCGCAGGGCCATGACGATTCCGCCCACGCACATGATCGGCGCGGCGACCATCAACGTGCACGTCATGAGGACGAGCATCTGCACCTGCTGTACGTCGTTGGTGTTGCGAGTGATCAGCGACGGCGCGCCGAACCGCGCGACCTCGCGTCCCGAGAACGTGCCGACCCTGTGGAAGATGGCGGACCGCACGTCGCGGCCGAAAGCCATCGCCGCGCGCGCGCCGAAATAAACTGCGACGATCGAGCAGACAATCTGCACGAGCGTTACGGCCAGCATCCAGCCGCCTGTGGAAATGATGTAGGCCGTGTCGCCTTTGGCGACTCCTTGGTCGATGATGTCGGCGTTCAGGCTCGGCAGGTACAGGTTGGCCATCGTCGAGACCAGCTGGAGTCCCACCACGGCGATGAGCGCCGTCGAGTACGGCCTGAGGTAGGTGCGCAGGAGCTTGATCAGCACGATTGCCTCAATTTCAAACCCCACACACGCGTGATCAACGCAGAGCGATCGACGCCCGCGATCGCGAGGGCGCGCGGCACGGTGCCCAGCTCCGCCTGGAGAATCCCGAGTAGCAGGTCGCTGCTTTTGAGGCGCGAGCGACCCCGTCGATGCTGCCGCGCAAGCAATGCGCGCCTGATCGCGGTCTTGGCCGACGTACCAAAGCTCAGCGTGGTGTCTAGCTCGGTCGCCGCGACCAGCTCTGTGGTCGGTGCGCTCATGCCGGCGAATGCCAGTGTCCGGCGACGCTCTTCCTGCAGGGCGGAAACCAGGCGCTGGTGGTCCAGGCCCGCCTCGGTGAGCGTCCTTGCGGCATCACCGTCGGGGTCGGCCGCCAGGGCGAGCAGCATGTGCTCGGCCTCGATGAATTTCGCGCCGTCCCGTTTGGCTTCGAGCTCGAACCCACGACTGACATGCGGACCGATTTCCCAAGAAACCAGAAGTGGAGCGAGCCTCTCAGGGCCCAGCAGCTTATTCACCGCACCGCCTTCGCAGCGCGATCTGGGCCATCAAAAGCCGCCTCAGATGTTTCTTGTGCACTGCCTGGCGCGTGACTCCCAGGGCCTCAGCCACCTGAGACCAGGTCCAACCTGAGCGCATCGCCCTCTCGACCTCCGAATCCTCGAGCCGGTCTGCGATCGCGCGCAACGCCGAGGCGGCCGCCAGCCCGTTGGCCGGGCCGTCAAGTGGAGAAGGGGACATCGGCACCAAAGCAACTGTAGTTGCCTATCCGGAATATGTCAACCTCGGTTGCTTATCAATTCTTGATGTCATGCAGTCGGATCGCGGGCGGAGGAGCTTGTGAGCCCAGCGATCTATGAGAGCTCGCACAGCAATCTCTAAGCATCTGGCGACAACCTTGCGAAGCGTTGTTCGGGATGCGAAATCTAGCCCTGAGAAACCTCCTGCGACGGAGGGTCCTGGCCGTTCTGGTGCTCGGCGTCGCCATCCTCGGCGGCACAATCGTCTACGCCCAGGCTGGGAAGGTGACGACCACGTACCGAACCGCCCTGGTCACCTACGGCACCATCACGCAGAGTATCGGGATGGCAGGCAACCTGACTCCCGTCAACGAGGCTGATCTCAACTTCGCCTCAGCGGGTACCGTGCAGAACCTGTACGTGCAGGTAGGTCAGACGGTCGCTGCCGGCACTCCGCTGGCCGGGCTGGACACCACGCTGCTTTCGGCCCAGCTCCTGCAGGCGCAAGCGACGCTGTCCAGCGCGCAGGCCAAGCTGACGCAAGACGAGGCCGGGCCCACGGGCCAGAGCCTCACCTCAGCACAGAATTCGGTGGCGTCCGCGCTGGTTGCGATGACCAACGCGCAGACGAGCCTGGCCGACACGCAGGCGATCGATGCGCAGGCGGTCGCCACAGCCCAGGCGCCTGTGACCGCTGCGCAGGGTCCGGTGACCGCCGACCTGGCGCTCGTCGCCCAAGACAACACGACTCTCATCGACGACAAGGCGAAGATGGCGACCGACTGCGCACTTCCCGGGCCGCCGTCGAGCTGCGTGACCGACACCAGCGCGGTCGCCGCGGACCAGGGCAAGCTCGCGACCGACCAGGCGACTCTCGCGTATGACCAGGCGACGCTGACGGCCGCCCAGGGCGCGCTTGCCGCTGCGACGGCGAAGGCTCAGCAGAGCAACGACCAGGCGGCGGCACAGCTGGCCTCGATGCAGCAGCAGTACTCGGCCGCCAGGAACTCGCTCTCTTCGGTCCAGACGAGCACCTCTCCTCAGACGATCCAGATGGATGACGCCCAGATCTCGATCGACCAGGTCAACGTCAACTCCGTCCAGCACCAGCTGGATGGAGCCCTGCTGA
Organism: Candidatus Dormibacteraceae bacterium; assembly: GCA_050734495.1. GTDB lineage: Bacteria > Chloroflexota > Dormibacteria > Dormibacterales > Dormibacteraceae > Palsa-870. The sequence goes on from JBOHUQ010000150.1 coordinate 2,495, forward strand.
CCTCGCCGATCCCTGGCATCGTGTCGCAGGTGAACATCAAGACCGGCCAGTCGGTCATGGGCGGCGGCACCACGAGCGCGATCGTGATCTTCTCGCCGGGCTCGTATGACCTGACCGGAACCGTCAGCGATTCACAGGTGAACCTCGTAGCCGTCGGACAGAGCGTGCAGGTCACGCCCGCAGGCTCGACTCAGGCGTTGCTGGGCAAGATCACTTTGGTCGCGCCGGCCGCCACAGTCAGCTCCGGCGTCGCCTCTTTCGCGGTCACCGCTCAGCTCACCGACACCAGCAACTCGGTCCGGCCGGGCATCTCCGCCTCGGCCAGCATCGTGATCAACCAGGTGGTTCACGTGCTCACGGTCCCGATAAGCGCGGTCCACACGACCGCCGCCGGAAGCTCAGTCAACGTGCTCCAGAACGGTGTGCTGAAGTCCGTTCCCATTCAGACAGGCTCCTCTGACCCGACGCGCATCGAGATCACCTCCGGCCTTCAGATCAACGAGGTCGTTGTGATCGCGATCGTGACGAGCACCGTGCCGAGCAGCAGCGGGACCAGCGTGCTGGGCGGCGGAACGCGAGGCGGCGGTGGCGGATTCCGCCGAGGCGGCTAGCGCGTGGCTTCCTCCGAGGAGCTGATCCATCTCTACTCGGTCAACAAGATTTATGGCAGCGGGGACGGCGCTGTGACTGCGCTGCGTGACTTCTCGCTGACAGTCGCCCCGGGGGAGTCCCTCGCGGTGATGGGTCCATCTGGTTCGGGCAAGTCGACCCTGATGAACATCCTCGGCTGCCTTGACACGCCGACCATAGGGCAGTACTGGTTTGCGGGCCAGGACGTCAGCCGCCTCAACGAGACCGAGCTCGCCCAGGTCCGCAACCGCAGGATCGGCTTCGTCTTTCAGCAGTTCCAGCTGCTCCCCAAGCTCTCGGCATGGAGAAACGTCGAGTTGCCGCTCCTTTATAGGAACGTGCGCGACCGGCGCAGCCTGGCCCTCCAGGCTCTCGAGCAGGTCGGTCTCGCCAATCGCGTCGACCACCGGCCAAGCCAGCTGTCGGGAGGGCAGCAGCAGCGTGTCGCCATCGCGCGGGCGCTCGTCACCAACCCAGACCTCATCCTCGCTGACGAGCCCACGGGCAACCTCGACACGGCCTCGAGCCGCGATGTGCTGGCCGTGCTGCACGAGCTAAATGAGCAGGGTCGGACCATCGTCATCATCACGCACGACCCAGAGGTCGCTCCGGTGGCAAATCGCACCGTGCACATGCGAGACGGCCGCTTGGTCGTGCAGGTCGCAGCGTGAGCCTGCTCAAGACAATCGAAACGGGGCTGCGCAGCCTGCTCGGCCACCGCCTCAGGTCGGTGCTCACCACCCTCGGAATCCTATTTGGAGTGGCAGCCGTGATCGCCACGGTGGGTATCGGCCAGGCGTCGTCGGACAGCGTCACCGCGCGCATTACGTCGCTCGGCACGAACCTCCTGACGATCTCCCCGGGAAGCACGGTTTCCGCCGGAGTGTTTGGCGGAGCAGGCAGCGCCAACACGCTCACCATGTCGGACGTCCAGGGTCTCCAGGACAGGCAGAGCGCACCCGACATCGCGGCAGTCGCTCCGGTTTCGCAAGGGCGTGCCTCTCTGATCCTGGGATCCGCGAACTGGAGCACCACCGTCTCAGGCAGCACCGACGGGTGGCTGGTCGCCAACACGCGGACGATGGGCAGCGGCACGTTCCTCACAGCGCACGACGTCGCCACGCGGGGGCAGGTGATCATCCTGGGTTCGACGACTGCATCGAACCTCGGGGCCGGCGTCGGCGACATCGTGCTGGTGAAGCAGATTCCATTCCAGGTGATCGGCGTTCTCGCGTCCAGCGGCAGCCAGGGGTTCGGCAACCAGGACGACCTTGGCGTGATCCCGATCACGACAGCCCAGGACGAGCTGTTCGGGGGCAGCGTCCAGAGGATCCTGCTCAGCGCGACGAGCGCGAGCACCATAGGATCGGCTTACCTCGAGGCGAACCAGATCCTGCTGCAGACCCATCACCTATCTGATCCTTCGCAGGCCGACTTCACGATCACGACCCAGACCCAGGTACTGAGCACCGCCCAGGCGGTGACACAGACACTGACGATCCTACTCGCCAGCGTCGCCGCCATCTCGCTGCTCGTCGGCGGCATCGGCGTGATGAACATCATGTTGGTGTCGGTCACCGAGCGGACCAGCGAGATCGGATTGCGCAAAGCCCTGGGCGCGACCCCACTCGACCTGTTTCGCCAGTTCGTGATAGAGGCGGGAATGCTGACCGCCCTGGGCGGCCTGCTCGGCGTGGCCACCGGTTTGGCGGTCGGCTACATCGTCCCGAAGGCAGCGAACATCGCCGTACACATCACGCCGCTGCCCGTTCTCGTCGCGGTGGGCGTTGCGGTGGTGGTCGGCCTGGTCTTCGGGGTCTACCCGGCGCTTCGGGCAGCGCGGCTCGCGCCCATCGAAGCGCTGCGGGCTCAGTAAGGAGGGGTGGGAAAGCAATGAATCGCGCGTTGGTTGTAACGGTCGCGGCCATAGGCTTGGCGGCGGTCGCCTGCGGGAGCCCGGCGACTGCGGCGAACACGGCGTCGCCCTCGCCCAGCTCAGGGCGCGGAGGCGCCCAATTTCGCAACAACGGCGCCTCCGGCCAGCTGGTGCAGGTCAACGGGCAGACCCTGATCCTGACCGGGCCGAGCGGCGACCTGACGGTCAGCTACTCCGCCACCACCACCTTCACGCGCACGTCGACTGCGGTGCTGGCGGATATCGTGCCTGGTGTCTGCATCCTCGCGACCGGGCAGAAGGATGCGGCCGGCGCGTTGACCGCGACCACCGTGCGCCTGTCGCCCAAGCCTGCCGCGGGCTGCGCCGCGGCGGGTCGGATTGGACCGAACACATCGCCTCCTGCCGGCGCCACTCCCAGGCCCACTGCTTCAGGCCAACCCGCGATGGCTTTCATAAGCGGCGAGGTGTCGGCGGCGGCCGGCATCTCGATCACGGTGCTGACAACCACCTCCGGCAGTCAAACCATCACCGTTCCAACGACCGCGGCTGTCACCACGACCGTCGTCGCGGCCCCGACCGACCTGCGCACCGGCGAATGCCTGCGCGCCACCGGCGCCCGTGACGCGGCGGGCAGCGTCCAGGCGACGACGATCACCATCATGCCCGCGGGCCCCTCTGGGACCTGCGTGACCCGGATCGGCGGCGGCGGATTCGGGGGCCGCGGAGGTGGTCGCGGCGGGACAACTCCGCCGGCTGCCGGCGGCTAGACACCTTTAGCCGAGTCATGAGTGCTCGACGGCGAATGGGCGTTCTCGAAAAGGGTCGATGCACGGATTTCGTTCGAGTCTTGTCTGGATAAGCCTGCTCGCCGCCATCGAGGCGATGGACATCCTGACCACAAACATCGGACGGGCGCATGGAGCGATTGAATCGATGCCGATCAGCGCCGCCGTCATGAACGAGGGAGGCATGGCCCTCTTCATCGTCGTGAAGCTCGCTCTCGTCGCTGCCGGTGCGACCGCGGTCCTGCTCGCCCTGCTGTGGGTGCGCAACGGCCGTCCTGGCGCCGGCTGGGTGTACGTCTTCACACTGTCGGCGATCCGCGTGACGACGGTGGCGCTCGCCATCGTGGCGCTGCACAATGCCGTGCTCCTGCAGACGCTGTCCGGTCCTGTCTAAAGCGGCCGAATCGCTATCCCTCGTCTGACATGCTCGTTCGGAGTCCCGACCTTGCACTGCTTGCGGCCGCTGACGGTCGCTGCGGGTGAGACCCGGCGTCCGTTGCTTCCGAGACCGGCAGGTGGAGCGTGAAGGTGCTTCCGCGGCCAGGGTCGGAGTCGACCGTGATCTCGCCTCCGTGCATGCGCGCCAGCTGCCGGCCGAGGTACAGGCCCAGTCCGGTCCCGGGCAGGTGATTGGTTTCCGGAGTCGATACGCGGCCGAATCTCGTGAACAGGATCGGTAGATCGTCCTTCGCGACGCCGATCCCGTGATCCTTGACGCTGACCCGCGCAATGCCGCCACGGTTCACCACATCCACGTCGACCGGGCCGCCCTGCGGCGAGTACTTGATCGCGTTGCTGACAAGGTTGGAGACGATCGTCTTGACCCGCTCACCGTCTACCCGGACATGCACCGGCCGATCGGGGCATTTGACCCGGATCTTGTGCTGGCCGTCGAGCACCGGCCGCGCTGAATCCACGGCCGCATTGACGATGTCGCGGAGATCGTTGGCCTCCGGCTTCAGCATCAATGCACCGTCCTCCAACCGTGCGGCCTCGATCATCTGCTCGATCAGGGTGTTCATCTCCAGCACCTTGGCCGAGATGACGGGCACAGCTTTACGACCGCGCTCGTTGAGGTCGCCAAGGAGGCCCCCCTCGAGCATGGAAGCGTAGCCCCGCACGACCGTCAGCGGTCCGCGCAGCTCATGCGAGGCGAGGTTGAGGAACTGCGTCTTGTTCCTTTCGATGGCAGCCAGGCGCTCGGTCACCCGGACCCGCTCGAGACCTGCGGTGACAGAGCTCGCGTAGCCCTGGAGCTGGTTCACCTCGTCGCTCCCGAAAAGAGGGGTGAACGGCCCGGCCGTGACCCCGAGGAATCCGATGCCTTCCGCCAGGTGAAGAGGTGTCACGATGGCGGCCCCGCGGCCTGGCCGCGACGCCTCGATGCCGCCCGCCGGCGCCCCCTGGCGCGCGGCCATGATCTCGATCACCTCCGCATCGTCGACCCCGGAGCTGGCCACGATGGCGCCCTCCGAATCGGCGATGAACGCCCCCTGCGCACCCAGGAGTCGCCTCGCCCAACCGGTTGCCTTTTCCGCGAGGTCCTGCCGGGTAGGGCTGAAGATCAGCAGGTCCTGGATCGCCGCTCGAAGCTCCGCGGCCTCCCGCATCCGCCACAGACCGCGAAGGGTGGCGGGTGGCGCGAAGCTGACGTAGATGACCGGAACCATGGCCAGCGCGATCAGCTGCGTGGCTATGATCGCGGTCGGGCTCTGAACGGCGGTCCCTCCGAAAACGTCGAACACCAGGATCGCGATCAGTCCGGCGAAGCCGAAGCTGAGGGCTCGCATGCGGGCCTTCTGGACGCTCGGCAGGTTCCGGCTGGCCACCCAGAAACGGACGATCGGCTCACCCGCGAAGACCACCCATGCAAGGATCAGCTCGAATCCGGCCGCGGTCGTGGCGATCCGCCCCGCATGCGATAGGAGCGTGACGTCCGCAAGGCCGACCACCAACGTAATCCCGAAAAATATGCTTGCGACCTGCCGGGCCCGCGGGCTGAGCGGAAGAAACGCGTCCCGGAACAGAAGCACGTAGTAGCCCGATGCTTCGAAAGCGAAGATCGTGACGATGCCGATCAGCACGGCGGCGACCCCCGACACGCTGATGAACTCCTGGACGCGGCCGAGCGCGGCGACCAGCGCGAGGGAGGCGAGCGAGATGGCCAGCCTTCCCTCGGCTTTACCTCGAAACCGATACCATTCCAACGCCGTTGCCGCACCGAGCGCGACAAAGCCCAGCGCTGTCAGGTCTTGCGCGAGACGCTGGGCCAGTATCAACGGATCTCAGTTCTGGGGCTCGGACCCTCGGCGGGGTTGCTCTATCCAGCCGCGGATCGACTGCGATACCGAGGCGGGCGTAACTCGCGATTTCACAAGGTACTCGACCGCTCCCAGCGAGAATCCCCGATCCATCATCGCCGGCTCACCATAGTTGGAAAGGATCACCACGGGAGGGTGGTTGGGAATCTGCTCTTTCATGTCGGCCATGATCTCGAGACCGCTGCGGTCAGGAAGCAACAGGTCCAGGAGGACGATGTCGGGCCGAGAGTTGACCATGCTCGTGTAACCGATCTCGCCCGTGGTCGCCACCGTCACGCGATGGCCGTCGTACTCGAATTGAACTCGATACATCTCAGCGATCGCCGGGTCGTCCTCGATCAGGAGGACGTGAATGGGCCGTACCATGCCGGCGGCGGGGCCGCCCATGAAGGCAGCCCGCAGTGGCGGCACCACGCGGGCACTGGCAGGGGCGGGATCTGGGAACCAATACAGAACTGGTCGCTGCAGCGCCGCCGCGAAAGCGGCTGAACCGTCCGGCATGACCTCTCGCACCCCAATCGATCATAAACTGGCAGTTCAGGTTCCGAGCGCCTCGCGCCTCGGGAAACGTCACGGGGGGTAAGAAGCGCCGTGGAAACGGCAGATCAACACGAGGTCGGCGTGCGGGAGGCGCTTGAGGAGGTCCAGGCCGCCTGCCGCGAACTGGCGCGCCTCAACGAGGTCGACGAGATCGTGGAGCTTGCGATGTCGCGGGCGCTGTCGCTGACCAAATCGTCGGTGGCCTTCATGGGCCTGACCGACCAGACCGGCTCGTACGAGCGTGTCTACTCGCGGTCGGCGGATGCGTCGCGGACGTCGGCGCCAGGCGAGGCCGAGCGGCTGATCGCCGGCGAGACATCGAGCTCCAACCCGGCCGTGTGCGCCGGGCTCCTCGAGGCGGCGAGCGAGACGGTGGGCATGATCGGCGTCGCTCGCGAGCTGCCTTACACGCAGATCCACCGGCACGTCTTTGCAATCCTCACGAGCCAGATCGCGGCCTCCGTCCAGATCGCATTGTTGCGGGGGCGCCGCCAGGAGATGGTCGATACTCTGATCAACCTGCGGTCCGACCTCGAGCGCATAGAAAAGGAGCGCTTGATCAACGAGGAGCGGGCTCAGAGCGCGGTCCGAGTCGAGAGGGCTCACGAGCTGGCCGTGGAAGCGCTTCTCGCGGTCTCGGTACATGCTCGGTCGGGTCAAAACCTCACCGAGTTCTACCAGCTGCTCGGCGCAAGCGTCGCGCGCCTCGTCGGGGCCGCCAAAGTCCTCTTCTGGCAGCTGGGCGAGGACGGAATCCTGCGAGCCGTGCCCGGCGGGTACGGGGTCGACGAGGCATACGTCTCGAGCCTGCGCACCGCGCCGTGCGCCCCAGATCGCGATGACCTGCAGAGCAGAGTCGTCTTCAAGGACTACATCCATATCGCCGACCAGGACGATGGGTCGCAAGAGTCCGCGTGGGTGTTGGGCGCGCTCGGCGTATCGAATGCCGTCAGCGTGCCGTGGCGTGCAGGCGACCAGAGGCTGGGCCTCCTGGCGGCATACGATTCGAAACGGACTGGAGGATTCTCTCGCGAGGATTCGTGGGTGCTCCAGGAAGCAGGGCTGGCCGCGGGCGTGGTGCGGCAGCTGAAGTTGGCCGAGGGCGATCTCCAGGAGACGGTCTCGAGGCTGCAGAAGATCGATGCGGCGCGGCTGCTTCTCTTGAAGACGATTTCGACCGCCGTGGACAACGAGCGCAAGCGTTTCGCCAACCGGCTCCACGATGACGCGCTGCAGAAGCTCACCGCGGCGGAGCTGCACCTGCAGCGCCTGGGTGACTCGGCGCGCCCGAACGTGCCCATCCTGCGCCAGGCCCAGTCCCTGCTGGGACAGACCGAGGATGCCTTGCGCAGGCTTCTGTTCGAAGTCCGTCCGCCGGCCCTCGAGGATCCCGAAGGACTGACGGAGTCGATCCGGGACCGGCTGGCGATGTTCCGCTCTCTGACCGGCGTCGAAGCCGAGCTGGAGCTCGACCTTCCAGAGGGCCTCGGCTACGAGTTCAAATCGACCGTCTTCCGGCAGCTTGCTGAGGCCGTCACCAACGTCGAGAAGCACGCCAGGGCGACCCGAGTCCAGGTGCGCGTGACCGCGAGCGATTCCGGCGTCCACGGATTGGTGGTCGACAACGGCAAGGGGTTCGTGGTCTCAGAGAGAAACAACCTGCCGGGCCATCTCGGCCTGCTGGCCCTCAAGGAACGTGCCCTCATGGCGGGCGGCTGGTACAAGATCGAGAGCCAGCCGGGCCTCGGGACCACGATCGAATTCTGGATTCCCATCACGTGAGACAGCGATGACCCCGGAGGAGCGATATGAGTCGTTGGTCGAATCCATCGTTGCTGCCTCGCCTGCCGCGCGCATCGGCCACGGAAAAGGATTCGGCTCAACCGGTCAGCTCAAGGTGGACGGAAAGATCTTCGCCATGCTCGTCAGGGGAAAACTCGTGGTGAAGCTTCCCGGCGATCGGGTCGCTGCGCTCGTCGATTCCGGCGACGGACAACCCTTCGACGCGGGCAAGGGCAAGCCCATGCGGGAGTGGCTCGAGGTGTCGCCCACCTCGCCCAGGTCCTGGCTCGACCTGGCCAGGGAGGCGATGGCTTTCGTCAGCAGACGATGATCCACGACAATCGAAGCATCGACGCCAACATCGGCTCGCTGCTGGACCGCGGTGCGACCGACAGGGCCGCGCTGATCGTCCCCGACGGTCCGACGCTGACCTACGGCCGGCTGCGCGACCTGACCGCACAGATGGCGACCGCGCTCGCGTCTCACGGAGTCAAGCCGGGAGATCGCGTCGCCACGGTGTTTCCCAACGGACCCGAAGCGGTACTTACGTTCCTGGCCACGTCGATGATCGGCGTCAGCTGCCCACTCAACCCGGGGTACAAAGTGGACGAATTCCGCTTCTACCTGGAGGACACGGGCGCCAGGTTCCTGCTCGTCCCCCCTGGTGAGGCGGCCGCGGCGCGCGAGGCCCTGCCGGCGGGCGGCAGGCTGATCGAGGTCGAGCTGGATGTGGCTGGACGGCTGGAGATCAGCCCCCACGGCAATGTCACAAACGGGTCGTTCGACCTGTCGGACGCGGAGGCGACCGCGCTGGTCCTTCACACCAGCGGCACGACCAGCCGGCCAAAGCGGGTGCCCTTGAGGCACCGCAATCTGCTCACGTCGGTGGACAACATCGTCCGCTCATATGAGCTGATGGCGGACGACGTGTCGCTCTGCATCATGCCCTTGTTTCACGTCCACGGCATGGTCGCCTCGACACTGGCGACGTTCGCCTCGGGCGGGACCGTGGTCGTGCCTCGCCGCTTCGGTCCACTGGGCTTTCGCCCGCTGATGGAAGCGACGCGGCCCACGTGGTACACCGCCTCACCCACGCCACACCAGCTGATCCTGTCACGGATCCAGGACAAGCGGCCCCCCGGCTGCGAGCGCCTCCGTTTCATCCGGTCGTGCAGCGCCACCCTGGCACCGGCGCAGATGCGGCTGATGGAAGATCTCTTCGGCGTCCCGGTGCTCGAGGCATACGGCATGACCGAGGCCAGTCACCAGATGGCGTCGAACCCGCTGCCACCCGACCGCCGGATGCCGGGCAGCGTGGGGCGGGGAACGGGAGTGGAGATCGCGATCCTGGACGGCGCCGGAACCGAGCTGCCCGCCGGGACGAGCGGCGAGGTCGCGGTGCGGGGAGCCAACGTGATCGACGCATACGAGAACAACCCTCAGGCCGACGCGAGCTCGTTCACGCGAGGCTGGTTTCGCACCGGTGATTTGGGCGTGCTCGATGCGGACGGATATCTGCGCCTCCTGAGCCGGATCAAGGAGCTGATCAACCGCGGTGGAGAGAAGATCGCGCCGCGGGAGATCGACGAGGTGCTCGAAGCGCACCCGGCCGTGAAGGAAGCTGTGAGCTTCGGGGTGCCACACCCGACCTGGGGCGAGGAGGTCGCCGCCGCGGTCGTCCTCAACGAACCCGCCACCGAGAAGGAGCTGCTCGCGTTTGCCAGGTCGCGCCTGGCGGACTTCAAGGTGCCGCGGCATCTGCACATCGTCGAGTCGATCCCCAAGACTCCGACCGGCAAGATCCAGCGCCGGTTCGTCGCCGAACAGTTCACACAGACTTGAGAATCGCGATCCTCGGCGCCGGCGCAACCGGCGGGTTTCTCGGAGCGAGGCTCGCGAAGAGTGGCGCCGAGGTGGTGCTCATCGCACGCGGACCGCATCTTCAGGCCATGCGCGAGTCGGGCCTGCGGCTGATCGAGACGGATGGAGAGTCGACCGTACCGGTCGAGGCGTCCGACGACCCGGCGGCGATTCGAACCTCCGACTTCGTCTTTGTAACGCTGAAGGCGCACAGCGTGCCTGCGATGGCGGCAGCCCTCGCGGCCAATCTCAATGCCGAGGCCGCCGTGGTCAGCGCCCAGAACGGCATTCCCTGGTGGTACTTCCAGCGCCACGGTGGGGAGCTGGAAGGGACTCACCTCGAAACCGTCGACCCTGGTGGAATGATCGGCCGGACGATCGATCCGAAGCGTGTGATCGGCTGCATCGTCTATTCGGCGACCACTGTCATCGGGCCCGGGGTCGTCCAGCACGTCGAGGGAGAGAGGTTCTCGCTAGGAGAGCTCGACGGAAGCCAGACTGAGCGCATTGCCGGGCTCTCCAGGCTGCTCACGGGCGCCGGCCTGAAAGCGCCTGTGCAGCCGAGGATTCGCCAGGAGCTGTGGGTGAAGTTGATGGGCAACGCGGTCTTCAACCCGCTGAGCGCGCTCACGCGCGCGAGCCTTGCCGGCATGGCGGAATCGCCTGCGCTCGCCCCTGTCGTCCGAGCCGCGATGGAAGAGGTGGACGCTGTCGCGTCCAGGCTTGGCATCTCCATCCCGGTCTCCATCGAACAGCGCATCCGAGGCGCGGCGCGGGTGGGCGCACACAAAACGTCGATGCTCCAGGACCTCGAGTCCGGCCGGCCCCTGGAGATCGACGCGATCACCGGCTCGGTCGTGGAGCTCGCCGGCCGCCTCGGCGTGCCAGTCCCCCACCTCGAGACCATCTACGCGAGCGTGAAGGTCCTCGCCGGCTGAAAGAGCCACTGCAGATCACGTAGGCTGGCCGGCTCAGGAAGGTGAGCCATCCGGCCGGCGGGCCGAACCGCCCAGCGCTTCGTCCCTTCGTCCGGGGCGCGTAAGGTTCGATCGGATTGACCTCATGGTCGGATTTCGAGTCGGCCCAGCCTGAGTTTGCTTCGCGCGTCCACGCTCTCCTGGGGTCGCGCAAGCACCTCACGATGGCCACCCTTCGACGCGACGGCTCCCCGCGAATCAGCGGCACCGAGATCGAGTTTGCCGATGGTCAGCTTCGGATCGGGTCGATGCCGGACGCCGTCAAGGCCACGGATCTGCGCCGCGACCCGCGTATCGCCATTCACGGCCCGACGGAGGACCCGCCCGCCGGCAGCGCCGCCGCATGGAGGGGCGAGGCGAAGATCGCCGGCACCGCGATCGAGATCGACTCGGGAACCGCGGCTCACCGGTTCCTGATCGACGTCCAGGAAGCCGTCATCACGCGCCTGAACGAGAGCGGTGACCGCCTCGTGGTCGAATCCTGGAACCCGGTCCGCGGCTACCGCGCCGTCGAGCGCGAATGACCGTCCAGGTCAGACGGCGAGCTCCACCGGTTGACAGCCAAACCAACTCAATCGACACTCACGGCGATGTCCGACGTCGGATGCAAGCTGGACGACCGCGAGCTGGTCAGCCTGCGCCGCCTCCTTGGTACGGCATTGAGGAAGCCGGCCCAATGAGTGCGCGTCGTCGCGGTGATGTATCGCGCCTCGAAGGATTCAGCGACGCGGTCTTCGGCTTCGCGATCACACTGCTGGTGGTTTCGCTTGCGGTTCCACAGAGCTTCGACAAGCTCCTGGAGACCCTGTCAGGGCTACCCGCGTTTGCAGCCACCTTTGCGCTGGTCGCCTACATCTGGTATGCGCAGTACTCGTACTTCCGGCGCTACGACTTCGAGGACGCCTGGGTCGTCATTGTGAACCTCATCCTCCTCTTCGTCGTGCTGGTCTACGTGTATCCCTTGAAATTTCTCTACGCGACTGTCTTCAATCAGATCCAGATGCGCGCCGACCAGGTGTCCTTGCTGTTCATCATCTACGGCGCGGGATTCGCGGGCGTGTTTGGCTTGATCGCCCTCCTCTACCTGCACGCGTATCGCTCGCGGATCAGCCTCGCGTTCAGTCCGCTACAGGTCTACGAAGCGCGTGCGTCGTTCTGGCTCTACAGCTCGACCGCGGCGATCGGAATCCTCTCCGCCGGCCTCGCCCCGTTGAATGCGAGCGCTGCCGGGTTCGCCTACTTTCTCCTTGCCGTTCCGTCTCTTGTGGCCGGCGCGATGGTCGGGCGCCGGCGACGCAAGGAACCTGCGGAGCCGAGCGTTCCGCCGCTGACGAGCTGACCGGGTGCGCGGCTTTCTCTTCGGGCTCGTCGTTCTGATCTTGCTTGGGGTGACCGTGCTGTCCCTGCGCCCTGGTGGCATCCGCAAACAGGTGCGGTTTGTTGCTCGGCGGTTTCGAATCATGCTGGTGCTGGGCGGAGTCTTCGTCGCGGGTTCGACCATCATCCGCATCGCCGCGCCTCAGGGGGTATTCGCAGACTATGGTCCACCGGCGATCGCGATCGTCCTCGCGGCCGTGTTCATGGTCGTGGGACGGGATCCCTCAGGCTCTACCGACCCACGGACCTGAGCGACTTGGTCAGCCCGTGTTCTGAAGGCCCGCCGCAACCCCGTTCACGGTGACGAGCAAGACCTGTTCGAGACGCGCCCGCTCCAGCCGATCGATCGAATCGCCTCGCAGCGCTTCCAGCGTGTGCAGCTGGATGTGAGACAGGGCATCCACATACGGGTTGCGAAGCTCGACCGCCCACGAGAGGACCCGATGGTTCTCGAGAAGCCTCGAGTGGCCGGTGACCGCCAGCACTCGGTCGACCGTGAGGTCGTACTCGGAGAGGATGCGGCCGCTGAGGTCGGTGCGGCCACCGAGATCCAGGTATCGCTCGGCGATGCGGCGATCGGTCTTGGCCAGGCTCATCTCCGCGTTGTCGAGCAAGACGTTGAAAAGGGGCCATTCGGCGTAGGCGGCGCGCAGCTCGGCCAGGTCCGCGGCAGCCATCCCGCTTCCAAGTCCGTACCAACCGGGCAGGTTCAGGCGCATCTGCGACCAGGCGAAGACCCACGGTATGGCCCGCAGCTCTTCGAGCTTTTGCGAACCGCTGCGGCGCGCCGGACGCGACCCGAGCCTCATGCGGCCCAGCTCGTCGATCGGGCTGACCCGGCTGAACCACTGCTCGAAACCGTGGCTCTCGATCAGGCCGCGATAGGCCTCGCGCGCCGGCTCGTCGATGCGATTCCCCAGCTGACGAAACCGACCCTCCGCTCGCCCAGCCACAGCGCCGACGTCGGGCAGCGACGCCATCAACACGGCGGAGGCGACCTGCTCGAGGTGACGCCGGGCGATGGCGGGGTTCGAGTAACGCGCGAAAACCACCTCGCCTTGCTCGGTGACCTTGAAGTGGCCCGCGATCGAACCACGTGCCTGGGCGCGAATCGCTCGGTTCGCCGGGCCCCCTCCGCGGCCGAGGGCGCCGCCGCGACCGTGAAAAAGGGTCAATCGCACGCCGCGGCGAGCAGCCCAGCTGACGAGCTCGGCCTGTGCCTCGTACAGCGCGAGGCTGGCTGAGACCGGCCCTACCTCCTTGGTCGAATCGGAATAACCGAGCATCACCTCCAAACGCCCGGCGGCTTCCAAGTGGCGCCGGACAGGTTCGAGCTCGACCATTCCATCGAGCACGAGCGGCCCACCCCTGAGGTCCTCGACGGTTTCAAACAGCGGGATCACATCGATCTCGGGTGCCGGCCCACCTGGTGTTGCAGCCGCGGCGAGCGCGTAGACGTTGGAGACGTCGATCGAGCTACGCGTGAAGCTGACGATGTACCGCCGGCAGGCCCCAATCCCAAATCGCCCCTGGATCCGGCTGATGGCGCGGAAGGTCGCGAGCACCTCTTCGGTCTGCGTGGAACGCCCGCCTCCGTCTTTGAGCTCTCTGAGTGCGACATCGTGCACCCGGCTGTGCTGCCGCACCTCGAGCTCCGCGAGGTGGAAGCCGAACGTTTCGACCTGCCAGGCCAGGTTCTGGAGCTCGCCATAGGCGAGACGGGCGGCGCCGGCGGAAGCCAGCGATCGCTGGACCGCGCGCAGGTCGTCGAGGAGCTCGGCCGGGTTTCGGTAGGCGATCGTCGCGTCTGCGAGCCGGGTCGCCCTGACGCGTTCGGCCGCATATAGAAGGTATTGGCGGTGCTGCTCGGCCGGCGACCGGGCGGCGAGGTCCGCCAGCCGGGCGGGTTGGGCCAGCCGGGCGGCCGCGAGGCGCGCGCCGAGGTCTTGATCGGGTGGGGTGGTCACCGTGTCGGCGGTGAGCGAGCGGCCGATCCGGAGGAGCGCGGACTCCAGCCCGCGGAGCACGTGGTCGGCGTGGATCTCCATGGCATCCACCGTCACCGCAGCGGTCACTGCCGGGTTGCCGTCGCGGTCGCCCCCGACCCAGCTGCCCAACCGGATGAAAGCGGGCGCAATCGGTGGACGCCGGCCGGCATCCTCCGGGCTGAGTGCGGAGTCAAGGTCGCGGTAGATCTCAGGTACCGCGCGAAACAGGGTCTCGTCGAAGATCGCCATCACCGAGCGCACCTCGTCCAGCGGGCGGACCTGCGTGCTGCGGAGCTGTGCCGTGCGCCAGAGAAGATCGATCTCCTCCAGGAGGCGCCGTCTGGCTTCCCGCTCCTCGCGCGCGGAGACCCGTGGATCGTCGAGCGCTTCGAGCTGCGCGCCGACTCGCGCGATCGCGGCGACGACCGCCCGGCGGCGCGACTCAGTCGGGTGGGCGGTGAGCACCGGGTGAATCACGAGGTCATCGAGCAGCGCACGCAGCATCTCCTCGCCATGTCCAGAGCGAATCACGGCCACCGCCTGTTCCAGGGATTCGGCCAGCGGCTCGGTTCCGCGGTCTCGCTCGCGCAGGGCACGCGCCCGATGCCGCTCTTCGGCGAGGTTGATGAGCTGGAAGTAGCAGGTGAACGCCCTCGCGACCTGCTCCGCCCGGTCGATCGGCCATGACCCCACCAGGCGCGCCGCCTCCTCCTGGTCATCCGTTTCGCGCGCGACGATCACCGTGCGGCGCAGGTTTTCGACGTCCGCGAGCAGGCCCGGGCCGCCGTATTCCGCCAGCACCTGCCCGAGCAAGTCGCCGAGCAAGCGCACCTCGCGGCGGAGGGGCGCCGGCATCTCGATGCGTGCAACGTCACGCGATTTCACGGCGACATTCTCCGGCCCGGCAGACGCGCCGTGTCTGTGCGAACATTTGCTCGCGGTGGCCCAGCACCTCGGTGCCGACCCTTTGGACCTGAATTCCGCTGACCCGACCACCCTGGTCGTGGACCTCAACTGCGCCTTCGCTTCGATCGAACAGCAGCACGACCCGAGCCTGCGCGGCCGGCCGCTCGCCATCGCCGCCTACGCGACCAACGCCGCCACCATCGTCTCCTCCTCGCGGGAAGCGCGCGACCTCGGAATCAAGACAGGGATGAAGGTCTTCGAGGCCAAGGCGATCTTTCCCAAGGTCGTGGTCATGGAACCCAACCCACCGCGGTACCGCGCCGTCTCGGATCGCCTCATGGACATCATCGAGAGGCACACACCCGACGTTCTGCGGATGTCGATCGACGAGGCGTCGCTGAACCTTGTGGGGACGCCAGACCTGGCGCGCCTCGGTCCGAGGGGCGTTGGCCTCGCGATCAAGCAAGCTCTTCGAGCGGAGGTGGGCGAATCCGTCACCTGCTCGGTCGGGATCTCGACCTCGATCTGGATGGCGAAGCAGGCGTCCAACCTGAACAAGCGCGATGGGCTCGAGCGCATCGACCACACCAACCTGGTCTCGGTCTTCGAGCGCCTGCAGCTCACGGATCTGTCCGGGATCGCGGAAGCGAGCGCCAGGCGTCTGCAGCTCGCCGGGATTCACACGCCGCTCGAGTTCCTACGGTCGACGCCGGAGGCCCTCCACCGCGCCGGTTGGAATCCGGAACATGCCAAAGCCTGGCTGCGCAGGCTGCGCGGTTTCGAGGGCCGCAACTTCGAGGGCGTGGCACGCAAGAGCTACAGCCACTCACATGTGATGGCCCGCGCCACCAGCTCGCAGCGCGAGCTCGAAGAGCTGCTGATGCGCCTGTCGGACATGGTGGGCCGGCGACTGCGCGCCGCCGGGCGGCGCGGCCGGGTTGTGTCGGTCGGTGTTGTCTACCGACCCGTGGCGGGACACTTCTCGAAGCAGGTGACGCTGAAGGCTCCCATCCACACGGGTGAGGAGATCTATCGAGCCGCGCTGGAGCTGCTGGCGGCGCGCGAGCCGCGCCGCGAGGTTGGCACTCTCGGGGTGGGGCTCGCCGGGTTGACCGAGGCGGGCTCCGGGCAGATGGGCCTGTTCACCGGGGAGGTCCGGCCGCGCAACGAGCGGTTGGAGACCGCCATCGACGCGATCCGAGACCGGTTCGGCGAAGACGCAGTGCAGCGCGCTCGCCTGCTCGGCCGGGCGCAGGTGGTGCGCGACCGGATCGCTTTCGGGAACACCGGCCACCCGGATGAGGATTGACCCTCTGCAACGCGTACCCATCACGTCGTAGGCTGACCTCAAGTGACTGAAGTTTGCAGCCATCTCGATCAGGTCCGCGAGGTCGAGGCAAGCGCCGACGGTTGCGAGGACTGTCTGCGGATGGGAAGCTCGTGGGTGCACCTCCGGCTCTGCATGACCTGCGGTCACGTCGGCTGTTGCGACAGCTCTCCGCAAAAGCACGCGACCGCGCATTTCCACAAGGCAGGGCATCCGATCATCAGGACGTTCGAGCCGGGCGAGAATTGGGGCTGGTGCTTCGTCGACGAGGTCGAGCTAGACCCGACCGGCTGGCCGGTCCGCGGCCGCGTCGCGCATTCGATGCGCTGAGCGCGTCACACCCACGCGGTGGCCAGGCGTTCGATTCCTGTGAGCTGCGCGTCCGGACGGCCGGCGAGGTACAGCTCGAGGAGCTCGCCCGGACCCACCTCCTCGACCCGCGAGAATCCGCGTGTAACCAGGGCCCTGGTGCGGCTGCCCCTATCTCTGAAGCTCGCTCTAATCCCATCGTTCAGCCGAATCACACCACGATCGATCGGGCGCCCACGAACGTCGCTCAGGGCGCGATGGCTCACAGGCCCCGCTGCTCGAGGGCTACCACTCTGCCTGGCGGCGCATGTCGGCCGTCCGCGCGTCGGGGTCGTAGATCGCGCGATACATGGGTTCGGCCCAGAGCTCCGTAATCCGCGACGGTTGGATCCGAGGATGTGGCCTCAGGTTTCCAGGCGGCCGTTCACCGTGGCGGCCGCCGAGATGCCATCGTTCCAGCGCCAGCGCCGCATCCCTGAACTTCGCCAGCGCCTCCTTCGGATCGAGCAGATCCGCATCGTCGCCATCCTCACGTCCGAGGTGCTCTCGCCAGAGCTGCAGTCTCAGGTCGCGCGCGAACCTGCGAGCGCCGTCGCCAAGGCCGGCCGGGTCGATCGGGTCCCTGCCATCGCGCGTTTCGTCGATGACGGCGCAGGCAATCTCGGAGTCATGGCTCCAGGACCTCCGATTGAAATTGTCGGACCCGACTGATGCCCAGACGTCGTCGATGACGCTGATCTTGGCGTGCACGTAGACAGGTATGCCATCGGCATTCTCGATGTCGTAGATCGCGACGCGATCGGGCGCCGCGTCGAGAAGGACTCGCACCGCCTGCTCCCGACCGACCTGGTTGGGCCGGAGCGTAAGCGTTGAGGCCTGGTCGAAAAATCTCGGCAGCACGGCGATGAGGTGCAGCGAGGGAGACGCCACCAGGGCGCCCGCGATGACATTCGCCACCTCGGTCGACCACAGGAACTGGTCCTCGATGTAGAGGAGCCGGCGCGCTCGCGCGATGGCCTTGCGGAACGCTCTCGCTACGCTGCGCTCGCCCTGCGGGGCGAACGGATAACCGCCATGACGGCGCGCATAGGTCCGCAGCACCTGCACCGCATGGGTTCCGCGTGGCGAGGGGTCGGCCCGCATCGGCGGCAAGAGGCTTGCCTTGCGGTGCGTGTGGCGCAGCAGGTCGTGGAGGATCCCGAGAGGGTCGCGACTCAGCGGACCTCGGTCATCCCAGCGTTCGCGGAAGCAGAATTCCAGGTCGCCTACAGCCGGTCCTTGGATCGCCAGTTGCGCGTCATGCCAAGGAGGCCTCGGCCCGTAGACCGGCGCCATCGTTTGGTGCTGCCGGTCGCCGGAGTGTTCCTCCTCATCGCGGCGGCTGTGACACAGGTCGATGCCGCCCACGAAGGCCACGTCGCGTTCGATGGCGGTAGCGTGCCGGATGACCACGAGCTTCTGGTGGTGGGAGCCGCCGAGACGAACGCGCTGATCGAGGAGGACCTCCCCGCCGGTTGCGTTTACCAGCTCTCCGAGGTGCCGGTTCTCCCTGGCGCTGAAGCCGAGCCTATCCAGGTGTGAGCGCCAGACCAAACCTTTGACCATCACGCCACGACTTGCGGCGGCGGCGAGCATCGGACCGACCTGCGTGTCGGTGTCCTCACCCAGCTGTTGATCGGGGTCGCCGCGCCAGTCCGTGAAGTAGAGCTGGTCGCCCTCGCCCAGGGCGCGAATCTCTTTCAGCAACCGGGCGAAGTAGGTGGCCCCGTGCACCAGTGCTTCGACCTGGTTCCCGCTGCTCCAGGCCAGGCCGTCCTCACGACGCCGGTCGACTCCCGTGGCATCGTTGCCCCGCTCGGGGCTCGTGAGAAACCAGCTCTGAAGCCCTTCGTCAGGCATCGCACGAAGATACCCCGCGGAGCCAGGAGCACCTTTCGAGACCTCCACCGACTCGCCCATGTAGTCCTCGACCGAGCCCAGTGTTCCTGCTGGCATAGGCGTTCGGACGGATCGTGATAGGCATTGTCGCACTGGGCTTTGTTGCCTTAGGCCTCCACTCGTTCGCTTGTGGACTGGTCTGAGACTGCCCGTTACTCGCGCCGCGCTGCCCCGCCCACGCCGCGACTCAACGGATTCCCCGCTTCTTGAACACCCAGGCGCTGAAGGTGCCAATGCCGATCCCCATCACTCCACCAACCGCCGCGTCGCTGGGAAAGTGGACGCCGAGGTGAACCCTCGAAACGCCAACCGCGGTCGCGACGCCATATGCGAGCGGGGCGGCCCTGGGATAGAAAAACGCGAGGGCGGTCGCGGCCGCAAAAGATGACGCTGTGTGGCCGGAGGGAAATGAGTGGTCGGCAGGACGGATCCCGACGACGCGGGCTTCGCGATTCACAAACGGCCGCACGCGTCGGAAGATCGGCTTGATCCGCGTCTGCACGACGTAGGTCGCCCCCAGCGATGCCACCGCGGTGGCGGCTCCAGCTCGACGGCCCTTCGGACCGCCGAGCAGGGCGAGTCCGATTCCCAGGCCAACCCACCCGAGGCCTTCGCCGAGGTCTGAGAGCACGCTCACGTAGCGGTCGCTGGTTGTCGTGTGCGGCAGGCCGTTGATCAGCCTGTATAGGCGCCGGTCGGTACCCCTCCTTCCCGGCGGCGCGACCACCACCTTGACGTCGCCCGAGTCCACATGCACGGCGACCGGGCCGGCCTCGACGACCGGCGCGCTGGCCGGTTCGGTGGCTCTCGTGTCGGTGACCTCAGGGTCGCCGGGTTTCGACTTGCGGCCTTGCTTGCTCGCAGCTCGCCGCGGTGAGGGTTTGGCGGGTTCCTTCACTCCGACCGGGAGGGGGACGGTGCCTTGCGGCGTGCCCGGCCGGCCACCATCCGGAGCTGCAGGAGGCGAGCCGCGCCGAAGGCGACCACGATCACGGCGCCAAGGATCAGCGAGAACAGCAGCGCCACCGCCAGGGGGAGGTGGCCTTTGAAAACGAGGAAGGTGACCTCCACGGTCGCCTGGTTCTGCAGAATGAACACGAGGATCACGACCAGGGCGACGAGGCCGATGACAATCGCCGTCCACGCGCCGCTCAGTCTTGTTTGACGCTCGCCGGGAAGCGGCTCGTCGACGTCAGGTGCGCCGGTTGAAGGGGTGTCGCTCATCGAACCACGTTCCTCACGCGAGGTATATCAGATGCCGCCCTACCGGACGGGCGTGATCGAACGAAGCACCGCGGGCCCGAACTCAGACGAACAGGGGTGCGGTCTGCGCGCGCTCCAGCATGGAGGCCATCTCCGCTTCGCCCGGCCGAGTCTCGAATCGCTCCGCGGCATCCAGGACCATGGGTAGCAAATCGACGTCGCCGGGCGTGTTGAGGAACAAGCCCGGCCGCCCCAGCACCCACCACACAGCGAGGTCGATGTCGGCCTGGCTGTCGAGCGGCTCGTACCACGTCGAGCGCGTGTGCACGCGGCCGAGCCATGGCTTCAATGCGATCGACTTGATCGTCTGCACTGCGACTCCGCGCTCGGCGCATGTATTGACCAGCGCCTCGAAATTGTCGGCGTAATACGGCAGGTGCATGGTCACGAAGTTGTAGGGCAGCAGCACTGAATCGAAGTCGAAGCGCTCGAGACTCCGCCGGTGGTTGGCCGCGATCTGCGCTCCGTGACCCGTGACGCCGATGAATCGAACGAGGCCCTGGGCGCGCGCGTCGGCCGCCGCCTCGATCACTCCGCCCCGGCTGAGCGCGATGTCCCACTCGATCGGATCGGCGAGGTTGTGCAGCTGCCACAGGTCGACGTGGTCGACGCCGAGCCGATCCAGCGACCTGTGCAGATCGTCGCGCGCCGCTCTGGCGGTTCTGGCGTCGGTCTTGGTCGCGAGGAAGAAGTGCCCTGGCTCTCGCTTGAGCCACGGCCGGATGCGCAGCTCGGCGTCTCCGTAGCTGGCCGCGACGTCGATGTGGTTGACACCGTGGCGGAGCAGCACCTCGAGCGTGCGATCCGCCGCCTCCTGGGTCGCTCGGGACAGGGCTGCGGCCCCAAAAAGGGTGCGGGTGCTCCTGTGCCCGGTGCGGCCGAAATCGGCCATCTGGATCCCCATGCGATAAGGGTATGCCGCGGCGATGGAGGGATTTGGGCAGCCTTCGCAGGGGTCACTGGTAGTGCTCCTCGTAACGCCATCTGCCGGAGCCCCTATCCTTGGCCACGTGAGTGGCATGCCCTTGTCGCGGGCGGAGTCGAGCCGCCTCCACGAGCTCGACCGGACACACTGGCTTCACCCGCAGGGCGACCTCGACGCGCCGCCGGGCACGGTCCCGCAGCTCATCTTCACGGGCGGCAGCGGCGCCACCCTGACCGATGTCGAGGGACGCGAGTACATCGACGGCATGGCCTCCCTGTGGAATGTCAATGTCGGCTATGGGCGAACTGAGCTCGCCGACGGGGCGGCAGAGCAGATGAAAGCGCTGGCCTTCAGCTCGGCGTACGGGGGCTTCGGCACCGCGCCCGCGATCGAGCTCGCTGCCAAGCTGGCCGAGCTTGCACCGGGCGAGCTCGAGGTGACCTACTTCGCGTCAGGGGGCGCCGAAGCCAACGACACCGCCTACAAGATCGCGCGACTGTACTGGACGCTCAAGGGCGAGCCCGACCGGGTGAACATCATCTCGCGGATTCGCGACTACCACGGCCTGACCTACGGCGCGACGAGCGCCACGGGCCTGCCCAACTTCTGGAAAGGCTTCGGGCCGCTTGCTCCGGGGTTCCTGCACGCTCCTTCGCCCGACCCGTATCGATTTTCCGGCCAGGGCTCGCCGGGCGCCGCTTACGTCAAGACGCTGGAGGACGTGGTGCTCGAGGCGGGCGCACAGACGGTCGCCGCGGTCGTCGCCGAGCCGGTGCAGGGCGCCGGCGGCGTGATCGTTCCGCCGGCGGACTACTTCCCACTGCTGCGCGAGCTCTGCGACAGGTATGGCCTTCTCCTGATCGCCGACGAGGTGATCACAGGCTTTGGGCGGACCGGTCGGTGGTTTGCGCTCGAGCACTGGAATGTCGAGGCGGACCTGATGATCTTCGGGAAGGGGGTGACCAGCGGTTACCTGCCGCTTTCCGGGGTTATGCTCACCCGCTCGATTCACGACACGCTGAAAGCTGTGAAAGGATCGTTTGCGCACGGGTTCACTTACAGCGGGCATCCCACCGCGTGCGCGGTCGGGCTTCGGAACCTGCAGATCCTCAAGGACGAGCGGCTCGTGGAGCGCGCCGCCGAGCGCGGCGCGTACCTGCAGGCGCGCCTGAAGGAGCTCCGCTCGCACGAGATCGTAGGCGACGTCCGCGGCCTGGGCCTGGTCGCCGGGATCGAGCTCGTGCGCGACCGGGACACCAAAGAGCTCTTCGACGTTTCGCTGGGTGCCGCCCGCCGCGTCTGGTTGGACGCCCTCGACCAGGGCGTCATCGTTCGCCCTCTGACGGGTGACGTGCTGGCGATGTCGCCGCCCTTTGTCATCAGTGAGGAGCAGATCGACCGCGTGGTGCTGGTGTTGGACGATGCGATCGCGAGCGTCGCCAAGGAGCTCGCCGCGAACCGAACCCTCTAACGGTGCGTGAAGGGCGGCTGGTAGAAGTCGATGACCCTCGTGGCGCGACCATCGAGCGCCACCTCGCTGAACTGATACAGGATCGCCGCCGTCGGAGCAAACACCTCGAGCGCGCAAGCGCGACCAGAATGGGACTTCCTGAATGCGCGCTCGAGGCGCAATGAAAAATCCTGGCCCGGCCGCGCCGTGGAAGCCGCGGACCGAAGCTCCGGGATCGCAATGACGTAGAGCTTCGCCACCTCGAACTTCGATGGCTGCAGGGCAGCCGTCGGCGCATCGGTCCAGATGACCACCGGCGTGATGGTGAAGCCGGATCGGGTGTCAAAGTCGTCGAGCATCCCAACGATGTCATCAGCGCTGACGGTGAGTCCCAGCTCCTCGCGAAGTTCGCGAATCGCACCCTCTTCCGCGCCCTCGCCCTCGTGCAGCCGGCCCCCGGGCAGAGCCATCTGACCCGCGTGCCTCCTCATATTGGAGGTTCTCTGAAAGATCGGAACGCAAGGAACCCCATCGCCTTCCATGACCACGATCGCCACCGCAGCCGGCGCCAGCGATTCGGTCGACGGCACTCGCGAGAATTGGCGGAGGTTCACCGCCATCGTATCGAGCAGGCCAGGCATCCCGACCCATCGAAGCACAAGAGGCCTTCAGGGAGCCGGTCAGCTGCGCAGGATCGACATCGCGTGCTGCCCGGCCGCCATCCACGCGGGATCGCGAAGCCAGGTCGCCACGCCCCACAGGAGAACGACCTGAAGCGGCTCCTGCCGGTAATCAGCCGCGCTCACCAGGAGGTTCGCGGGCGTGAAGCCTGACCCTGTTGTCCACGGCTGCGCTTGCATCTCGGCCAGCCACAGCTGCTTGCCCTGGGCTTTCGCCTGGCCCGCCCAGAAGCCCAGTGCCTGCTGCTTCCAGACGCTGCGCAGGTCTGGGCTGGTGAACCGCAGCGGCGTCGAAGGCGCGTCGACGTACAGGTCAAGTCCCAGCGCGTCACCGGCCGCCAGGGTCTCACCCGGGTGGCCGCTCGGGTAGGCGCCGAGGGCGGCCAGGACCGGTGGCGCGTAGAGCTGGAGCATGTCGATGGTCGAGTTCCACCCGTCAAAGGTGGTGGTCACGACGGTCTTGCCCGGGTCCAGCTGGTGGACCTCGGAGATCTCCCATGCCAGCTGCTCGACCGTGATCTGGTCAGCGCCCGTGGACGCGTTGACCACGTAATCGAACGGTTCGTTCTCGACCTGCCACGCGTAGACCAGCGGCGATGAGCGATAGCGCAAGAGGCTGCCGTCGAAGTAGGCCCGGTAGGCGGCAGCCGACTGAACGTCGTTCAGATGCGGCTGCTCGCGCGGAGCCGCCCATGCCGGTTCGTGCAGCTCGGGATAAAGGAAGTTGCGCGCGCCGATGGTGAGGACGACTCTCGTCTGCCGGCTCGTCACCTGGTCGTGCTGCTCGACCACGGCGAGCAGCTCGTCGACCGATGAGAAGTCAAGGCTCTCGGGCGTCGGCTCGACCGACTCCCAGTAGATCGGCAGGCGGACCAGGTCTGGATCGGTGCTGTCGAGAAGGATCGCCAGGTCCTGGGTGGGAACGCGATTTACCCCCAGCGATTCGACAGGGCTGTAGCTGAAGCCGACCAGCGGCGCAGCCGATTTCACCGGCGGCCACGTTTCGCTGCCCAGCAGCAGCGCCAATGCCGCGAGGCACATGAGTCCTCTCAACGAGCCAATACCTCCCGAAGTCACGCCCATCTCACAACGCCGCGGGTCGTGCCGTTACCCCCCGATGTTATGAGGCAAAGCTCAGAGCTGGCTGAGAAGCCGCGGTTCCTCGGATGGTTGGAGGGGATGGTCCGACTCGCACAGGCGGTCTGTCCGCCCGGAAGTCGGGCGACTGATCACTCGATGGCAGACGGGCTCCCCGGCATCGCTGTGAGGAAACCGCGAACGAGGTCTCCGAACGTCCTGGTGTCGATTGGTTTGGAGATGTATCCGACGCAGCCCGCGGAGAGGGCATCGTCCCGGTCGTTGGGCATCGCGTGGGCGGTCAACGCCACGATGGGAACGGCGGCGGTCGCGGGATCGGCTTTCAGCTGACGGGTGAGCGAGAGGCCGTCCTGCCCCGGCAGCTGGACGTCCATCAGGATCAGGTCCGGCATTCGGGCGTTCATGCGCTCCAGGACCTCATCGGACGAACCGGCGGAATCGACTTGAAAGCCCTCGCGCTGCAGCACGGCGCTGGCAAGCAGCCGCCCACCCTCGTTATCGTCGACGACGAGGATCAGGCTGGACCGTCTCACGGTTTGACAGGCCGCTTATTCAGGACAGCCCGCAGCTGGCCGAGCAGCTCTTTGCTTCCGGTCGATCCTCGCCTGAGAATCGTTGCGACGCGACCGTTGAGGTGGTCGATTTCGCCCGCGGACAGGTGCTTGGCCGTAAGGACGATGACGGGGATCGACCTGGTCGATTCCCGCTCGCTCAGAGCCTCGAGCACGTCGAAGCCGTCGACGTCGGGCATCAGGAGATCGAGCATGACCACGTCGGGCTTGCGCGATCGGGCGAGCTCGATCGCCTCCCGGCCTCCGGCCGCCAGAATCGCTGAGAAGCCAGCCGGCTCCAGCACCAGTTTCATCAATTCACGGTTGGCCACCTCGTCATCGACCACCAGCACCGATGTCTTCCGACCACCCGGCGCACGGTTGAAGGTGTAGCTGGTCAACCGGCTGACGAGCTCTTTCGCCTCAACCGGTTTGACGAAGTAGTCGAGCGCACCAAGGGCGGTGCCGAGTGTTGGGTTGTCGACGACGCTGACGACCATGACCGGTATTTCGCTCGTCAGCGGGTCGTGCTTGAGAAGCGTGAGCACCTCCCAGCCGTCCATGTCCGGTAGGAGGATGTCCAGCGTCATGGCGGCCGGCCTGCGCGTCTTGGCCATGGCTAGAGCCTCTGCTCCGGTGCGAGCGACCTCTGTGCGGAAGCCGACCCGCTCGATCTGGCGCGCGAGCAGCTCGGCCGCCACCGGATCGTCCTCGACGACCACGACCAGTGGTCGATTCAGGTCGACTCTCGCGGTGCCGGCGCTGCCATTGGCAAGGGTGGGCGCGCGATGCGGGCTGCGCGCCTCGACCGGAAGGTCGATCGTGAAGCGGCTTCCCTTGCCGAGCTCGCTCTCCGCGCGAACGTTGCCGCCGTGGAGGATGGCGAAGCTCCGCGTCAGCGCTAGTCCGAGCCCGGTGCCCTGCTGCGTACGGTTGGCGCCCGAGTCGACCTGCTGAAACTCCTTGAACACGCGCAGGAGATCGTCGGGTCCGATGCCGATGCCGTTGTCCGACACGCTGATTTCCACGCGGTCTCCGGCTCGAATCGACTGGATTGTCACCGTTCCGCCCTCCGGGGTGAACTTGATGGAGTTGGAGACGAGGTTCAGGATCATCTGCTTCAACTTGCTTTCGTCCGCGAGGATCTGCCCTCCGCCCGCACCATCGGCTTTGACCTCGATGTGCTTCTTTGAGGCCAGGGGCTCGACCGTGCTGACGACCTGCGCCACAACATCGGCGACGGCGACCATCTGCAGGCGCAGCTCCATCTGGCCCGCTTCGACCTTTGACAGGTCGAGGATGTCGTTGATGAGACCGAGCAAATGCTTGCCGCTCGAGTGAATCTGCTCCAGGAACCGCTTCCGGGTCGCCTCAGGAAACTGTTCGTTTGGCGCGTCCACGAGGAGCTCCGAGAAGCCGAGGATCGCGTTGAGCGGCGTGCGCAGCTCGTGGCTCATGTTGGCGAGGAAGACCGTCTTGTGGTGGTTCGCCTCGACCAGCTCTGCGTTTGTCTCCTTGAGCCTCTCGAGCAGCATTCCACGGTCCCTCGCGGCGGCGACCGCGGACATGAACTGCTGGACCCGGTTGAGCTCGTCGCCTCCAAAGGCAGGCGTGAAAGGGCCTGCCAGAACCACCAGGTGGCCTGGCGGCCCGGGGCCCCCAACCGGAAGCACGAACAGCGCGCGGTCGACAGAGTCGATCGACATCCGCATCACGCCCTCGTTGAGCTCGGGAAGGCGCAGCTCGACAGAGCGTAGCTGCTCGGGGTCGAGGCCGCGCGACGCCAGCCGCCCGCCCGCACCGTCGAATGCGACCGCCGCCGCTCCGCCGACCAGGCGCATCGCCCATTCGAGCGCACGGTCGGAGAGCATGGCCGGCTCCTCGCTCAACAGCAGCATGTCCTGCATGAATACCCGCAGGCCATCTTCTTCGGAGGAGCGCCACTGGCGGCGGAGCCAGGCCGGCGGGGCAAAGCTCGCATACAGGAGAGGAACGATGATCAGGATCGCCAGCTGGATCAGGACCTGCAACAGCGGGCTGGACTTGAATAACGCGCCGGCGCCGATGGCAAACGCCAGGATGGCCACCAGGCCGCCGAAGCCGAAGCTGAGGGATCGCAGACGCCACGCCTGGACCGCGGGCAGATCCCGCGCGACGAGCCAGAAACGAATGATCGGCTCGATCACAGTGGCCGCCCAAACCAGGAGCAGCGCGACGGCCACGACGGACGAAACGGCCGCGGGTATGGCGTGTGCGTTGGCCAAGCTTTGCGCCC
This sequence comes from Candidatus Dormibacteraceae bacterium, assembly GCA_050734495.1. Lineage (GTDB taxonomy): Bacteria > Chloroflexota > Dormibacteria > Dormibacterales > Dormibacteraceae > Palsa-870. The sequence continues at coordinate 29,374 of JBOHUQ010000150.1, forward strand.
CGTAGTACCCGAAGTAGGTGCCCAGCAGCGCCACGACAGCCGCCACATGCCATCTCCGGGGCAGCGGGATCAGCGAGCCCCGGAAGCGGAGCAGCGCGTAGCCGGAGCCCAGCAAAGCCAGCAGGGTCAGCTGGGGTAGAAGCGGTGGCGCGAAACCCGCCGGAATACGTCCCAGCAGCGAGAGGAGCGACAGGAGAACGATGGCAAGTGCGAGGAAACCCAGGGAACGATCCCGCCGCCTGACCCAGCTCATTGCGGTTGCGACGCCGAGAAGGACGAACGCAACCGCGTTCGCGTTCTCCAGGAAGACCAGGGCCTGGCTCATCGGCGATCTAGCCGCTCGCCAGGACGGCCTGAAGAAAACACGCCGGGATCACCTGGGTTGGAGAGATGCCCATGAGCCAACCTCAATCGTCCCAGCGGGGCGACCAGGAATCGCCCTTGGAAATGACGGTCTGCCCACCCTCAACGCGCAGGGTACGCGCCCTGCGTTCTAAGAGTTCTGGCCGTATCGGTTGATCGTCTCAGGGCACGGATGACAAAGTCAGTAACCGGCTCTCAGCCTGGTTGTCCCGTACCAGTGACATCACGGCCTAACGACCAGCCGCGTATCCTTGCCCGCCCCGCGGGTTGGCGGCGGCGGAAAGCATCTGCGTATCGGGATCACGCCCGACCGCGCACAGGCGGCCCAGGGACCAGGCTCCCGCATCGACGATCTCGTGCCCCCGGCCGCGCAGGTTCTCCAGCACGCCCGGCTCGATGCGAGACTCGATGTAAAGGCTCCCTGGCTCCGCGGCGTGTGGCGCGAACGAGCTTGGAAAGTGCGCGGTGTGAAATGTCGGCGCGTCGATGGCCGCCTGCAGGTCGTGTCCGAAGACGGCGTGCGCGAGGAAGAACTCCAGCGACCACTGGTCCTGCTGGTCGCCGCCGGGCGTGCCGAAGGCCAGGCGGGGCTCGCCATCACGCAGCACGAGCGACGGGGTGAGGGTCGTGCGCGGACGCTTTCCGCCTTCGAGGTGGTTCGGGTGAACTGGATCGAGATTCAGCATCTGGGCGCGAGTGCCGAGGCAGAACCCGAGGCCGGAGATCACCGGCGAGCTCTGCAACCAGCCACCGCTGGGCGTGCAGGCGACCATGTTGCCGTGACGGTCGACGGCCGCAACGTGCACGGTGTCGCCGCGCACCTCACCGACCGCCTGCGCGCCGGTCCCGGTCCAGTGACCCTCGGCGACGGCCTGCCCCGATGACCGCGGCAGCCGCGGGGGCCGGCCGCCGGGAGCTCCGGGACGGAGCTCGAACGAGGCGCGCTCGCCCACGAGCTCACGACGCGCCGCTGCATAGTCGCGGGCAAGCAGGCCGTCAAGCGGCACATCCGCGAAATCCGGGTCCGCATACCACGCCTCCCTGTCGGCAAAGGCGAGCTTCGCGCACTCGGTCACCAGATGCACGTGGTCGGCCGAGAGAAACCCGGCCGCCCGAAGTCCGGCGCCATCGAGCAGCATGAGCTGCTGAAGGAACACGGGTCCCTGGCTCCACGGTCCGCATTTGGCCACGGTCCAGCCCTCAAACCCAACGGTGAAGGGGGACTCGTGCCTGGCCTTGAACGTCGCGAAGTCCGCGCCCGCGAGCAGCCCTCGATGCGCCATCCCAGAGCTGTCCATGTACTCGTCTCGACAGTGCGTCTCGACCGCCTCGGCGACGAAACCTGAATAAAACGCGCCCAGGGCGGCGTCGATCTGGCTCTCCCGCCCACCACGCGCCGCCTCCGCTTCGCGCACCAGGCGCCGGTACGTCGTGGCGAGGTCCGCATTGCGGGCGCGATGGCCGGGTGCGGGCAATCCGTCGCGTAGATAAACCGCGGCCGACGCCGGCCAGTGCTCACGAAAGAGGCCCTCGACCATCGCGATTGTGCCCGCGACGCGCGGCGCCAGCGGGTAACCGGCTTCTGCGTAATCGATGGCGAAGCGCATCACGTCGCCAATCCGCCAAGTCCCATGGTCCCGGAGCAGCGCCATCCATCCCCCGAATGCACCCGGGACGCACGCCGCAAGCAAACCGGTGCCGGGAATGTCGTTCAGCCCGAGGGCGTGGATTGAATCGATGGACGCCGCCAGGGGAGCGGGACCCTGACCACATATGACCTCAACGCGGGACCGAGAACTGTCCCAGAGGAGGATCGGCACCTCGCCGCCCAGCCCGTTGAGGTGCGGCTCGACCACCTGCAGCACGAACCCAGCGGCAACCGCCGCATCGAAAGCATTCCCGCCCTGCTCCAGCACGGCCATCCCGCACTGCGTGGCGAGCCAGTGCGTCGAGCTGACCATCCCAAACGTCCCCTTGAGCTCGGGTCGGGTGGTGAAGTCCACGGCTCGATCATAGTTTGGAACCGATGGGCCTAAGGATCACGAAGGCGCAAGGGCCGTTGACGGACAGGTGGCGCACCGCCCCGGTGGAATCGCGCGGCACGACGCGCCTTGGGATCAGCTTTCGGCCGCTCCAGGCCGAGGGTCTCGGACTGGAACCTCGCGCGACGCTGACCGCGCTCCTCGACCACCCTTATCAGGTCGTCCGCCTGGGGGCGCTCTGGAATCGGATGGAGCCGGCGCCCGACGCTTTCGATCCCTCGCACCTGGACTGGCAGGTCGAGAGCGCGGAACGTGCGGGGAAGCAGGTGATCATCGCAGTCGGCGCGGTCAAGAATTTCGGCTACCCCGAGTTCTTCGTCCCCGTGCACCATCTCCCGACGCCCTTGCGTGAAGGCTCGCTGGTCGGCGAGTCGTCTCACCCGGAGCTGCTGGCAGCCGCCCTGAGATTCATCGGCCGCGTCGTTGACCGGTACCGCGGGCACGCATCTGTGGTCGCCTGGCAGGTCGAGCACGAGGCGGTCGATCCGCTCGGCGTGGAGCACTCGTGGCGGCTGACGGCAGGGTTCGTGAAGCGCGAGATCGCCGAGGTGAAGAGTCTTGATCCGCGGCGGCCGGTCCTCATGAATGGATTCCTCCCCATGTCGACGCCGGTCGCCGCCCAGCAATGGTGGCGGACGCGCGACCAGGGCGACTCGTTATCACTGGCCGAGGCGGCGGCGGAGATCGTCGGCATCGACTTCTACCCATGCCATGCGCTGGGGGCCGTGGGAGGCCTGACCGCGTACATGAGCGCGGGCGACCACGCCTGGCCGGAGCGTGCTCGTCGCGTGGTCGAGCGGGCGGCGGCGGATGGCCGGAGCCTGATGATCAGCGAGGGACAGGCCGAACCGTGGGAGGCCGTCACAACACCACCCAGTCCCGCGGGCCGGGCGATGGCGAGTTGCCCGCCGGAGCGTGTGATCGAGAACTACAACCGGTGCCTGGTCCTGGCTCGCGAGTCGGGCGGCGCGCTCGATGCCTACCTGTTCTGGGGGGCGGAGTACTGGCTCTTGCGGCAGCAGGCCGGGGACGAGAGCTACCTGGGCGCTTTCGAGCGAATCCTTGCGACCGGCTGAGTGGCGGCCACTCCTTGTCGTGCCCGCAAGAGCAAATTGAGTAACGTTCGAGCGCGATGAGCACCTCGAGGCTGGAGGCATTCAGCGATGGCGTGTTCGCCGTCGCCATCACTCTGCTCGTTCTGCAGTTCGTCGATCCAGGCGCGCAGCCCGGAAAGCTGCTCCCCAAGCTCCTGGGTCAGTGGCCCCTGCTGGCCACGTACGCGGCGAGCTTTCTCACTATCGGGGTCATCTGGGTGAACCACCACACGATTTTCAGGGGCATCCGAGGAGTCGACCGGACGATCCAGTTCATCAACCTGGTGCTGCTGCTCCTGGTGGTGTTGGTCCCCTACCCCACGCAGCTCCTCGGCCACTACCTGAACTCAGGCGAGAACGGATCTGTGGCGGCGGCCTTCTACGCGGTGGTCATGACGGCGATGAGCATCTCTTTCCAGGTGCTGGTCGCCTACGCGCTCACCCACCCGAAATTGCTGCGACCGGAGATCAAGACGGGGAGCCTGCGGGCGGTCATCCCGCGGTTTGGCGTCGGTCTGCTCACCTATGCGCTGGCGATCGGCCTGGCGTTCGTGAGCGCGATCCTGGTCGTGGCCCTGTTCGCCATCACCGCCATCTACTACGCCTTCAACCAGCTTCCGGGGATGACCGCGGATCGCGAGTGATCGGTGGTTTGGTTCGCGCGCGCTCCAGGCCGCGCTGCAGGAAGGCGCGTTCGGCGGCGTTCGCGGTGAGGCCGATGGCGGATTCATAGGCGGCCGCCGCCTCAGTGTTGCGCCCGAGGCGAACCAGGAGGTCGGCCCGGATGGCGTCAAAGAGGTAGTAGTCGCCGAGCTCGAGATCCTCCAGCAGTGCAAGGGCCGCCCCCGGCCCGTGGACCTCGGCCACCGCCACCGCCCGGTTTAGGGCGACCACCGGGGTCGGAGCCACGGCGAGAAGCTGGTCGTAGAGCCGCACGATCTGCATCCAGTCGGTGCCGGCCGCTGTCAGAGCATCACTGTGAACCGCGCCGATCGCCGCCTGGATCTGGTACGGCCCGGGCTCGTTGCGCCGCAGGCACGCGCGGACGATTGCCTGCCCCTCGGCGATGAGCTCGCGGTTCCACGCCAACCGGTCCTGGTCGGCCAGAAGCACAATGTTCCCGCCGGCGCCCGTGCGGGCCGCGCGGCGCGATTCCGTGAGCAGCATCAGGGCGAGCAGTCCCATCACCTCAGGCTCGTGCGGCATCAGCTCCGCGAGCAGGCGTCCCAGCCGGACCGCCTCGGCGCAGAGATCGTCGCGGACGAGGCGATCGCCAGAGCTCGCCGTGTAGCCCGCGTTGAAGATCAGATAGACCACGGACAGCACGGCCCGCAGCCGGAACGGCAGCTCGGACGCGCTGGGAACCCTGTACGGGATTTTCGCGTCGCGGATCTTTCCCTTTGCGCGCACGAGGCGTTGGGCCATCGTCGCTTCCGGAACCAGGAAGGCCCGCGCGATCTCCGTCGTCGTGAGCCCTCCCAGCAGCCGCAGAGTCAGCGCGACCTGGGCGCCGGCCGCGAGCGCCGGGTGGCAGCAGGTGAAGATCAGGCGCAGGACGTCGTCGCGCACGGGACCTCCTTCCGCAGGACCGTTCCGGCCTTCCAGCATCAGCGCCGCCTGGACATGCCGATCCTCACGTGAGGCTTCGCGACGGAACCGATCGATGGCGCGGTTGCGAGCCGTGGTGATGATCCATCCGGCCGGGCTCGGTGGCAACCCAGTCGACGGCCAGCGCTCAACCGCCACCGCGAATGCATCCTGGACCGCCTCCTCCGCGAGGTCGATGTCCCCGAACGCGCGGACCAGGACCGCCACGGCGCGGCCATACTCCTCACGAAATACGCGTTCAACCTCCGATCCATCGACGGCCGGCACTCGGTCAGTCCGTGGGGCCGGCGTCTTGGAAGGGTCGCACCTCGACCGGGGCGTCGCATGCCGCGGTCGCCTTGGCGGCCCACGCGAGGGCCGCATCGAGGTCGGGGGCGGCGATCACCCAGAACCCGCCGACATGTTCCTTGCCCTCGGCAAAGGGTCCGTCTGTCATCAGGACCTCGCCGCCCTCGCGAATCCGCACCACGGTGGCGGTGTTCGCGGGGTGAAGGCCTCCGCCAAACACCCACACACCTTTCGACCGGAGCTCCGCGTTGAAGACGTCAACGTCCCGGTAAACCTTCTGTCTCTCCTCGGCCGAGGGCTCTGGGTTGCCCTCGACCGAGTGCACGGTGAGCATGTACTGCTGCATCAGACGGCCTGGTAGGTGAGCATGACGATTCCGTCGCCTGCCGGCTTGGAGTCGACGAGCTCGAGCGAGGCCATCTTGCCCGCGTCCGCGAACAAGCGCTTGCCGCTGCCCAGGACGACCGGGTAGACCATCAGGCGGTAATCGTCCACCAGCCCGTGCTCAGCCAGGCCTTGCGCGAGGCGAGCGCTTCCGAAGACCAGCAGGTCGCCCCCCGACTGGGCCTTGAGCTTGGCGATCTCACCCGCCATGTCGCCCCGGATGATGGTCGTGTTGTTCCAGGTCGCCTCAGAATCCTTCAGGGTGTTTGAGACGACGTACTTGCGGATGCCGTTCATCCTGTCGGCGAACCCGTCCGGGTCCTTGATCGAAGGCCATGCCTTGGCGAAGCCCTCGTAGGTCACGCGGCCCAGGAGAAGCGCGCCAGCGGCTGACAGCTCGTCGACCTTGAACTTGTCGCCTTCCGGCCCGCGCTTGAACTTGAAGGACCAGCCGCCGTGCTTGTAACCCTCCGCCCCACCCGGATCCTCCATCACTCCGTCCAGCGAAACGAACTCCGAAACAACAACTTTCATGATGTTTCCTCCGTCCGAGAGATCGCCGGCCCAGCCGGTCGTCATCACCTACACGAAGGCTCCCCGCCCAGATCGACATCCCGCCGAAACTTTTTTTGAGCCCCGAAGGTGCCTCTGTACTCGAGTGCCGGACTTTTCTCGAGTGAATATAGAGGGGGCGCGCGCGCGAGGTTCGCCATGCTTGCGCGGCCCGCCCAGACGCGTCCTACTGTGCCCGTTTGGCCCAACCCCGCGCGCAGTCAGCAGCCGAGCTTGTCCGCCAAGTCCATGAAGTCGGCTGCCTGCACGTCGGAAAGTGGGTCGGGCAAGAGATCCGCACCTCCGGCCGGTCCTTTCTCGAGCGGCCGCTCGACGAAGGCCGCGCGCAAGCCGGCGGCCTGCGCGGCGCGCAGGTCCGATTTGTGCGATGCGACCATCATCACCTGGCCCCCGTCAAGGCCGAGTGCGGACGCCGCCCCCAAGTACACCTCGGGATCGGGCTTGTAGTGATGAAAGTCTTCGGCGGAGAGGATGCGCTGGAAGGGCAGCGCGGCGAACTGAAGGAGCGCGGTCTGCTGAGCCCGATTGCCATTGGAGAGCGTTGCCACCGTGAACCGGCTCGCCAGGCGCTGGAGGCCCCGCGCCGAGTCGGGCCATGCCGGCAGGCGCTCCCATGCGCGGTTCAGCTCCTCACGCGCGGCCGGATCGAAGCGTTCCGCGCCGACCCCGCGAAGGACCTGGTCCAGCGACATCCGGTGCAGCCGGTCGAAGTTCGTCCACGGCAGCTCGCCTCGCCGCACCCTGTCCAACGACGGCATGTACAGCGCGCGCCACGCCAGGGCCAGCCGCTCCCAATCCGCATCCACACCATTTAGGGCACCGAGCCGCCGCGCCTCGGCGGCCACCCCGGAGAGCCAATCGACCGTGGTCCCGAATACGTCGAACGTGAGGGCGCGGACCGCGCTCAGCTCCAACGGCGGCACGCCGGCATCTCGCGGCATCTCCGGATCAGTTGCGTTTCATACGGGACGGCGCGTGCGACGGGTGCCTGAAGCAAGCCCCGAGGGCCCGCGAGTCGCACCCGGCTAAACGGCTTTCGCGGGCATCGCGTCCGACCGACGCTGCAAAGCCAGTTTGGCCGCCCGCTTCCATTGCCGGCTGGCCATAGGGCCGTCGCCGCGGGCGTCAAGCATTTCTGCATAGGCGGCGTGAGTTTCGGCGAGCCGATCCGTCCGGCCCGCAGCACCGAGCAGCCGGATGGCGACACGAAACTCTTTGTCCGCCATTTCGTGATCGTCCATGCGTTCGTTGAGCTGCCCGAGCAAGACATGTCCACTCGCCAGGGCCATCGACTCATTGTGTCGCCTGGCCAGCTCGATGGCCTCCTTCACGATCTTGATGCCATCAGCCGCGCGACCGTTTCTCAGATAAAGCTCTCCGAGGCTCAGCAGCACGTGGCTCTTCATCCTCTCGGTTCCGGCCTCCACAAGATGCACGAGTGCTGTTCGAAAGGCCTCCTCTGCACGCTCCATCCGACCCTGTCGCATGAGCAAGATGCCCAGTTCGTTCTGGCCGTTTGCCTGCAGCGCGGTGTCGCGTTCGAGCGCGTACAGGGCCAGAGCCTTGTGCGTGTACTCGATCGCCTTTCCGGTATCGCCACGTTCCTGGTAGGCAATGCCCAGGCCGTGGTATGTCCCTCCGCGGCGAGGCAGATCGCGCATCGTGCGGGCGGCCCGGAGAGCTTCCTCGTAGAACCTGATCGCGCGGTCGAAAGAATGGTTCTTGACGTGAATCGTGGCGATGTGCTCGAGGATCCTCGCCTCGGTGCCCGGAAGGCACGGCTCGGTGGCCCGACATAGCTTGAGCGCACGCTCTGCCACCGCAAGGGCTCGAGGGTCTTCATTCAGGTAAAGACCGCTCGCCTCCCAATCGGTGCATTCGATGGCGAGCCAGGGGTCTGGCTCAATTTCCAGGAGCGCCTGCGCGCGCCGCAGGTGCACCAGCCCTTCGTCAGGCCGCCTCGACCTCACGAAGGCCTGGCCGACGTAATGCCTGACGCGCGCCTCGATCTGCGCGGTCATGGGGCGCTCGAGCAGCGGAAGGCCTAGCGCGATCGCTTCGTCGAACTGGTGCTGGAGGCAGAGTGCCTGCAGCTCCTCCACCCGAGGGTCCGCATAGCCGCGGTCGCCCGACGCCGCGCTTGCGGCGGACCCTCTGAGGAAATGCTGGACCGGCATTCCTGTGCGCCCGGCGATGATCTCGAGTGTCCTCATCGAGGGCCGGGCCCTGCCGGCCTCGATAAGGAAGATGGTTTGTCGCGTGAAGTCGGCGCCCGCGAGCTGCGACATGCTGAGGCCGGCGGCCAGTCGCGCCTGCCTTACCAGCGAGGGTTCTACCTCGATGCCGGGACGGCGCCCGCGTGGTTTGGTTCGACCGTTGTTGATGTTGGCGTTTATATCACGCCAGAAGGAGCGTGGACGATCTGTAAAGTCATGGGCCGGACTGCGCCCGCCGTGGGCGCCATATATCAGGCGCTCCATCGTCAAGTCGCCGCTCTAACCTGAATTAACGCATAAGGGCCGATCGCCATACGGAGGCTCCGGCAAGATTGCTCCGTGATCGTGGTTTGCGACGAAGCGCTGATCGATCGCATTCACGGTAATGGGTGCTGCACCCCGCGACTTCGAATCCGCATCTGCAGCCACTGCCGGCCGTCCGGTAGGTCACACGACCGACGTGCAGGTCGCTACCGGGTGAAGGCCCGGCAGGGAGCCTCCGCCGCACGCCCACGCCCGACCTTCGAAGAGCGCCAGCTCGAATCCGTGCCTCGGCACGAGCATGGTTGCGAGCGAGTTCCAGCCAGTCGGGTCTGGCAGCTCGGCAAACTGGTCGCTGATCCTGGTCTCCCCCGCATCCTGGCCGCCGATGATCACGGCCCGGCCGTCCTCGAGCGCGGTCGCTCCGGCGCCGCTCGTGGGCTGTGGCAGGTCTGGCAAGCGAACCCACGACGAGCTCTCTGTGTCGAAGCAGTCCACCCGCGTGGTGGCGGGTGAACGGCCTCCGGCGGCGCAGGCGCTGAAGCCGAACACGAATCCCGCGACGTGGTTGCGCGGAACGGGCAGCGCGGGCAGGTCGGACCAGGCGCCGGTCTTCGGGTCATAAACCTCGGCCGGAGCAACGTTGGCGGCTGCATTGTTGCCGCCAATGACATAGAGCCGGTTGGCCGCGGCGAGCAGCGTGTGGCCGCCGCGTGGATGCCGCATCGGGGCGAGCTCGGTCCAGGACGAACCGTCGAGGCGAAAGAACCGTGCGCTGTCGCGTGTGAAGCTATGGCCGCCGGCCACATAAATATGGCCGTCGAGGGTCGCTGCGGACGTATGGTCGAGGCCTAGCGGCAATCTGGGGCCCGCGCTCCACGCGCTCCCATCGAACACCCAGACCGTCGACAGGCTGTTGCCCGCGGCGTCGAAGCCACCAATCACGTAGAGCTTTGCCCCGGCCGCGGCGGCGCCGGATTCCTCGAGCGCCACCGGGAGCGATGTCTCCATCCGCTGCGGAGGCGGTGGCGAGGGTGACGGGGAGACGGCCACAGGAGTCGGGGTTGCACTGGGCGCCGGCGAGCGGGACGGCGGCGTCGCAGCCGCGGCTTGTTGACCCCCGCACCCCATCAGCAGAAGCGCGGCCACGATCGCCTGGGCCGATCCCGACCACGTTACTCTTCGCGGCTTCAACAGACCGGACCGTAGACCAACGCGACACGGTCCGTGAGATTGAGACCGTTTATGAGACTGAAAAGTACTGACTGAGATACCTGAGGGGCCTCACGCTGTCGCCATGCGAACTCTCTGGACAATCCCTGGCCACATGGGGAGACTACGCTCGGAGCGAATCGGTGGATAAGCAGGCGGCGACGCCCAGGATGCGGGCCAAGCTCTCCCCCGAGGCGATCGAGAAGGTCCGGCGGGAGTGGGGCCCGTGGTCCCGGGCTCTCACCACGCAGCCGGACTACGCGGAAGCCGCGACCGAGGTCGCGATCGCGTCCCTGGAGGCAGGACTCCCGGCCGACGTCGTGGCGGCGATGATCCGGCTCCGGGCCGGCTTGTCGTCCGGCTACGCCGACAACCGGTCTCGCGTGCTGTGGGAGCTCGCGCACTACGAGCGGGCGCGCCAGGAGGCGCGTGAACTTGGAGCGCTGGACCTCATCCCAACTGACGCGGCGGCCGCGATCGAGCTCGACTATGCCGCTCGCTCGGCGGTCCTCAGCACGTGGTCCCAGCCGCTGCGGCCACAAGCCGAGGACGCGACCGCTTCGCGACCTGCCGAGGGCCATGCGGTTGGTGTATCCGCTGCCCCACTCCCCGAGCCGGCCGCCGTCCGGGCCGCTCCGGCCCGCCCGCCGATCTCATGGCGCGACCTCTTCGCCGAGCACTCGGTCCTCATCCTCGCGTCGCTCGGCGCCTTCCTGCTGGTCGTCGCCACGGTGCTCTTCGAGTTGTACGGCACCGTCGGCCTTGGCGGCGGCGTGCGGCTGGCGGCCGTGGTCGCCCTCGACATCATCTTCGCCGCAGCCGGCTACGTTGCGCTGGGCCGCCCCGACCTGCGCTCGGTCGGCCAGATCTACACGGCACTTGCCGCCGTGCTGCTGCCGCTGGTGGGCGTCGCCGCCTGGACGTTCCTCTCGCTCGGCTCGCGAGGGATCACGGTCGATCAGGCGCTGGCCGTCACCGGCGCCGCCTGCGCGTTCGTATATGGCGGGCTGGCCCTCAGCCTCGGCCTGCGCTCGTACGGCCTGATGTCCGGTTTGGCGATCGCCGTTGCGGCCTGGGGCGTGTCGGGCGCCTTCGGCGGCGAGCACTGGAGGCCTGCAGGACTCGCTTTCACCCCCCTGGTTTACGGCGCCTGGGAACGCCTCAGGCGTGACCCGGTTTTCCAGGACTTCCCGTGGTTTGCGCACGCCACCGCGGCGATCGCCCTGCTGCTGATGCTCACTCACGAACCCACCGACTGGCTGTGGCCCGCGACGCTTGCGACCATCTCACTTGCCTACCTGGCGTGGCAAGCGCTGTCGCCTCGAGAGAGCCGCGCGTGGACGGGCGAGGCCGCGCTGGTGCTCGCCGCGGCCGCATTGGTCGGACCGCTGGGGATCAACTCCTACCACTTCCTCTACCCGATGCTGGTGGCGGTCCCGTTGATCGGCCTCACTCGGACGCCGAACGAGCTCGGCGTGATCGGGCGCATCTACCGAGCTCATCCCGCCCACCTCCATCTCGCCGTGCTGGCCGGCTTCGCCATCGCGTGCTGGCAAAACGCCGTGGGTGAGACGTGGCCCGTGGCGAGCTCCCTGTGGTTCGCGTTCACCCTGTACGCGGTGGACTTCTGGCTGGGCCGGACCGAGCTCACCGGCTACACGCTTCGTGCCGCTCTGCCACTCGCACTGGCGGCGACCGGAAGGGCTCTCGAGCTGGGCCCCTGGGCGGCGACGCTGACCGCTTCCGCCCTGCTGGCCTACGTCGCGCCATTCGCCAGCCCGGCACTCAAGCCCTTGACCCGCAACGCCTCTTCCTTCTTATATGCAGCGCTCGTAATCGTTGTGGTCGAGCTGACCGACGCCAGGATCGGGCCCGGCCGCTGGGAGATCCCAACCACGTTGGTGGTGTCGTCGCTTGCATTTGGAATCGCCAGCGAGATCAAAGCGGTCCGCTTTGCGGACTGGATCACCCGCGGACTCTTCGCGATCGCCTGGTTCGTCGGCGTCGATGCCCTCAACGCCCAGGGCTGGCGTGGCCCGTTCGACGCCCTGCTCGCGCTTCTCTACGTCGCGATCGCGCAGGTGCGCGCCCGGAGCCGGCACTCCGTGTCGGTCGCCGGGCGCCGCTGGTTCGTACACATCACCGC
>JBOHUQ010000151.1:0-7695 GCA_050734495.1 Candidatus Dormibacteraceae bacterium
CGCGCGCCCCCGCTCCCTGACGCGGCCCGAAACTACTCTGAACAATGGAGATGGGAAGGATCAACCTGCCGGACCGCTACAACGTCGGCGCGGACCTCGTCGAGCGCAACCTCGCGGCCGGCCGCGAGAACAAGATCGCGATCTTCTCCGCCGCCGGCGACCTGACCTACGCCGACCTCTTCAAGCTCTCCAACGGGGCGGCGCACGCACTGCAAGACCTGGGGGTCCGCCGCGAAGAGCGCGTCCTGATCGCCGCCTATGACGGCCCCGGCTGGGTCGCCGCGTTCCTCGGCGCGATCCGCCTCGGCGCCGTTCCCGTCCCCGTCAACCCTCTGCTCCAGCGCAGCGAGGACTACGACCACTTCATCGAGGACTCCCTGGCGCGCGTCGTGGTCGTCGACTCCAACACACAGGAGAAGCTCGAGCCAGCCGCCGCCCGCTGCGCCGGCGCACCCCGACTCCTCCGCGCCGACCACATGAAACCCGGGCCCGAGATGGACGCCGCACCCACTCGCAAGGACGACATGGCGTTCTGGCTCTACAGCTCCGGCTCGACCGGCAAGCCCAAGGCGGTCGTGCACCTCCACCACGACATCCCCTACACCTGCGTCACCTACGCCGAGCAGGTGCTGGGCATCCGGGAGCAGGACATCACCTTCTCGACCACCGGCCTTTTCCACGCCTATGGTTTCGGCAACAACCTGACGATGCCCTACTGGGTCGGCGCCTCAACCGTGTTGCATGCCGGTCGCCACACGCCGGCAACCGTGCTGGAAACGATCGAGAAGCTGCACCCCACCCTCTTATTCTCCGCTCCGACGCTCTACAACGCGATCCTCAACGCCGAGGGCGCCAAAGGCCGCAATCTGTCGTCGATCCGCCACTGCGTCGCGGCGGCCGAGGCGCTGCCCGCCGAGGTCTGGCGCCGCTGGAAGGAAGCCTTCGGGCTCACGATCCTCGACGGCGTCGGCTCGACCGAGATGCTTCACATCTACTGCTCGAACCGGCTGGACGATGTGCGGCCGGGTTCCAGCGGGAAACCCGTCCCCGGCTACGAGCTGAAGATCCTCGACGATGCCGGGCGGCCGGTCGCAGAGGGCGAGGCCGGCGATCTATACGTGAAAGGCGACAGCGCGCTGGCTCTCTACTGGGCGCAGCACGAGAAATCCAAGCGCTCGATCCTCGGCGAATGGTTTTTCAGCGGCGATCGGTACCGAGTCGACGCGGAGGGCTTCTACTGGTACGAGGGCCGTTCCGACGACATGATCAAAGTCGGCGGTCTCTGGGTCTCGCCGATCGAGATCGAGTCGGTGCTCCTCGAGCATCCGGCGGTGGCGGAAGGCGCGGTGGTCGGCCTCTCCATCGACGGATTGACGAAGGTGAAGGCGTTCGTGATCGTCAAAGGCGACGCGGCCCCCGGGGATGCGCTGGCCGGCGAGCTCCAGGAGCACTGCAAGTCGCGATTGCAACGTTTCCAGTACCCGCACGTCATCGAGTTCGTCGGCGAGCTGCCGAAGACCGTCACCGGCAAGATCCAGCGTTACAAGCTGCGCGAACAAGCTCGCGAGACGGCGTCCGCCTGATGACCGAGAAGATCGCGGTTCTGCCATGCGACGGCGCGGGAAAAGAGGTCGTGCCCGAAGCGATCAAGGTCCTGCGCGCGGCGGGTGCGAATATCGAGTTCGAGGAGTTCGATGTCAACGCCGATCAGTACATGCGCACCGGAGAACCGATCCCCGCGGGAGTCTGGAAGGAGCTCGAGAAAGCCGACTCCATCCTGTTTGGAGCGGTCGGGGATCCGCGCGTCAACGATGCCGCATACCTGGCCGGGGTGCTCCTGCGCCTGCGCTTCGAGCTGGACCTCTATGTGAACCTGCGACCGGCAAGGCTCTACGACGACCGCCTCTCACCACTGCGGCGAGAGGAGAGGCGAAAGATCGACCTGCTGATCGTGCGCGAGAACACCGAGGGTCTGTACGTCGGGATGGGTGGTGGTTTCAAGCGCGGCACGGAAGACGAGGTCGCGATCCAGGAAGACCTCAACACTTACAAGGGTGTGACCAGGATCATCGACTACGCATTCGGCATCGCCGGACGCGAGGTGGTGATGGTCGATAAGTCGAACGCCATGACGTACGCGGGCGCGCTGTGGCAAGAGCGCTGGAAGGCGGTCGCCGCGAAGCATCCGAAAGTCAAGACACGCCATCTTTACGTGGACGCGGCGGCGATGCAGCTCGTCAGAGATCCGACCCAGTTCGACGTGATCGTCACGGGCAACCTGTTCGGCGACATCCTCTCCGATCTCACCGCGGAGCTCATCGGCGGCATGGGGATCGCTCCGTCGGGCAACGTCAATCCCGAAACGAAGCGAGGGCTGTTCGAGCCGGTGCATGGAACCGCGCCGGACATCGCGGGCCGTGGGTTGGTGAACCCGATCGGAGCCATCCTCAGCGCTTCTATGATGGTGAAACACCTGGGTCATATGGACATGGCGAAAGCGATCGAGGGTGCGGTCGAATCGGCCATACGGGCGGGCGAGTGCACGCGCGATCTGGGCGGCAACCTGTCGACAGGTGAGTGCGGTGACGCAGTCGCGAAAAGGCTGAGGGACTAGCAGACAGATGGGCATGACGATGACCGAGAAGATCCTGGCCCGGGGCGCCGGACGCGAGAGCGTGCGCCCCGGTGACCTCGTGCTCGCCAAGGTCGACTTCGCTATGGGCCACGACCTCACCATCCCGCCCGCCGGCAAGATCATGCGCGAGCAGATGGGGGCGGAGAAGATCTGGGACCCCGAGCGCGTCGCGGTCACGCAGGACCACTTTCAGCCCGCCAAAGACGCCGCCAGCGCCACACTCGGCCGCCTGACCCGCGAGTTCTCGCGGGACATGGGGATCAAGTGGTACTTCGAGGTCGGCCAGGGCGGCATCTGCCACACCGTGCTGCCGGAGAACGGTCTCGTCTTGCCCGGTGAGCTGGTCGTCGGCGCCGACTCGCACAGCTGCACCTACGGCGCGCTCAACAATTTCGCGACAGGTATCGGGTCGACCGACCTCGCGTGCGTTTTTGCGCTCGGCGAGCTGTGGTTTCGGGTGCCGGAGACGCTCAAGTTCGTGTATCACAACCGCCTCAAGGAATGGGTCGAGGCGAAGGACCTGATCCTTTATGTGATCGGCCAGATCGGCGTGGACGGCGCGCGCTCGAAGGCGATGGAACACACCGGTGAGGCGCTCAAGCACATCGACATGGAAGCACGACTGACGATGACCAACATGGCGATCGAGGCCGGCGCCAAGAACGGGATCATGGAGTTCGACGAGGTGACCAGGGAGTACCTCGACGGGCGCGCAAAGCGATCGTACACGCCGGTCACGTCTGACCCGGACGCCGAGTACGAGAAGGTCTTCGAGTTCGACGCCGAGCAGGTCGAGCTCGGGGTCGCGCGCCCGATGTCGCCGGACAACTACTCTCCCTTGTCGGAGGTGGCCGGCACGAGGCTCGACCAGGTGTTCATCGGCTCGTGCACCAACTCGAGGATCACCGACCTGCGCCGTGCCGCCGCGGTGCTCGACGGCCACAAGGTGGCCCCGGGCGTGCGGCTGATCATCACGCCGTCGTCTCACCAGGTCGCGATCCAGGCCGAGCAAGAGGGCTTGATCGGCATCTTCCTGGCCAGCGGGGCTGCATGGACGACGGCGACTTGCGGTGCCTGCCTCGGCGGACACATGGGCGTGCTGGGTGAGGGAGAGGTGTGCCTGAGCACGACCAACCGCAATTTCCCGGGTCGCATGGGGCACCCGAAAGCGCTCGTCTATCTCTCCAACCCGGCGGTGGCCGCGGCCAGCGCGGTCACGGGGGTGATCACCCATCCGAGAGAAGTGCTGAAAAAAATGCCGGCCGCGATCGCATGACATTCCCGAAGGTCATCCGAGGCCGTGCGTGGAAGTTCGGCGCCAACATCGACACCGACCAGATCATCCCCGCCAAGTACGCGATCTACTCGCTCGACGAGAAGGAGCTCGGCAAGCACGCGATGGAAGGCGTGCCCGGCCGCGAGGGCTGGCCGGCCGGCGTGACGCCGGGCGACATCCTGATCGGCGGGTCGAACTTCGGATGCGGGTCCTCTCGCGAGATCGCACCGGTGGCGATTCGCGGTGCCGGCATCTCGCTTGTCATCGCGGACTCCTACGCGCGCATCTTCTTTCGCAACGCGATCAACATGGGCTACCCGATTCTTCAATCGCCGCAGGCGGCGGAGGGCGTCGAGGAGGGCGACGAGCTCGAGGTCGACCTGGAGGAAGGCATCGTGCGCAACTTCACCAAGGGCGACGAGTACCGAAGCGAGGCCTTTCCGGCATTCATGAACGAGCTTCTGCACATGGGCGGCCTGGTGCCGTGGGTACGCAAGCGGCTGGAAGAACGACGGCGCCTGCGCATGCTTGATGCCGGCTGAACCCCCTCACCCGGCGCCTCGCGCCGACCTCCCCCGCGAGGGAGGAGGTGACAAACCGATACAGCTCCAGGAGCCGCTCGAAGACCTGGCTCGCGACCCCAGCCGTTTTGCGCACGACCTGAAATTTCCGCCCTCGGACAGGATTCGCGTCTACGACGACACGCTGCGCGATGGGGAGCAGATGCCCGGCGTCTCCATCACGCCCAGGGACAAGTACCAGCTCGCGCGAATGCTCTCCGATATCGGCGTGCACATCATGGACGTGGGGTTTCCCTCGGTTTCGGAGGGCGAGCGCGAGACGCTGAGGCTGGTCCTCGAAGGTCGGAAGAGGGGAGAGCTCAGAGCAGACCTCGAGGTCGTCTGCATGATGCGCTCGACCAAGGGCGACATCGACGCCACGATGAACGTCATCGATTCTCTCGGGCATGAGCGTGATGAGGTGACGTACTTCATCTTCACCTCGGCGTCGGACCTCCACGTCAAATACAAGCTCGGCAAGACGCTGCTCCATCGCGATGGCATTCCCGAATCCGAATGGCTGGAGTTGCCGGTCTCGCACTACCGCGAGGCGAATCTCCGGATGGTCTGTGAGGCGATCCGGTACGCGCGCGAGCAGGGCGCGCAATCGATCGAGTTCGGCGGCGAGGATGGAAGCCGCGCGGACGTCGACTACATCGTGGAGCTTCATCGCGAGGGCTTGAAGGCGGGGGGGACGCGGCCGTCGACTCCCGACACGGTCGGCTGCTATTCACCGTTCGCCGTTCGCGAGTACATTCCCGCGATCAAGGCAGCGGCGCCGGACGCGCCCCTCGTAGTCCACTTCCACAACGACCTGGGCCTTGGCGCGTGGAACACGGTGGTGGCACTGGGTTCAGGTGCGGAGGTCTTCACGACAAGCGTCAACGGCATCGGCGAGCGCACCGGGAATGCTCCGATGCACCAGGTGCTCATGCAGCTTCGCTACCTCTTCGGCATCGAGATCCCGGGCTTCAAGTACGAGAAGCTGCGGGACCTGGCGCGCCATCTCGAAAAAATCAGCGGGATTCCCGTGCAGCCGACCGAGCCGGGCATCGGCCTCAACGTCTTCAGCCACGAGTCGGGGATTCACACCGCGGGCATGCTCATCCACCCCGCGATCTACCAGTTCATCCCGCCCGCCGACCTGGGCGCCGAGATCTCTTACGTGTACGGCAAGCACTCGGGGGCGCTCGCCATCGAGCACGCGCTGCGCGATGCCGGTATCGATCCCGACAGGGTGCTGGTCGCCGCCGTGCTCGCGGAGGTCAAGCGCATCCGGGAAGAGCGCGCGGACCGCAGGGACTTCTCCGATTTCCACCGGCGGTACTACGACCACCTCAACCACCTGGGTTTGAGCGCTGACGAGGTCGTCGAAATCGCTCGCGCGCTGACGAACCACGGCGGCAGCTGATGGCGACCAGGACGAGCGGCGACGCCAGGATCCGCGAGGAATACCTTCAGCTCCACCTCTGGATGTGCAAGGCGAAAGCGCTCGACGACCGGATGCATATCCTGGTCAAGCAGGGCCGTGCCCCGTTTGTCGGGTCGAGCCGCGGGCACGAGGGCATCCAGGTTGCCTCGACCGCCGCGCTAGGGCCTGAGGACTGGCTCGTTCCGCATTACCGCGGGCTCGCCAACTCGATCGTGCGCGGCCTGACCATGAAGGAGTGGATGCTCGCGGTCTTCGCCAAGGCCGGCGATCCCCTTTCCGCCGGGCGCAACATTCCCGGTGGCTGCTACAGCTACCGCGCGCTCAAGATCGCCCCGGTGTCGCAGGTGGTCGCCAGCTGGATTCCGAAGGCATCAGGCATCGCTTACGCGGCCAAGCTCCGGGGCGACGGGTCGGTCACCCTGTGCACCTTCGGGGACGGCGCGACAAGCCAGGGAGCCTTCCATGAAGGGGTCAACTTCGCCGCCGTCCACCGGCTCCCGGTCGTGTTCGTGTGCGAGAACAACAGCTACGCGATCTCGGTACCGATCCGCCTCCAGACCGCGAACCCCGACATCGCCGACCGGGCCACGGGATACGGGATCCCGGGCGTGACAGTGGACGGAACCGATGTGGCGGCGGCCTACGCGGCCTGTCGCGAAGCTGTCGACCGCGCGCGGAAAGGAGACGGCCCGACGCTGATCGACGCCAAGGTCTGGCGCATGAATTCCCACACCTCTGAGGACAACCACCTGAAGTACCGCACCAGAGAGGAAATCGCCGACGCGTCGGAGCACGACCCGATCACGCGTTTCGTGGCCCTGCTGGTGGAGCGCCGGTGGATCACGGCCGATGACGCGGCACGGGTCCAGAAAGAGTCCGACCAGGAGGCGTCCGACGCCGCCGACTGGGCTGAGCAGCAGCCGGACCCGGTCGCGGAAGACGCTTTGAACAACGTATTCGCCTGAAGCTCGGATACAACTCGCCATCCCGGGGCTAGACTGACGAATCGAATTGGAATCACAGTCCCCAGACTCGCAGGAGGCTGCCCCGCTCGACGAGCCGGCCGCGGCCGTACCGACGCACGAGACGACTCCTGTCTGGGCCAGGACTGTCCCCGTGGTACCGCCTGTCAGCGACAACGGCACTCAGGACGCCGTCGCAACCGCCCCTGAGGCGGACCCGCTCCCGGCGCTCCCGATGCAGAAGGAGTCGGACCCGGACTGGGCCAAAACGGAGACGCCTGCCGAGTCTGCGCAGACCGATCCCAAGGAGGCCGTGCCCATGCAGAAGCCGGCGCCGAAATGGGCCCAGACGGTGCCGGCGCCCCCCGGCGAGCCTGTTTCCGAGACGGAGCTTCCCGCCACGACGTCGAAGCGGACGTGGCCGCCGGCGGAGGGCCGGAAAGACGTCCCGCTGGCGAGCGAACCGGGCGCTCCCGCCGTTCGGGCGCAGGGCGTACCAATGGATCAGGACGACGCTGCCCCGGCGCAGGGGGCGGTCCCCGAGGAAGTGGACATCTGGCCGCCAGATCCGCCGACCGAGCACTCGATGCCGGCGTGGCCGCCGTCTTCGACCATCAGCGAAGGCATGCACGACGCTTCCGAGCATCAGGCCGAGCCGATCTCGAGCTGGCCCGACACCTTCGATTCAGTGCCGGAGGTGACAAAGCCACCCGCCATGACCGCGCTGCCGCCGGCGACCAAGCCGCCGGTGACGACCAAGCCGCCCGCCGCGAGCAAGCCGGCCGCCGCGACCAAGCCGGCGGCGCCGGCTGTGCCGCAGGCCGCGACCG
>JBOHUQ010000152.1:0-8812 GCA_050734495.1 Candidatus Dormibacteraceae bacterium
GAGCAGGACAAGGAATGGCCGCGCGCGTTCAACAAGATCGACGTTACGTTTCACATCGGATGGGACGGGAAGTACGACAAGGCGTTGGTCGAGCAGGCCATCGACCTGGCCTGCAACCGCTACTGCCCCATCCACGCCACGCTGTCGCACGGGACAAAGATCGAGCATCGGTACAAGGACGCCTCTTAAATCTGGACGAAGTGGAGCTCTGGACCGGATCCATTTCGGACGTCACCGACACTTCGATTCCAGGCACAAACCGGCAACGTGCCACTCCCCCCAACGGGCAGGCCTGCCTGCCCGGTTAGAAGGCCCTTATAGAATTAAGCCGTTGCCAAAAGCCCCCTGAGGTATGAGGCCGCTGCAGAAACTTGCTCGAGAGTTACGTTCCACTTCTGATTTTCGTCCTCATCGTTCTCGGACTCCTAGGTGCGTTGGTGACCCTGAGCTTCGTGCTCGGTCCGAGCAAGCCCTACAAGGCCAAGCTCGCCCCCTACGAGTCGGGCGTCATACCCGACACCCCCGCCCACCGGCGAATGTCGGTGCGCTTCTACCTCACCGCGATGCTCTTCATCATCTTCGACGTCGAGGCCGTCTTCTTCTACCCGTGGGCGGTGCTGCTGCGGCAGCTCAAGTGGTTCGGGCTGATCGAGATGCTCGTTTTCATGGGCATCCTCGCCATCGCCCTCGCGCACATCTGGCGCAAGGGAGGCCTGGAATGGGAATAGAAGAGCTCGCCGACTCTCTCGGAAAGAACATCCTCACTACGACCCTCGGCAAGCTGGTGGGTTGGGGCCGGGGCAACTCAGTCTGGCCGGCCCAGTTCGGCCTCGCCTGCTGCGCCATCGAGATGATCGCGACGGCGACCGCCGGCGTGGACATCGCTCGCTTCGGCTCGGAGGCGTTCCGCGCGTCGCCCCGCCAGTCCGACCTCATGATCGTGTCCGGCCGCGTCTCGCAGAAGATGGCGCCGATCCTGCGCACGGTCTACGACCAGATGCCCGAGCCGAAGTGGGTGATCTCGATGGGCGCTTGCGCCTCGACCGGGGGCGTCTTCAACAACTACGCGCTACTGCAGGGCGTCGACAAGATCGTGCCCGTGGACGTCTACATCCCTGGCTGCCCGCCCAGGCCGGAGGACCTGCTGAACGCGCTGATGATCCTCCAGGAAAGGATCAAGGCTCAGGGGATCATGCCGCGCCAGTGATTGCCGAGAACCTGGTCATCGAGCGAGGGGTCAGCGCAGGGGATGCCTGGGTCACAGTCGATCCCGAGAAGATCAAGGAAGCGCTCCAGTCGTTGAAGGACGACGGGTACCGGCTGCTCGTCTTCCTCACCTGCGTGGACCATCTCGCCGACGCATCCCGTGCCTGGCCGAGCCGTTACGAGCTCGTCTACCAGATGCGCAACTACGACACGAAGGACCAGGTGCGGGTTCGCGCCTTCGTCGATGGGGACCCGCCACACATCGACTCCGTGAGCGAGCTGTTCCCGCCGGCCAACTGGGAGGAGCGGGAGACCTATGACCTCTTCGGCGTCGTCTTCAACGACCACCCGGACCTGACGCGCATCCTCATGCCCGACGATTGGGTCGGCCACCCGCTGCGTCGCGACTACCCGGTCGGCGGCGAGGTCGTCGAGTTCTCCGAAGAGCACCAGACCTGGCAGACCGCACCCGAGGACGCCTGAGTGTCCGAGGGCGTGACCATCACGAAGACCGGCGAGCAGGGCGCCTTCGGCGGCGAGCTGATGACGGTCAACTTCGGACCGCATCATCCCTCGACCCACGGCGTGCTGCGGCTGATCGTCGACCTCGACGGCGAGCAGATTCGGCGCGTGAAGCCGGTGATCGGCTACCTGCACACGGGCATCGAGAAGCAGATGGAGGCGTTGCGCTGGCAGCAGGGCGTGGTGGTGACGGACCGCCACGATTACCTGTCGCCACCGATCAACAACCTCGCGTACGCGCTGGCGGTGGAAAAGCTGATGGGCGTCGACGTGCCACCACGCGCCGGCGCCTTGCGGGTGATCATGTCCGAGCTGACGCGCCTCTCCTCGCACCTGGTCTGGCTCGGAACCAGCGGTCTCGAGCTCGGCGCGATGTCGATGCTCATGTACTGCTTTCGCGAGCGCGACACGATCCTGGACTTGAACGAGGAGATCTCCGGCTTCCGGATGCACACGTCTTACATCCGCCCAGGTGGCGTGATGGCCGACGCGACTCCGCGATTCCTGGACCTTCTCGACGACTTCACGCACACGATGCCCGGTCACATCGACGAGTACGAGGAGCTGCTGACGATGAACCCGATCTTCCGATTGCGGACGATCGGTATCGGCCGCCTGTCGCCCGAGGACGCGAAGGTGCTGGGTGCCAGCGGCCCGATGCTTCGCGGGTCGGGCGTCGCGTGGGACCTGCGCAAGGCCGTGCCGTACTCGGGCTACGAGAACTACGACTTCGAGGTCGCGACGTCGAACGATTGCGACTGCTACGGCCGGTACCTGGTCCGGATCAAGGAGATGCGCGAGTCGGTCAAGATCCTGAGACAGGCACTCGACCGTCTGCCGGATGGACCGGTCAACATCGACGATCGCAAGATGCTTCCTCCGCCACGCGAAGAGCTCGAGACGTCGATGGAGGCGGTGATCCACCATTTCAAGCTCTTCACGGAGGGTTACACCGTCCCGCCCGGCGACGCATACGTGGCGGTGGAGTCCGGCCGCGGCGAGAACGGGTGCTACGTCGTGAGCGACGGCACGCACAAGCCGCGCCGGGTGAAGTTCAGGTCCGCCTCGTTCGTCAACCTCCAGGCGCTCGAACGCATGGCGCTCAACCACATGATCGCCGACTTCATCGCGATCATCGGCACCGCGGACACGGTGCTCGGGGATGTTGATCGATGAAGGCAAGTTCGGGCGCGCTTTCACCGCACCTGATCGAGGAGATCAAGGCGCTGCCCGCGCGCTATCCGCAGCCGCGCTCCGCCGTCATGCCCGCGCTCGACCTTGCACAGGAGGAGCTGGGCTACCTCACGCCGGAGGCGATGACCGAGGTCGCGACCGCGCTGCAGCTCGATGCAGGTTATGTCGAGGGCGTAGCGACCTTCTACACGCTGTTTCACCTCGAGCCGATCGGCAAGCACCGTTTCTACATGTGCACCAACCTCAGCTGCACGCTGCGCGGCGCCGAGGAGATGGTTCAGCACCTTCGCGGCGCGATCGGGGTCAGGGAGGCCGGCGAGGTGTCGCAGGACGGGCTGTTCTCCTACGAAGAGGTCGAGTGCATGGGCGCATGCGAGTACGCGCCGATGTGCCGCATCGACCACCGGTATCACTACGACCTGACAACGGCAAGGATCGATGGACTGATATCCGAGAGGCGTGGAGGTCGAATAGGTCACCTCGCAGCCGGCGGGGAGGTGGCGCGCGGCGCCACAGCAGCCGTGGAGCCCGCATCCGCGCCAAGGAAGCGTCGGCTGCCCTCCTCCGGGCCGGTGCCGGCGGCACCCGCCCACCCGCCGGCTGCGCCGGCTACCTCCCCGGCTGGCGGGGTGGCAAAACCCAGGCGCCCAAGGAAGAAGCAAGCCGATGTCTGAGCAGCGCGGAACTGTCGGTGGGCCCGTGCTCACCGAGTGGTTCGCCAAGCCTGACCTGCATACGCTCGACGTGTATGAGTCGCTCGGCGGCTATGCGGCGCTGAAGAAAGTCGTCACCACGATGACCGCTCAGCAGGTCATCGACGAGGTCAAGGTCTCCGGCCTTCGTGGACGCGGGGGCGCTGACTTCCCGACGGCCATGAAGTGGTCGTTCGTCCCCAAGGATCATCCCGGGCCGAAGTACATCGTGGTGAACGCCGACGAGTCCGAGCCGGGCAGCGCGAAAGACCGCTACCTGATGGAGAACTCGCCGCACATGCTCATCGAAGGCGCGGCCATTGCAAGCTACGCGATCGGCGGCCACCAGGCGTGGGTCTACATTCGAGGCGAGTACGACGTTCCATACGAGATGCTGCGCGACGCCATAGCGGAAGCCCACGCGAAGGGCTATCTCGGCGACCATCCCTTCGGCACGGACCACGCGCTCGACATGCGGCTGTACCGCGGCCACGGCGCCTATATCTGCGGCGAGGAGACCGCGCTCCTCGAGTCGCTCGAGGGCAAGCGCGCCCAGCCTCGCTCGCGTCCCCCATTCCCCGCCGTCAAGGGCGCGTGGGGATTGCCGACCGCGGTCAACAACGTGGAGACGCTCTCGACCGTGCCCTGGATCATTCGCCACAGCGGCGCCGAGTACGCAAGCCGCGGCACCGAGAAGGCGAAGGGCACGCGCATGGTGACCGTGAGCGGCGACGTTCAGAAGCCGGGCAACTTCGAGATCGAGATCGGCGTCACCTACCGCGACATCATCGAGGGGCTCGCGGGCGGGATGCGTCCCGGGCGCAAGTTGAAGGTGTTCTGGCCGGGCGGCTCATCGGCCAAGGTCCTCCCCGCCTCGATGCTCGACACGTCGACCGACCTCGACGGTCTCAAGGCGCTGGGGACGATGGGCGGGTCCGGGGGCATCATCGTGATGGACGACTCGCACTGCGTGGTCAAGGCCGCCGCGCGGCTGCTGCGCTTCTACGCCCACGAGTCATGCGGTAAGTGCACACCGTGCCGCGTGGGCGGCAACTGGGCCGTGCGCACCTACGACCGCATCCTCGCGAACGAGGGATCGCAGCTGGAGCTTGGAATCCTCGAGCGCGTCTCCGAAGGTCTGCAGAACGGACGATGCCTGTGCGGCCTCGGCGACGCGGCCGGCTGGGTCATCGAGTCGACGATGCGTCACTTCCACGACGAGTACGAAGACCACTGCCTGAGGCACGAGTGCAACGTCGGCAAGGCCCTGGCCCATGCCTGACGTCAACCTCACGATCGACGGTCACAGGATCACGGTCCCGGCGGGGACTCTGATCGTCGAGGCGGCCAAGACCGTGGGCATCGAGATCCCTGTCTTCTGCTACCACCACAAGCTAGACCCGGTGGGCGCTTGCCGCCTGTGCCTGGTCGACTTCTCGCCCGGCCCCCCCCGGCCCCAGACCGCTTGCACCACGCCGGTCGCCGAAGGCATGGTCGTGCGTACACAGAGTGCGATGGCCGTACAGGCGCGCGCCGACATACTCGAGTTCGAGCTGGTCAACCATCCGCTTGACTGCCCTGTCTGCGACAAGGGCGGCGAGTGCCCGCTGCAAGACTTCACGTTCCGCCACGGTTACCCGACGAGCCGGATCGACGGGCCGCGCCTGCATTTCAAGAAGCCGATCCCGCTCTCGCTGAACATCGCGCTCGATCGCGAGCGGTGCGTCCTGTGCTTCCGCTGCACTCGGTATTACGACGAGATCGCGTGGGAACAAGAGTTGACCGTGGGGCAGCGCGGCGTTCAATCCTTCATCACCAGCCAGTTCGACCAGCCGCTGCAGTCGGTCTTCAGCGGCAACATCATCGACCTCTGCCCGGTGGGCGCGCTGACCTCGCGCGTGTGGCGCTTCGAATCGCGACCGTGGGATATGACCCACACCGAGAGCGTGTGCAACAAGTGCGCGGTCGGCTGCAACACGACCATGTGGCAGCGGCGCGGGCAGCTCGTGCGGATCACCTCGCGCGAGAACGACGACATCGACGAAGGATGGATCTGCGACCGCGGCCGCTTCGACTACACCGACGTCAACGATCCCTCCCGTCTCCGCACACCGCGAGTGCACGGCGCCAGGTCAACGTGGGCTGACGCGCTCTCGACCACCGCGGCGGGACTCAAGGGCAAGGGCGCAAAGCTCGGCATCTCCCTCCCCGCCGACCTGACCAACGAGGAGGCGTTCCTGTTCCGCCGCCTGCTCGACGGGCCGCTCAAGGGCGCGAAGGTGAAGATGCACGGGCGGACGGCGATTCCTGCCTCCGCGGGACCGACCATGCCGATCAAAGAGATCGATGACGCGCGCGTCATCGTCGTGGTGGCCTCCGATCTCGAGAACGACGTCCCCATCGTCAACCTCAGGGTCAAGAAGGCCGTGAGCAAGCGCGGCGCGAAGCTGATCGTGATTCACCCCGACGGCATCGACCTGGATCGCCACCCGCATACGGTGCACATCCGGAACGCCAGGGGATCCGCCGCGGCCGAGGTCCGCAAGCTCGCATCGGATGACCTGCTCAGGAACCCGGGCGGACCCGTGGCGGTCCTCTTCGGCGACGGCCACGGCAGCGAGGACATGAACGAGCTGGCCTCGGCCTGCGCCGACCTGGCCGGGGCGGTCGGTGGCAAGGAGATGCCTCTTTATCGGGGTACCAACGAGCGCGGAGCGCTCGCGCTCGGAGTCGCGGGCTGGGACGCTCTCGACGGGGTGGAAGCCTTGCTCAGCTGGGGGCCGCCGCCCACCGCCGGCATTCCCGCCTCGGTCCGCTTCCTCGCCGCCTGGGATCACCTGCCCCGCGCGGGCTACGACCAGGCCGCCGTCGTCCTGCCGGCCACGACCTTCGCCGAACGGCAGGGCAGCTACACGAACCTCGAAGGCACCATCCAGTTCCTTCGCCCGCCGGTCGCGGTCGACCCACCGCTCAAAGAGGCGTGGGAGGTGCTGACCGAGCTTGGGATCGCGCTTGGGATGGACCTCGACTACGCCGGCATCTTTCCCATCCAGCGCGAGGCGGCGGCCCAAACCCCGGCGCTCGCGGCGCTCGCCCAGACGCCCGCAGCGGTGGTGGAAACAGGACCGGTCCTGGTGGGGCCCGCCCGCCCGTGACCCAGTTCTACAACGACCCGATCGGCCACTGGGTCGTCGTCACCGTCGCGATCGCCCTGCTGCTCTTCGTCGTGCTGACGGCGACCGCATACACAGTGTGGTTTGAGCGTGTGGCACTCGGCCACATCCAGCGGCGGCCCGGGCCGAACCGCGTGGGCCCGTGGGGGCTGATGCAGCTGGCCGCCGACGGCGTGAAGCTGGCGTTCAAGGAGAGCTTCGTTCCCGCCCAGACGGAAAAGCTCCTGTTCGTGGTCGCGCCGGCGATCGCGGTCGCGGCCGCCTTCCTGTCGTGGGCGGTGATTCCCATAGGCCTCTGGTACAACGTCCAGTACTGGATCGCGGACGTCAACGTCGGCGTCCTGCTGATCTTCGCCTTCAGCTCGCTCAACGTGTACGCGATCGTCATCGGCGGGTACGCGTCCAACAACAAGTACTCGCTGCTGGGCGGATTGCGCTCTGCCGCGCAGCTGATCAGCTATGAGTTGGCCCTCGGTCTTTCCCTGGTGCCAACCTTCATGATCGTCGGCTCGCTGCGCCTGCGCGACATCGTCGACTACACCGTGCACTGGGGTTGGTACAACGGCCCGATCCCGCTCATCCTCCTCACGCCGATCGGTTTTTTGATCTACCTCATGGCCGCGGTGGCGGAGACCAACCGCGCTCCGTTCGACCTGCCCGAGGCCGAGCAGGAGCTCATCGGCGGGTTCCTGACCGAATACTCCGGCCTCAAGTTCGTCATGTACTACCTGGCCGAGTACATCAACATGATTACGGTCTCAGCGCTGGCGGCCCTGCTGTTCTTCGCGGGCTGGTACCTGTGGATCGTGCCGCCGATCCTGGCCTTCCTCCTCAAGGTCGTGCTGTTCCTCTTCCTATACATTTGGCTCCGCGGCACCTTCCCACGCCTGCGCTACGACATGCTCATGCGACTCGGCTGGAAGGTCTTGCTGCCGCTGGCAATCGCAAACGTGATCGTCACCGGGGTCATCCTCGTGGCGACGCAGGGGTAACGTGGCGGACGAAGAGAAGGGAGGCCGGCCGGATCATCCGGAGCCGCTGAGGCGTCCGGATGAGGGCGTCCCCGCCAAACCGGAGGGAGCCGGGACCAGCGTCGCCGGCGACGTGGCCGCACTGGGCGCCGCGCTGAAGACCACGCTCACCGAGTTCTTCCGGCCGCAGGTCACGCTCGCGTATCCGGAGGACAAGAGCCCCCGGTCGGAGCGTTACCGGGGCCGTCATTATCTCCGCCGCTATGACAACGGGCTCGAGCGCTGCATCGGCTGCGAGCTGTGCGCCGCCGCGTGCCCGGTCGGCTGCATCCTCGTCATCGCGGCGGAAAACAGCGACGAGAACCGGGTCTCCCCGGGTGAGCGGTACGCCAAGACCTACGAGATCAACATGCTGCGCTGCATCTTCTGCGGCTACTGCGAGGACGCGTGCCCGGTGCAGGCGATCGTGCTGGGCCCGGAGTACGAGCTCTCGGACACCAGTCGCGAGAAATTCATCTACACCAAGGAGAAGCTGCTGGAGCCGCTGCCGCCGGACGTTGCGGCCCGGTTGCAAGCAGGCACCCCCCACCCTGACCCTCCTCAGCAATTGGGGAGGGAAAAACACTAGATCTTGGCGATCGTAATTTTCTTCATCGCGGCTGCCCTGGCCGTGGCGGGAGCGGTCGGCGTGGTCTCGTTCCGTGAGCCCATCCGTTCCGTGCTGAGCCTCGTGGTCGTGATGCTCGCCCTCGCGATCCTCTTCCTGCTGCTCAGCGCGCAGTTCGTCTTCGTCGTCCAGATCATCGTGTACGCCGGCGCGGTCATGGTCCTGTTCCTGTTCGTGATCGCGCTGTTCGGCCCCACGCGAGAGCTGGCGAAGACGCAGCTTCGGTTCCAGTCGGCGCTCTCCGCCCTGTTCGTCCTCGCAATGCTTGGACTGATTTACGCGATGCTGCAGGGAATTCACTACCGCCAGCCGGACAGCGGAACCGACCTGTCCAGCTTCGGCACAGTGCAGGCGATCGCGGTTGGACTCTTCACCACCTACCTCTAT
>JBOHUQ010000153.1:0-6292 GCA_050734495.1 Candidatus Dormibacteraceae bacterium
ACCCTGTCCGCGATGAGCCGCGCCAGGTGGCCGCAATCCGAGATCAGGCCATCGAGGAGGATGAGATTCGCCCCCGCGATCAGGACCTCCGTCTGATTGACCGCGGGCGAGTCGGATGGCATGACAACTGTGGCGCCCACACCGGCCGACGCGGCGTACGCCGCCAGCGCTCCCCCTGCGTTGCCTGCCGACGGGGCCACCAGATGGCGGGCTCCAAGCTCCAGTGCGCGGCTGACCGCAACAGCCATACCTCGAGCTTTGAAGGAGCCTGTCGGATTCATGCTTTCCTGCTTCAACAAGAGGTTGGAAAGTCCCAGCTGATGGCCGAGGCGCGTGGCAGGCGCGAGAGGCGTCGAGCCCTCACCCAAATGAACTACGAACTCCCAGCTCCGAACGGGAAGCAGCTCGCGCCACCTCCACAAGCCGCCCACCGCGCGCGTTGCTATTGACGTTCTGGAGAGCGTCTTCGCCGCGGTCGCCAGGTTATAGCGGGCAAGCAGCGGCTTGCCGTCGGCGGGATCAAGGCCGATCAGGCTGTCGGCGGAGTAAGGGCGCCCAGACAGCGCTCCCTCGAGATGGCTCAGCGCCGAGCCCGTGCTGCCTTCGACGGGCAGCCCGAAATGCTGGTTCACCTTCTTCTCAACTTCCTCTATTTTTCGCAAGTATGGGTGGACGGGCTTTGTACGAAGAGGCCGTTCTATGGGACAACATGGATGTCTTCCCTTGCGGCCAGAAGAATCGGCGGTCGACGACCTGGCCCTCTACAGGGAATCAGGCGTTGACTTCGTTTCCATCAACGCCGGCATGCCTGGACATGATTCAGACCTACACGACCTGGGCGTTCGCACAATGCTCATGACCTATCACGAACCCAACCCGCGGAAGCCTGGATCCGGCCCTGTGGACCCAACCAATCGACACCGGGATTTGAACCTAATTGCAGATCGAGGTCTAGAGGGTCGGTCCTCTCGCTCGGGCGTGACAGGGCGGACAGTAAGTTGGGCGTATCCGTACGGCTTCCTGCCCTGTTCATTCGGTTTGCGACCGAAGCGAGGTGCCCACCACGCGGTGGAGGCAATCCGCAAGGAAGTGAACGCGGGAGCAAGCTGGGGTGGTGGACGCCGATTTCGCCAACTTCTTCGAAAGCGTGTGTGGTTCAGAAATAGCGTCGCGGCGCGCCCTGAGCGGATAGCTCGAGACTGCGTATGCGGCAGGGTCAGTCCGTGACTTTGAGGATTGGCGATTGTCTGGTCCCAAGCGCTTCATCACCAGATCGATCCGAAGAAAAGTAGCTGGGCGTACGGGACAGGGCGGAGCTCCCGCCCGTGCACGCGATTCATAGACTCGATGTCGCATAGCTCCAACCCGCCTGGCGTGCGATCGTGTACTCGGCGTCAATGGCGCTGAGCTCTGACCTGGTGCCGGCGTATTCGGACGCTACCTCGGCAGTTATTTGAGCGAGGCTTAATCGAGCAGCCTAACTAGGTCGCCCACAACCGAGCCGGCCGGCTCGATCTTGGTGATTTCGCCAACCCCCATGCCGGCATACATGGCCATGTCGTCGGCGTCGCGACCTACGTCCTTGTACGGTGGCACTGTCTCGCGCCATCCACTGGCCCGTCCCGCTTCGATGCAAGCGGTCAGCACCCTGTGTGGCGCATTCTCCCAACCCTGTCCGAACCACGTCGTCAAAGACGTGTCCTCCCCGCTGGCCTCCAGCAGCCTCTGTACGTAACGCGGATGGGCGCCCGACTCGAACGTAGCCAAGAATCGCGTGCCGACTCGAACTGCGTCAGCCCCGGCGCCGATCAGCTCGGCCACCCGGTACGCCGAGGCGATTCCCCCGCCTGCCACCAATGGGATCCGCGTTGCGCCCAGCACTTCCCTCATCACATCATCAAGCAGCTGCGTGCCGCGGACGTGGCCGCCCGCCTCCGTGCCCTGAATCACGATGTAGTCGCAGCCCGCCTCTGCTGCCGCGACGGCTTCAGCCGCCGATCCAACCTCCCAGCCAGCGATGGCTCGGCTACGGTGCACTGCATGTACGAGGTCGCGTCGCGGGTCTCCATAAAAGAACTCCACGACTCGAGTGCGTCGTGCAGCATCTTCGATCACATCCAGTGCCGGACTGAAGGGGACGATGAAGTTGATGCCGCAAGCACCAGGTGCCGGCGGGGCTGAGGCGGGCACCATCCCTAGCCCGCCGGCCGCCACGACCGCCGCGGCCAACTCGGTTGTGCCCACGCCTCCCATGGCGGCCAACTGGACCGGGAGGTCGCACCCGATTAACTCGGTGAATCTTGTGCTCACCGCTGCACCATGCGCAGATCGCTCGGCGTCCAGTGCACAAGCGAAGCCTTCAACGTGATCATCGACCGGGGGTCATGATTCAAAGACGGCGAACTGGACATTAACGCAGGTCGGGTTTGGCTGGGGAGGAAGGATTCGAACCTTCAACCTTCTGATCCAGAGCAGTTCATGCGCTATCGTCGCCGCACAAATTGAACTTGACTACCGCGTCTGATTCTCAGACTACGCGGCAGCACCGCGTCTGATCCAGGCGCGCTAAATCAGCGCGAAGATCGCGCGTAGCGCGCGTTACACGGCGTTTGCCTGCGTAGCGGGGGCAGCCGGCTCGTGGGGTGCTGGAATGACGTCCGGTCGTCCCGCCAGCCGTGGAGCAAGATTCCAGTCGCCTGCGATTGGGCTTGTGCCAGCCTCCTATCAGGTCACTGCTCGCTCAGTGAGTCGCGTCCTTGGTGATGGTCGGCGCCAGAGCGACAGATCCTTAAAAGGGCACGAGGCCGGTGTACGAAAGGGTCAACCCTGGGCAGCCAACCACCACCGGAAAACGTCGCAGTGTACAAACTGGAAAGGATCGAGGGTTCGGCGGCCCGGGGTTTTGAACCCCGGGGCCTCACGGTCCCGAACCGTCTCAGTGGGGTGTCCTAGCGTGACCTCCGGGGTCCGCCACGGCCCTCCTGAACTCAAATCCCGCCGCCTTTATGTCCTCAGATGACCGCCTATGGCCGCCTGTTTCCGGGAATGCGTGACCCGGCTGTGACCCGGCCCGGCATTCGGAAACGGTGGCTTTGGAGGCGGATCCGAAGTGATTTCGGACGGGATCGGTCCGTGGCGGTTTACTCCCGGCGCCCCTTGCCGCCCTTTCGCAGCATCGGCTCAAGGCCAAAGACCAGTAAGTCCACAGTGTCCGGCCACCAGCGATCCGGGTCGCTGGCCCATACATCCGCGAGCCCTCGGGCAGTGGCCACGGTGTTCGGAAACTGGTCGCGCTGCAAGCTCAGCAGCCCGAGCTCGAAACGCTTGCGCAACAGCTCGCGATCGATACTGCCCTCCTGACGGGCGTTGGGGCGTGCCGGACGTACCAGTAGGAGATAACCGGCAAGGAGGTTGGAGACAATGCGGATCAATTTGGCCGCGTCACGTGGTTTGAAACCGGCACTCAGCAAGATACCGAGCACGTCTTCAATCGGCCTCCAGAAGGCGGAGATGTTGTCACCGCCGTAGGCGATTTGAAGCTGGAGTGCCAGTGGCCGTTCTTCCATCTGGTCCCTGAAATTCAGCAGCGCTCGCCGCAGCCGGTCTGTCCAGCTCATGGAGGCCCGGAATCCGACCGTCAGGTCGAGGCCCTCCATGACCACCTCGGCCATCGCGTTGATCAAGTCCTGCTTGCCGCGCACGTGGCGGTAGAGGGCCATTGGGGTTACGCCGAACTCCGACGCCAAGCGGCGGAGGCTGACCGCATCTAGACCCTCTATTTCGCCAATCTTCAGCGCCCGCGTGACGATGGTGGCCCGCGTCAGGCCTCGGTGCTTGCCTTGGTCAGCTTGGGGCATGGGTGTTGACAAGTATACGGCGCATACCTATGATCTTCCCTATGTATACATCGTATGCTTACATCGCTAACACGGAGGCGGGCGACGACCACGACCGCTTCCCAGCTGGCCGTCAGGCCGTCGGACTGGGCAAGAGCCCGGAGCGGGAACGGCTGACCAACGCCATCAATCGCGTCGCGGGCAACGAACCGCAATGAAGGAGAGGACGGATATGCAAATAGCAGCCAATCAGGTCCAGGGGCCTGCGATCCACGTGCAGGGCCTGGAGAAGTCGTACAAGAAGCTGGAGTTCCTGCGCGGCGTGGACTTCGACGTGGCAAGGGGCAGTATTTTCGCCCTGCTCGGCTCGAACGGCGCGGGCAAAACTACGGTCGTGAACATCCTGTCCACGCTGCTCAAGGCCGACGCGGGGACTGCCAACGTCAACGGCTTCGACGTCGCCGCGCAGGCTGCGGACGTGCGGGAATCCATCAGTCTCACCGGACAGTTCGCGGCCGTCGATGAAATCCTCAGCGGGCGGGAGAACCTCGTGCTGGTCGCCCGATTGCGGCATCTCAAGGACCCGCGCACAATCGCGGACGCTCTGCTCGAGCGCTTTGCGCTGAGCGACGCGGCAGCGCGGAAGGTGTCGACGTATTCGGGTGGCATGCGCCGCCGCCTCGACATCGCGATGAGCTTGATCGGGAGTCCGCAGGTCATCTTCCTCGATGAGCCGACGAACGGGCTCGACCCCCAGGCGCGCCTCGAGGTGTGGCAGGCTGCCAAAGAGCTCGCCGACCGCGGCACGACGGTGCTGCTCACGACGCAGTATCTCGACGAGGCCGAGCAACTCGCCGACAGGATCGCGATCCTCCACAAGGGTCGGATCATCGTGAACGGCACCCTCGCCGAACTCAAGAAGCTGATCCCGCCCGCCAAGACCGAATACGTCGAGAAGCAGCCGACCCTCGAGGACGTCTTCCTCGCCATCGTCAATGACGACGGCAAGGACAGTGACGCCGGCAATGACCGCACCGCCGCCGGGAACGAGTAAGGAGCATCCATGACCAAGCATTTCTTCGGCGACACGACAGTCCTGCTGGGACGATCCCTTCGCCACATCACACGCAGCCTCGACACGATCATCACGACCACGATCATGCCGATCGCATTCATGCTGCTGTTCGTCTACGTGTTCGGCGGCGCGATCAAATCCGGGTCGGATTCGTATGTTAACTACCTGCTGCCCGGCATCCTGCTCATCACGATTGCCTCGGGCATCTCCTACACGGCATTCCGGCTCTTCCTGGATATGAAGAGCGGCATCTTCGAGCGATTCCAATCCATGCCGATCGCACGGTCGTCCGTGCTGTGGGCGCACGTGCTGACCTCGCTGGTCGCCAATCTGATCTCGCTCGTCGTCGTCGTGCTCGCCGCCCTCCTCATCGGCTTCCGCTCGGGGGCGGGAGTGCTGGCGTGGCTCGCCGTCGCCGGCATCCTGATCCTGTTCACCCTGGCGTTGACTTGGATCGCGGTAATCCCCGGTCTCTCCGCGAAGTCCGTGGACGGCGCGAGCGCGTTCTCCTACCCGCTCATCTTCCTGCCATTCATCAGCTCGGCATTCGTGCCCACCGGCACCATGCCCGGCCCGGTGCGCGCCTTCGCC
Organism: Candidatus Dormibacteraceae bacterium; assembly: GCA_050734495.1. Lineage (GTDB taxonomy): Bacteria > Chloroflexota > Dormibacteria > Dormibacterales > Dormibacteraceae > Palsa-870. The sequence continues at coordinate 5,503 of JBOHUQ010000153.1, forward strand.
GAGCACCAGCCGGTGACGTCCATTGTCAATGCGATCCGCGACCTGCTAACGCAGCGGCCGGTCGGCACCGATATCTGGATCGCCCTTGCCTGGTGTGTCGGCATCCTCATCGTCGCGTACATCTTCGCCATGGTCATTTACCGCCGCAGGATCCACCAAGGCGCCTAGCAACGTTAGATAAAGGAGAAGGAAGTCAATTGAGTCAGGAACAGAACGACCGCTACGCCTGGGGCCACATGAGCTGGGCGAGCTGGGGCTCGCCAATCGGCCTGGGACTCTTTTTCGTCCTGGGCGCGATCGCCGTCGACATCGTGAGGTTCGCCTTCAAATGAGCGGACCGTTGAAATAACCAAACTTTGGTCCGAAAGAGTCGGCCTCTCTGGACGTAAGTCGCGGTAGGGACGAGGATTGCTCCCCGCCCCCCGCACAGACCCCAGCGTGCGGAACTACCGCACTGGGTTCCTGCCTCGGTTGATGGCGTTGAATCGCTGTTCGGGGTAGGGGTGCCGCACGCGGACTGGTGACAGCCATCGGTTGGCGATGCGCGCCATTCGCTTCCAGTTCAGCCCCGATCGCTGGCTCCGGCTTCTAAGCGCCAAGAACCACTGTCGTTGCAGCTGGGTTCGAAACGACGCGACCGCGTGGATGTTGTCGGGCACCGAATAGTAGGCGAGATGCCCTCGCATCACGCTTCCCAACCAGCGCCCCTGTTCCGGGATGGGCAGATGCCGGCGTCGCTTCATGGCGAGCTTGATCTCGCCCAGCTTGGCCCGCATCCGCTTCTTGACCG
>JBOHUQ010000154.1:0-17907 GCA_050734495.1 Candidatus Dormibacteraceae bacterium
ATCATCTCGTCCTCGTTGACCATCACCTGGGTGGACAGCGGGACGTGGCGCGCGTTCTGCACGAGGTAGTCGATCCGGTCAAGCAGCTCGTCGACCTTTATCTGTACTTCTCCTTGAGCGCTCTCGCAACCGGGGGCGGGACGAGGTCTGCCACGTTGCCGCCGTAGCCGGCGATGTCTTTCAAGATACTTGACGAGACGTAGATGTGCGCGAAGCTCGACATGAGGAATACCGTGTGGATGTCGGGCGCGAGCTTGCGATTCATGAGCGCCTGCTGAAGCTCGGCGTCGAAGTCCGAGTACGCGCGCAGACCTTTGACCAGCGTGGTCGCCCCTCGCGAGCGGGCGAACTCGACGGTCAGACCCTTGAAGCTCGCCACCTCCACGCGTTCACGGCCCTTCAGCGATGCTCTGATGAGCTCCATGCGCTCCTCCACCGTGAAGAGCGGCTGGCGCTTGTCCGGGTTGCCGGCCACCGCGACGATGAGCTTGTCGAATATGCCGAGCGCGCGATCGACCACGTCCAGGTGTCCATTGGTCAGCGGATCGAAGCTCCCCGGATAGACGGCCGTCTTGGTCTTCGGGCGGACCGCGCTCAAGCCTGCGCGTCCTCGGCGCCTGGGGCGACCAGCACCGTCACCACCGTGTCGCCGTAGCGCCGCTCGCGGTCGAGCCTGAGCCGGGCCAGCGCCGGCATCTGGTGGCGGCGCGAATGCTCCGCGACCACGACCGCGTCACGAAGGCTGCGGTCGAGCACCTTCAGGGCGCGATCGAGCACGACGTCGTCATATGGAGGGTCGAGAAAAACGAGGCCGGCGCGCTTCACCTCGTCCGGCTTCGCCTCCAACCACCGCACCACGTCGCTGCGCACGACGTGTGCGCGCTCCTCGAGGCCGAGTACGTCCAAGTTCTGGCGCAGGATAGCAAGACCGCGTGCCTGGTGGTCCACGAAGGTCACGCCCGCCGCGCCGCGCGACAGCGCCTCGATGCCGAGAGCCCCCGATCCGGCGAAGAGGTCGAGCACGTGGGCTCCGTCGATCCCCGGCCCGACCAGGTTGAAGATGGCCTGCTTGACCATGCCCTGGGTGGGCCGGATCCCTTTCGGCGCCTTCAACCGCCGGCCTCTTGCCTCTCCACCACTGACCCGAAGCCCTGGCAACTGCTAGCGCACCCGGATGGAGCCACGGTCGGTGATGGTCCCGATGAGCGCCGGTCGGTACGGCTCTGAGCGAAGCGCGGCTTCGAACGCCGCCGCTCCGATCGATGGGATGGCGACCAGGAGGCCGCCGCTCGTCTGCGCGTCGCACAGCATCATCTGGTCGATCTCCGCGACTCCGCCCCAATCGACCTGGTCCCGGTAGGCGGCGTGGTTGCGGCGGCTGCCGTCTGGGAAGAGGTCTCTTGCCGCAAGGTCTCTCACGCCCGGCATGAACGGGACCGCGCTCAGCTCGACATCCGCTCCGCCCTTGAGGTTGGCGAGGTGGCCGATCAATCCGTAGCCGGTCACGTCCGTGGCGGCGGTCGCGCCGGCCGTGACCATCGCCTCGGAGGCGGCGCGATTCAGCGTCGTCATGACGGCTATGGCCTCGCGCTCGAGCGCGGGCGGACACAGGCCGCGCTTGATAGCGGTGGCGACGAGGCCCGAGCCGAGCGCCTTGGTCAGGTAGAGGAGGTCACCCGGGCGCGCGCCGCCGTTGCCCACGACGCGATCGGGATGCACCTCGCCGATCACCGCGTACCCAAACTTCGGTTCCGGGTCGTCCACGGAATGGCCGCCCACCACCGCGATTCCGGCCTCCGCCATTTTCGAGGCGCCACCCGACACGATCTTCTCCAGCAGGCCGGTGCTCAGCCTGGCGCGGGGGAAGGCGGTGATGCCGAGCGCAAAGAGCGGGCGCGCGCCCATCGCGTAGACGTCGCTGAGGGCGTTGGCGGCCGCGATGGCGCCGAACTCAGAGGGATCGTCGACGATGGGTGTGAAAAAGTCGACGGTCGCGACCAGGGCCCGGTCGGGCGCGATTCGATAGACCGCCGCGTCATCGCGGCCGGCTGTCGCGACCAGCACGTTGGGGTCGACGATCGGGGGCAGCGCCCCCAGTACCTGCCCTAGCTCCACCGGGCTGAGCTTGCATGCTCAACCGGCCCCGTGGCTGTACTCCGTCAACCGAAGCGGCGAGATGGGATCCATGAGTGTGCTAAGTATCCGTTGTGTCAACTCCAACCCCCCGCCCGGCGCTGCGCGCCGGCCTTCCCGGCGCGCGGGGAGGTTTGGTTTTTGCGGCCATAGCGCCTCACGGAGGGCTTGCGATTGCCGAGGCTTGCTCGCCTCACGAGCGGATGCTTGCTATCGCGACGCGGGCCGGCATGGAGGAGCTCGGCCGGCTCTTCGCGGCCGCGCGCCCTGATGCGGTGATCGTGGTCACTCCGCACAACGTGCACATCGCCAACGCGCTGGGCGTCGTCATCGCGGGACGGGTCGCGGGCCGCCTCGCGGGCGCACCGCCTTCGGTCGCCCTTGACGTGCCGTCGGAGAATGACCTCGCCCGGTTGCTGCTCGAAGCGTTCGGCGCTGCTGAGGTGCCTTCGGTCGGCGTCAGCTTCGGATCCAATGACCCCGCGTCGGCGGTGGCGCCGATGGATTGGGGCGTGCTGATCCCACTGTGGTTCATGGGCGGCCGCGACGATCCGCCAGTTCCCCTGGTGGTTGTCACCCCGGCGCGCGAGCTTTCGGCCGCCACACACATCGCCGCCGGGGCGGCGATCGCGAACGCCGCAGCGGACTTCGGCCGGCGCGTGGCGTTCATCGCGAGCGCCGACCACGGACACGCGCATCTCGAAGGCGGCCCGTACGGCTATCACCCGAGCGCGAAGCAATACGACACCCTGATCCGCAAGCTCGTGCGCACCGGAGCCCTCGAGCGGCTGAGCGAGATCCCACCGGAGCTGGTCGAAGATGCCAAGGCCGACAGCTGGTGGCAGATGCTGATTCTGCACGGCGCCGCCAGGGGCTGGAAAGGCCGCCTCATCTCGTACGAAGCGCCCACATATTTCGGGATGTTGACCGCCTCTTACCTCCCTAACTGATCGAGGTCAATTCCAGGCGGCGCGCCACGGTCGCCCTGAGCAGCGGGTTCTGTGCGAAGCCCGGATCTGATTCCAGCAGGCTCTCGGCCTCCTGCCTCACATCGTTCAGCAGCTCAGGCTGCTGCAGGGCTTGCATGGCGAGGTCGGACATGCCGTGCTGGCGCTGACCCATGAGCTCGCCCATCCCTCGAATTCGCATGTCCTCCTCGGCGAGCCTGAAGCCGTCCCGGATGCGGGTCATCAGATTCAAACGGTTCAGAGCGGGCTCGGAAGGATCGTCGGTGAGCAGCAGGCAGCGGCTCTGCCCCGCTCCCCGACCGACGCGGCCGCGGAACTGGTGCAGCTGCGCTAGGCCGAACCGGTCCGCCCCCTCGATCATCATCACGGTCGCGTTGGGCACGTCGACCCCGACCTCGACCACCGCCGTCGCGACGAGCACCTGCACCTCTCCCGCCACGAACGCGCGCATCACCTCGTCCTTCTCCTTGAGCCGTCCGTGCACCAGCCCCATGCGCAGGTCTGGAAACACGTCCTTCTGCAGCCGTTCGAACTCGGCGGTCGCAGACCGCGCCACGACCGCCTCGGAGTCTTCGATGAGCGGGCAGATCACGAAGGCCTGGCGGCCGGCGTGCACCTGTTCGCGAACCAGGTCGTACGCGCGCCGGCGCTGATCCGGCTCGACCACCTCGGTCTCGACCGGAGTGCGGCCGGGCGGCTGCTCGTCGATCACCGAGACCGACATCTCGCCGTAAAGGGCCAGCGCGAGAGTGCGCGGGATGGGCGTCGCCGTCATGGCGAGAAAGTGCGGACGGCCGCGCCCTTTCCCGCGCAGCAGCTCTCGTTGATGCGTGCCGAATCGATGCTGCTCGTCCACGACCGCGAAACCAAGGTCCGTGAACTCGACGTCGTCCTCGATCAACGCATGCGTGCCCACGACCAGCGCGCAGTGGCCTGAGGCGGCCGCGGCTCGCACGCGCCTGCGTTCCGCCGCGCTCTGACCACTGACCAGCAGCTCGACGGTCAGGCCGGGGAAGCTCTCCTCGAGATACGCGCGGAAACTTCGGAGGTGCTGCCGGGCGAGGATCTCGGTCGGAGCCATCACCACGGACTGGAGGCCGCCCGCGTGCGCCATCGCGACGCAAGCGGCCGCGACCGCGGTCTTGCCTGAGCCCACATCGCCGTTCAAGAGCCGGTTCATCGGCGCGTTCTTCTCCATATCCTGGAAGGCCTCCCAGGTGGATCGCCGCTGCGCGCGGGTCAGCTCAAAGCCAAGGCCACCCTTGAAGCTGTCGATCACCTCCTGCCTGTAGGGAATCGGCGTGGCGGGTTCCGCCGCGAGGCTCGCCCGCATGAGCGCGAAGGCCGCTTGCAGCTCGAAGAGCTCGGAGAAGGCCATGCGGCGGCGCGCTTCGCGCCACTGGTCCAGCGTCTCGGGGCGGTGACCCAGGCGGACCGCTTCCGCGACCCCAAGCAGCCTGTGGCGCTCGCGCACGCGCTCGGGGAGCAGGTCTTCGAGCTTGACCGCCAAGGGAAGGGCCGAATCGATCCACCCTGCCATCTTCTTCGAGCTGAGGCCTTCGACGAGGTGGTACTTCGGCATCAGGCCGCCGACCCGGGCGGGAGACGGGTCCTCTGCGCCGTTCTCGAGCTTCTCGTGGTGGGGGTTTTGCATGTCGAACATTCCGCCGTAGCCGCCCTTGACCATTCCGGCCACGGCGACGCGATCGCCTTTGTGCAGCTGCTTTGCGACAAACGGCTGGTTGAACCAGGCGACGCGAATTCTGCCCCCGCCGTCGTCACGGATGATCGCTTCGGTCAGCCTCATCCTCTTGTATTTCGTCACCTTGGGAGCGATTGACGCGATGGTGCCCACCACGGTCGCCTGCACGCCGACCGCAAGCGCGGTGATCGCCACCGGCGCGCCGTACGTTTCCCAATCGAACGGCAGCGTCAGCAGCAGGTCGCGGATCGTCACGATGCCGAGCTTGTCAAGGCGCTTGACGTCCGCGGGTTTGACGTTGGGCAGCGCGGATGCCCGCGCATCCAGGGTGTTGGGAAGGACAAGTATGCTCAAAGAGTGCTTGCTCCCACGCCTTCCGCGCCCGAGCCCGAGCGCGGCTCAGGGCTGTCGAGACGCCTACGCCTCACCATCATCACGGTCGTCATCATCGTCATAGTCGTGATCGGAATCATCGGATATGCGGTGACCGGCCTCGCATACGCGCAGACCCGCGTGGGCAACGCCAACAGGACCCTTGGCACCGTGACCTCGCGCCAGACCAGCATCGACTCCAGCTTCCGTGACCTCAGCGCCAAGTTCAAGAGTCTTAGCAGTAACGGTAATTTCGACCCGCAGCAGGAGCGCACCTTGTTTGAGCAATTCATCGCCAATGAGACGACCTCCGCGGCGACGGATGACCGTGATGACGCGTCGCTTGCATCGGCCCGGGCAAGTCTCGGCGAGCAGCAGTGGCTAACGGTGCTTGCCGGCTCGAACATCGACAACGAGGCCGCCCGCATAGACCACGCACGCAAAGCGTTGGCCATCGCCAAGACAGCCGCCACGGGCTATGTCCTGGTGGGACAGTTCTTTGTGGCTCTCTACGATGCCGAGCTCGACCTCCAGATGTTCAGCACTCAAATCGCGACTGCCGATTTCAGCGGCGCAAGTACGACGCTGACCGCCATGAAGACGCACGTGGACCAGGGGCTGCAGCTCTCGACCGCACCCAGCCTGCCCACAGAGCTCCATCTGCTGATGGGCGACTTCGAGACCCTGGTGGGCGATTTCGGCAAGCTGCTGGCCGCGGCCGCCGCAAATGACGACACAGCTGTCGTCAACGCGGAGAACAGCGTGCAAGCGGATTCGTCCAAATTGGGAAGTTACAACGTCGACGCCATAATGGCCAAGATCGGGGCCTACTACCAGCCGATGTTCGACCAGATCGGCTCGGAGCTCACCAAAGCGGCTTGAGGTCGGGGCTTTTCGAAGAAGACTCGATCACCCGGCGGATCAACCGCGAAAACATCCTCCTGTTGGGAGGCGGGCGTGCGCTGCTGATGCAACTGGCTCATCCCAAGGTGGCGGCGGGTGTCGATGAGCACTCGGATTTTCGTGCACGTCCCATCCGCCGCCTGCGCCGCACGATCCGGATGACCATGGCGATCGTCTTCGGCGATCGCGCTACCGCGCTGGCCGCCGCCCGCGGCGTCAACCAGGCGCACGCCAAGGTCCAGGGCGCCGGTTACCGCGCGCTGGATCCCGACCTGCTGCTGTGGGTGTACGCCACGCTGGCCGACACCGCGCTGGTGACCTACGAGGTTTTCGTGAAGCGGCTGCTGCCGCGCGAGCGCGAGGACTTTCACCACGAGTTCAAGCTGCTGGGCGAGCTTTTGGGAATTCCCCGTGACCTCTTTCCGCAAACGGTTGGGGATTTCGACAGGTACATGGAGCAGATGGTCTCGAGCGGACCGGTCCGCGTCGACGCAAGAGCGTGCGAGCTTGCAGAGCAGATCATGAGACCGCAGGTGTGGTTGCTGCCCGGGCCGGCAATGCTCCCGTTGAACGTGGTCACGACGGGCCTCTTGACGCCCGCGCTTCGCGAGCAGTACGGGCTGGCGTGGGGGCCGCGCCAGCAGCGCGCCTACAGGATGGCGGTGGCGGTCGTGCCGCGCGTGATCGCCCTCACCCCGTCGCTGCTGCGGGTTTGGCCGCGACCCGGCCGGAGCATCGTGTTCACGCCAAGCGGACGGGCGACAACTACTTCTTGATGTAGACGAGGCCGAGGGCCTGCGGTCCGACGTGCGTGCCAAGCACGCAGCCGATCTGTCCGACAGGCACCTCGAGATCGGGCAAGCGGCGCCGCAGGCCGGCGGCAATTTGATCTGCCTCGCCGGGCGCCTGTGCGTGGACCACGCCCACGTATTCGACCGGACAGTCCTTCTCGAAGAACTCGACCATCCGGGGGATCGCGCGGGAGCGCGTACGCACCCGGTCGATCGATTTGATCTCGCCGTCGACCATGAGCAGGAGCGGCTTGAGGTCCAGCATGGTGCCGATCATCGCCTGCGCGCGGCTCACCCTGCCGCCCATCTCGACGTAGCGCAGCGTGTCAAGCAGAGCGAGCACCCGACATTTCGAGATGCGCTGCTCGACCGCGGCCGTGGCTTCCTCCAGGGTGGCGGACTCCGCAGCCACCCGGGACAGAAATGCCATCGGCATCGACACGGTCTCGCTGTCGACGACGTTGACCTTGAAACCCTCGACAGATTGAGCGCCGACGCGAGCAGCTTCGGCGGTGGCGGAGAGCGACCGCGCGATGTTGATCGAAATGCATCCGTCGTGGTCCTTGGCGAGGCGCGTGTACAGCTCGGCAAAGTCTCCCGGCGAGGGCGCGGAGGTCGTGGGCAGCTTGGTGGCGATCGCGAGCCGGGCCAAGAACTGTTTGTTGGTCATGTCCACGCCGTCGCGATAAGACTCCTCGCCGAACATGACCTTGAGCGGCACGACTTCGATGTCATGGCTCTTGCGCCACTCGTCGGGCACGTCGGAAGTCGAGTCCGTGACGACCGCGAACGATCGCTTCAAGCGAATCTATTCGACAGAAAGAATGAACGGGTAGTGCTGCTGGCCGCCGTGCTGGATCTCGACCTCCAGACCAGGATGCGTCGCCTTGATATCCGATTCGAGCTTCTGGAGCTCGGCGTCGCTTGCCCCCTCGCCGCGGTAGACCGTGACCAGCTCGTACGAATCCGCCCCCAGCTTGCTCAGCGCCTTGTTCACCACCTCGCCGTAGTCGGTGCCGGCGAACTCGAGCTTGTCGTTGATCAGGCCGATGACGTCGCCCTTCTTCACCTTGAGGCCGTTGGAGCGCGTGTCACGAACCGCGTGGGTGACCTCTATGGTCTGCACGCGTTCGGCCTCGGCCTTCATCGCCACAATGTTGTCGGCGCCAGGGCGATCGCCCCGAAATGCCACGACCGCGGCGACTCCCTGGGGGACGCTGTGGGTCTCGATGACATGAACGTTCTTCTTCGTCAGACCGAGCACCTGCTTGGCGGCGAGGATGACGTTCTTGTTGTTGGGCAGCAGGACCACCTCGTCGTAGGGGACCGACTCGATCGCCATGAGCATGTCCTGTGTGCTCGGATTCATCGTCTGCCCGCCCTCGACGATGGCGTGGACGCCGAGTCCTCGGAAAATTTCGACAAGGCCTCGACCCGCGACCACGGCGACCAGCCCGACGCCGTTCGGATGCAGAGCGCCGGCGGCCTGACCCTCTCCCTCGAGAATCCGCCGGTGCTGGGTCGACATGTCACCGACGTTGAGCTTGAGCAGCTTGCCGTATCCGCCCGCGAGGGTGATCACTCGGGTTGGGTCGTCCGTGTGGACATGAACCTTCACGAGCTCCGGCTCACCGACGACGAGCACTGAGTTTCCCAGCGCCTCGATCTGGTTCTTGATGCGGTCCAGGTCGAGGTCGGTGCCTTCGATCAAGAACTCGGTGCAGTAGCCCCAACCGCCTTCCGGCAGAGCCACCGCGACCTGCGAGGCGGGAGGCGCCGCAGGCTTGGCCGGCGCCAGAGCGGAGAGGGAGGACTCGGATTCCTCGACCGTCTTGAGCATGCCTTCGAGGATGATCTGCAGGCCGAACCCGCCGGCGTCGACGACTCCGGCGTCGCGCAGGATCTGCAGCTGGCTCGGCGTCTTCAACACCGCCGCTCGCGCGCCGGCGGCCGCCGCCGCGATGACCGCCGGCACGGTCGCGCCAGGGCTGCTCGCGGCCGCGGCGGCTGAGCGCCCAGCCTCGCGGGCCACCGTGAGGATCGTGCCCTCGGTCGGCTTGTTGACCGCGCGGTAGGCGGCGTTGGCGGCCTCCTCGAAAGCGGTCGCGAGCTCAGCGGGAGACAGCGAGCCCTTGCCCTCGACGGCCCGGGCGAAGCCCCTGAAGATTTGCGAGAGGATGACGCCCGAGTTGCCGCGGGCGCCCATCAGGCTGCCGTGAGAGGCGAGCTTGGCGATCTTGCTCACCTCGGCCGCGCTCGACTCCTTGATGTCCTCGACGGCAGATTGGAGGGTCAGCAGCATGTTCGTGCCGGTGTCTCCGTCGGGGACGGGGAACACGTTGAGCCGGTTGACCTCTTCGTGGTTGGCGGAAAGCCAGCTCAGGCTGCCCAGGAGGGCCCGTTTGAAGAGGGGTCCGTCCACCCCAGGGGTCCTGTTTTCTGACACCGGTCAGCGCCGCTCTTCGCGAACGCCCTGGACGTTCACGTTGATCTGCGCGATCGGGACGTTGACCGACCGTTCCACCTCGAACTTCACCGTTTCCTGAAGGTTGTGAGCGACCTCCGAGATGCGAATGCCGTACTGGACGATCACGTAGAGCTCGATGCTGAGGCCACCCTCGACCTCGACGACCTCGACGCCCTTGTCGGCGTTCTCCCTGCGCAGCAGCTCCGCGACGCCGTCACGCAGTCCCCGGGCCGCCATGCCGGTGATGCCGTAGCAGCCCATCGCCGCGTGGGCGGCTATCGCGCCCACGGCGGAGGGAAAGACCTCGATCCGGCCCCACTGGCGGGACTGGGTGAGGGCGGTGGTGGTCCTGGAGGCCATGGAAAGCCCATGGTACAATTCGGATCACCCGCGACGGTCGAGCGGGTGTTTTTGTCTGTACTCCCAATCGGAAGGTGCCTCATGGCCAAGCGTTGCGCGATCTGCGGCAAAGAGCCGCAATACGGACACCACGTCAGCCACGCCAAGAACCGGGTCAACCGGAGGTTCATGCCCAACCTGCAGATGGGCCGTGTGACCGTGGCCGGAAAGAGCATGCGCGCCCGCGTGTGCACGCGCTGCCTGCGGACTTACGCGGGCTAGAACTCGATCTCGTGCACCTCTCCGAGGTGCTTCAGGTCATTCGTCAGAGCCTGCCAGACCCTCTCCTGAACCTCCGCGCCCGGCACCACCTCTCTGGGGTCGTCGAGCGCGGCCGCGAGGTCTGGTCGTTCCACCATCTCGGCGAAGAGCAGGGTCCAGGCGCGCGGGACCACCTCATGGATCGCATAGCCTCCACCTCCCAGCGCGAGCCACCGGCCATCGCACAGCTCGTGGGCAAGCTCGTGAAACATCCGGCCGACCCTCGGCCAGATTCGCGTCGTCGCCGCGAGGTGCGCGAGAGGGTCGATGTAGTGCGTGTCGCACCCGTCCTGCGTCACCAGCACGGTGGGCTTGAACCGGCGCAGCAGCGCCGGCACGACCTTCTCGAACCCAAGGAGCCATGGCCCGTCCCAGGTGTACGGGAGAAACGGGAGGTTGGCGGCCGACCCCCGGCCCGGCCCAACTCCACAGTCCTCCGGGAATCCAGTGCCCGGGAACAGGTAGCGGCCGCTCTCGTGAAGGCTGATCGTGAGGACGTCCGGGTCAGACTGGAAGATGTGCTCCACCCCATCGCCGTGGTGCACGTCAACGTCCACGTAGGCGACGCGGTGGCCCTGGTCCTCGAGCCATTGGCACGCGATCGCCGGGTCGTCGTAGGTGCAGAAACCGGAGGCCCGTTCGCGGTGCGCGTGGTGCAGCCCGCCCGACGGGCTGAAGGCGTGCAGCGCCGCGCCGCTTTCGATCGCTTGCGCGGCCACGAGCGTCGCCCCGGCCACGAGCGCAGCCCCTTCGTGAAGCTCATCCGAGATCGGGTTGTCGGCCGACCCGAAACCTGCCTCGTCCACATCGTCGGGCGAAACGTGGCCGCGCCGCCTGGGGTCGCTCAACTTGCGCACGAGCTCGATGTACCCGCGAGAGTGCACGAGCTCCAGCTCCCGGATCGTGGCACGCCGGGGCGGCAGCAGGTGGGCGTGCTCGAGGAGACCGGTCGAGCGGATGAGGTCCATTGCCAGCTTCACTCGAACCGGCTGAAGCGGATGCTGATCCGAGAGGTGGTGCTTCATGAGCTCGTCCCCGTAGACGAGCGCGACCGGTCCAGGCACGGCCATTTACCCTAACAACCTGGTGGAAAGCGCCGGCCTGTTCGAGTCGGTGCCCAATTTTTCCGAGGGTCGGCGCGCGGACGTCATCGCGGCGATCGCGGGGGCGGGAGGCGCGCACGTCCTCGACGTCGACGCTGATCCCGACCATCATCGAGTCGTCATCTCGCTCGCCGCGGAGCGGGCGAGGCTCGTCGACGGCCTCCTCACCGCGGTCGGCGCGGCCGTGGAGCGAATCGACGTGCGTGCACACTCGGGCGTACATCCACGTGTCGGTGCGGCTGACGTCGTCCCGATCGTGCCGCTGGGGGCGAGCACTCTGGCTTCCGCTCGCGAGGTCGCGCGAGAGGTCGGCGAGCGCATCTGGAGCGAGCTGCGCGTGCCGGTCTACTGGTATGGCGAGCAGCGGACCCTGGCCGACATACGAGCCGGCCGGGCCAGCCTGGACCTCGGCGGCCCGCACCTCCACCCCACCGCGGGCGCCGTGTCGGTGGGCGCGCGCCACACCCTGGTGGCGTTCAACGTGCTGCTGCCCGGGATCACGGCAGTCGATGCGCGAGCCCTGGCGCGCTCCCTGCGCGAGTCGCGCTCAGGGATGCGCGGCGTTCAGGCGCTGGTCTTCGAGCTTCCCGGTGGCCGGGTCCAATTGTCGATGAACCTGTTCCGCGTCGACGAGACACCGCCCGGGGCGGTGGTCGCCGAGCTCGCACGGCGCGGAGTCGCCGTCGGTGAGCAGCAGGTGGTGGGGCTGAGTCCAGCAAGCGCCGCGGGCGAGGTCGGTCGCGGGCGGCTGCTCGAGGGGCGCCTGGCTTCCGCGGCGGCAAGTGCAGGCGCGCTGAGGTTGTACGAGCGACGGGACGAGGAGAGCCTTGCGCTGGCGCGCCGGCTGGAGCGCGAAAGCAGCGCGCTGGCCGCCTTGGGGACTGGCCAGTCCGAGGTGCTGGTGGGCGCGGAGCGCGCCGCGGCGCTGACCCCGGTGCTGAGGGTGGCCGGCGTCCTCGACGGGGAGCTGGAAGCGATGCTGGATGCCGCCGCGCGAGGCCTGCGTGCGGCGATCGGCGCTGACACAGCGGAGGCTTACTCGGCCAGGATCGCGGCGTTGGATCGGAGGCTGGACGGTGACTAGCCGGTGGACGCCGCGGTGTCCATCGTCACGGTGCACGCGCCGCCCCTGACTTCGACGCGGTAAATGTCCGCGCCGGAGCCGCTCGAGTCTTCAGCCGACCCGATCGCGTGATGTTGACGGCCGTCGAAGATCAGGCTCACCGCGCCGCCCGAAACGCTGACGGACGCACCCGTGCCTTGCGAGCGGTGCAGGTTCACTGTCAGGGCGCCGCCGTTGATCGTGATGGCCACAGCGCTCGTCGGGGCGCCGAGAGTGATGTTCTCGCGGCTGGCGCCCGTGTTGATGTCCATCGACTTGAGAGTGACCGCGCCAAGGTTGAACGTCTCGGTGGACGCCCCGCCATTGGAGGTGATAGCCCAGGGAATGCTCGAGTTGATCTGCAGGTCCATCGTGAAGCGGCGGGTCTGAAACAGGCCGAACCCCGCGTTTCCCTGGGAGATCGTCAAGCTTCCGTTCGACCGGTCGAGGCTGATCTCGGGCTTGGGACCCGAGTAGGAGATCGTGGCGTGATACAGGTCGCCCTCCAGCGAGCTCGTACCCGTCACGGTGACGTTCGCGGCGCCGGCGTCGATCTCGAGCGCTGCCTGGTTCAGACTACCCAGCGCGGCGTGCGAGTCGAGCTTGCCTGAGGTCGTGGGGTTGGGAGCCAGCGCGATATACGCAACGGCGCCGCCCGCCGCGAGCAGCACGATGAGCACCGCGGCCACGTCACCGTTCTGGCCGGGAAGCGCGCGCCGTGCGAGAAGCTCGAGCCCGATCACGATCAGGATCACCGGCCATAGGTCGAACAGCAGGCTCAGGCGGTCGGTCGAGATGACGCCCGAGTTGACCAGGAACGCAACCACGCCGACCAGGATCAGGACCGCGGGCCAGAAGTAGCTTCGGTAGCCGCGCACCGTGATCACCTGCTCACGTTCGTGAGCGCTTGACGATCAGCCAAACACCGAACGCGATGAGCACCACGGGCCAGACGATCTCAGGCCTGAGCCAGGCCAGCCAACCCAGGTTGTTGAGCAGGAAGTACACGCCCGCCACGACCAGGACCGCCGGCCAGAAATACTCTCGGCGCCAGTACCTCACGCGGCGGATTTTAGGGCGTCCGGGTTAAACGGGTGCGACCACCTCGAAGAGGCCTGGGCGCTCTTTGCGGGCAGCCTCGACCAGGTCCGCGCCCGCCACGGTCGCCTGCACCGGGTGGGCCACCGTCAGGTAGGCGCCTGCGACGCGGCGGAGGTCGTCCGCGGTGACGGCGAGCAGGCGTTGCTTGAAGCGCTCCCGTTCCTCGCGCGTGAAGCCTGTGAGCCGGTTGCTCGCCTCCCGGCGCCCCTTGATGTCGGGTGACTCGAGGGGATCCACGTCGCCGCAAGCCCCAAGGATCGCCTCCTTCAAGGCTTCTGGATCGATCGTTTCGCCGGTCACCCATTTCACCGCCTGGTCGTAGACGTCGTAGGTCCGCACGATGTTGGGGTCGCGGTACGAACCGAAATAGAACGTCCCGCTGCCGATTCCGGCCTGCGCGAAGCCGCCGTAGGCGCCGCCTTTCTCTCGGAGCTCTCGATGCAGGAAGGTGTCGCGCAGGTAGTTGGCGAGCACCAGGAGGGCAGGCGAATCCGGGTCCGTGTAGCGGACCGTTTTGAAGATGCGGACGTTGAACGCAACTGGCACCGGGGCCGTCCTTGCCTCCGGCGCCGGCTCCAGGTGTTTTGGCTCTTCGGCCTTGCCCTTTAGCGCGCCGGCCGGAAGCTCGTCGACGAACCGGGCAAGGAGCGGCTGCAGGGTATCGATCATCTGGTCTTCGCAGGTGACGACGAAACGAATCGCGCCGGCGCGGAACAGGCGCGTCCTGATCGCGTCGAGCTTCTTGATGAGGTCGCCGAGGTCTTTTTCGTCGAGCTTGGCGAGGCGGCGCATGGCGTGCAGCATCCCGATGCCCTGCAAGCGGTCGTTGATAGCGCCTTCGGAGGTGAGCTTCGAGTGCGCGCGGAGGATCGCGAACTGGAAGCCGAGCCCGGCGATTGAGCTTTCCAGGCGCGTCGTCATCTCCGCGATGACCTCCTTGAGTCGCTTGGGGTCGATCTCGAGTCTTGCCACGAGGTCCGTGAGGAGGTCGACGAACGAGTTGGCGTTCCGGTCCAGCGCCCTACCCGAGAGAACGAAAGACTGGAGGTAGTCCTCCTGTGCGGCCAGCGACTGGACCTGGGCCGCCGCGCCGACACCACCGGTGACGGCGGCGATGCGCTCGGCGATCTGCACATAATCCTGGCCGGCGGCTCCGCTCTGGGTGAGGACGCGGCTGAAGAGTGGGAGCAGCTCCTTCTCCTCGAGGCTCAGAGCCGCGAAGTCGGAGCGGATGTCAAGGTAGGTGATGCCGTTGGTGGGCTGCGGGAAGAACTCGATGGTCGCTGCTTTGGCCCGGGCGTCGCGGCTGGGCACATCCTCGAACCGCATAGGGATGTCGTTCAGCTCCAGTGTCGGGAGCGACGAAAGGTCTTGCTTGGCCTCCTGGTCCGCCTTGAGCCGCAGCGCTTCCTCGACGATGCGGCGCTTCTCCTCGTCACTCAGCGAGGCCTCGATCGCCGCGAGCCGGTCGAGCTCCCTACGACGCTTGCCCTCCTCGAGCTCCGGGTCGGGCTCGATCGTGAGCAGCGCTCGATGCATGTTGTCGACGAGCTCGGCGCGGATGAGGTTCTCGAAGAAGCGGCCTTCCTGGCGCGCCTTCTGCAGTTGCTCGAGGTCGGCGTCGAAGTTCAGGGCGTCGTATGGATCGCCGCCGTAGTAATAGGGTGCGAGACAGGTGAACAGAAGCTTCAACGCGTAGGGGAAACCCGCATTGGACCGTTCGCGCTTTTCGAACTCGAGCCGGTGGATCGTTGCGTCGACGTGAGCCGGGTCGACGCCTTCGTCCGCAAGTTTTTGGAGGGTGTCGAGGACGACTTTCTGAACCTTCTCGGCATCCTCCGAGGCGACGTCCTTGAGGCCGGCGCCGAAGACGCTCTCGCGGTAGTCGTCCTGGAAGCCGCTGCCGTCCGCCATCGCCGTGCCAAGGCCGGAGTCGATCAACGCCTTGCGCAGCGGCGATCCTGCGTTGCTCATGAGGACCTCGGCCAGTACCTTCATAGCGAGCTGCTGGAAGGAGTCGCCGGTGGGCACCGTGACCCAGGCGACGAGGGCCTGTGACTTTTTCTTGATGTCCTCGCCTGGCGTGACGGGGTATGGCTCGACAGCCCTGGTTGGCTTGGTGAAGCGCTCGACGTCCGGGATGCTCGTGTCGACCTCGATGCGCTGGAAACGCGAGAGCACATTGCGTTCGATCACCTCGAGCGTCTGCTCGAGCGGCAGGTTGCCGTAGGTGTAGAAGTACGCGTTGCTCGGGTGGTAATGGGTGGCATGGAACTGGCGGAGATGCTCCCACGTGAGGTTCGGGATATCCTCTGGATCTCCGCCGGAGATGTGGGAGTAGGTGAGACCGGGAAAGAGGGTCTTGCCCACCGCTCGCTGCACCGCTGCTTGTGGAGATGCGAGCGCTCCCTTCATCTCGTTGAAGACCACGCCCTTGTATCTGAGGCCGCTCTTCGGGTCGGCGGGGTCCTCGAACTCGAAGCGGATGCCCTCCTGCTTGAAGGAGTCCTCGGACAGCCTTGGAAAGAATGTGGCGTCGAGGTAGACGTCGAGAAGATTCATGTAGTCCTTGGCGTTGCGCGTGCTGAACGGGTACATCGTCCAGTCGGCGCTCGTCATGGCGTTCATGAACGTGGCGAGCGACCTCCTCGTCATGCTGAAGAAGGGGTCGCGGACGGGGTAGCGCTGTGAACCCGCCAGCACCACGTGCTCGAGGATGTGCGCGACGCCGGTGGAGTCTTTCGGGACCGTCGGAAAGAAGACTCCGAAGGCGTTGTTGTCGTCTTTCGACTCGATGTGGATGTGGCGCGCCCCGGTGCGGTCGTGCTCGAGCTCGAGATAGGTGCCGTCGAGGCGGTCGAGGGACTCGCGGCGGCGAATCGTGTAGCCGCCGATCGTTTCGAGGGTGGGGCCAGCTGTCTTTGCCATGGATGGTTGAGTCTAGGATGTGATGGCTGATGGCGTTGTTCAGTGACTCCGAGCTCGAGTTCCTGCGCTCGCAGCGAATCGGTCGCTTCGCCACCGTCGGGCCGACGGGGTGGCCGCATGCCGTCCCGGTCATGTACACAGTCGACGATTCGGGGACGCTGGAGTTCGACGTGGACGGCGTGAAGCTGCGCAACCTCACTGCCGAGCCGCGTTCGGCGATGGTCGTGGACGCGATGGGGCCAAAGCGCGGGGTGTCGATCCAGGGGCTGGCGCGCCTGGTGTCGCCCGCGCGCGCGCGGCTGGATCCCGTTCGGAAGTTCAGCTGGGGTTTGTGATTTCGCGTCTCGCTGGGCTGCTGGTGCTCATCTGCGCCGCCTGCAGCGCGACACCGGGCGCACCGGTAGCTTCATCCTCGGCCCCCGGCGCGACCACGCCGACCCCGTCGCCTGCCCTGTCCACCGAGTGGACGGAGTACCACCGGGACGCCGGGCGGACGGCGGTCGGTCCTGGCGTTCCCTCGCTTGCCAGTCCAAAGGTCGCGTGGACTGTGAGCGTCGACGGCGACGTCTACGCGTCGCCATTGATCGTCGCGGGTCACGTGATCATCGCCACCGAGAACAACACCGTGTACTCGCTCGACCTTTTCACCGGCGCGACCATCTGGAAGATCCATCTCGGGCAGCCGGTTGACGCGTCGTCTCTGCCCTGCGGCGACATAGGTCCGGTCACCGGGATCACCGGCACGCCGGCGGCGGACCCGGCCGGCGGGCTCCTCTATGTCGTGGCGTTCCTGGGCGCGCGCCATCACATGCTGTTCGGGCTGAAGCTCGTCGACGGGACGGTCGCCTCGCAGCAAGACATCGACCCGACCGGCTCCACGCCCGCTGTTCAGCAGCAGCGGGGCGCCCTGGCGATCGGGGCCAACTACGTATACGTGCCGCTGGGGGGCCTGTATGGCGACTGCGGGCCGTACCACGGCTACGTCGTCGCCGTGCCTCGGGCGGGCGGCGCGGCGCTCTCCTACCGGGTGCCAAGCGCTCGCGGGGCGAGCATCTGGACGGCGGCCGGGGTGACCCTCGATGCGTCGGGAAATGTCTACGCGGTCACGGGGAACGGCGCCTCGAGCGCTTCGTTCGACTTCAGCAACGCGGTGGTGGAGCTTTCGCCCGACCTGCAGAAGGTCGAGTCGTATTTCGCTCCGGCCAACTGGATCGCGCTCAACGCGGGCGACTCCGACCTCGGCGCGCTCGGGGTGACGCTGGTCTCACGCTTTGCTCTCGCGGTCGGCAAGGATGGTGTCGCGTACCTTCTCAATGCGGGCCAATTGGGCGGCATCGGTGGCCAGGCCGCGAAGCTGGGCCTGTGCGCAGGGGCATTTGGCGGCACGGCCGTCGTGGGTTCGACCGTCTTTGTCCCCTGTACCGATGGGCTGTATGCGGTTTCTGTCGAGGCCGGCGGCTTGAGGGTGGCGTGGGTCACTCGGCATCCGCTGCTGGGCTCGCCGATCGTCGCCGCAGGGGCGGTGTGGGCCATCGAGCCGCCGTCCGCGACGCTCTACGCGCTCGACCCCGCCACCGGGAGTGTTCTCTACTCGACCGTGCTGCCGGGCGCGCAGCACTTCAACACGCCGGCGGCGACGGAGGGGTTTGTCGTCGCGCCGGCCGGGCGGGCCGTGGT
>JBOHUQ010000155.1:0-13353 GCA_050734495.1 Candidatus Dormibacteraceae bacterium
CCTCCTGGCGCCACCCTTTCCTTGGCTCTGGCCGCCGATGCCGCGAATCTGCGGCGGAGCCCCGGCGTCGGGACACTCAGGATGACGGTCACGCTGCGGGGTGCCGGGCTGTCGGAGGGCCAGGTGGTCGACGTGGCACGTCATGGAGAAAAGGTCGCGCTGTCAGCCGCCGCGCGAACCAGGATGGAGCGCAGCCGCGCGCGAGTCGAGCGAGCCGCGACCTCGAGGGAGCCCGTCTACGGCGTCTCCACCGGTTTTGGCGCGCTGGCCGGGACCCGGGTCGCTCCGCTCCTGCAGCCCGAGCTGCAGCTGGCGTTGATCCGGTCCCACGCCGCGGGGATGGGGCCGCCCGTCGACGGCGAGGTCGTGCGCGCGACGATGCTGCTGCGCGCCCGCACGCTTGCCATGGGTCTGTCCGGAGTAAGGCCGGTGGTCGCGGAGGCGCTGATCGCGATGTTGAACGCGGAGATCACGCCGGTCGTGCCTCGCTATGGCTCGGTGGGGTGCAGCGGCGATCTGGCGCCGCTGGCCCATATCGGGTTGGCCCTGGTGGGCGAGGGTGAGGTGACCGACGCCGAAGGCAGCCGTGATTCCGCCGCCCTGGCGCTCAAGGCGGCGAAGCTCAAGCCATTGAAGCTCGAGACCAAAGAGGGCCTTGCCCTGATCAACGGAACCGACGGAATGCTCGGGATGCTCGCCCTGGCCTGCGCCGACGCCGAGCTGTGCTTCAGGGTGGCGGACATCACCGCCGCGATGTCGGCCGAGGCGCTCCTCGGAACGGACCGGCCGTTCGATGCGCGCCTGCACGAGATCCGTCCGCACCCCGGCCAGGTCGCAAGCGCGGCCAACCTGACGCTGCTGCTGCGGGGCTCGGGCATCGTCGCTTCGCATCGCCATTCGCACCACGCGGTGCAGGACTCGTACTCCGTCCGCTGCAGCCCGCAGGTCGCCGGCGCGGCGCGGGACACGCTCGATTTCGCGCGTCGCGTCGCAGCCGTCGAGCTTTCGTCGGTCGTCGACAACCCGGTCGTCCTGGAGACCGGCGAGGTCGAGTCGACCGGCAACTTCCACGGAGAGCCGCTGGCGTTTGCCGCGGATTTCCTCGCCATCGCCGCGGCCGAGGTGGGCGCGATTGCTGAGCGAAGGGTCGATCGATTGCTTGATCCCCACCGCTCAGAAGGCCTGCCACCTTTTCTCGCCGAGCAGCCGGGGGTCAACTCCGGGCTCATGGTGGCCCAGTACACCGCCGCCGCGCTGGTGGCCGAGAACCGGCGCCTCGCCGCGCCGGCCAGCGTGGACTCGATCCCGACCTCGGGCATGCAGGAGGACCACGTTTCGATGGGTTGGGGCGCGACGTTGAAGCTACGCAGCGTCCTCGACAACCTCCGGCGCATCCTCGCCGTCGAGCTCGTATCCGCCGCGCGCGCGCAGGATCTGCGGCGCCCGCTCAACGCGGCGCCCGCCACGTCGGCGGTGCGTGACCTGCTGCGCAAGCAGGTGCCTGGGGTTGGCCCCGACCGCTTCCTCGCGCCGGAGCTTGCAGCGGCGGAGGAGCTGATTCGCTCAGGCGCCGTGCTGAAGGCGGCCGAGTCGATTACGGGAGCTCTTGCATGACCGGCCCACCCCACCCCAGCCCTCCCCGGCGAGCGGGAAGGGGGATGGTTCGGTCGCCCCGTGGGTCAGCGATTTCATGTCTGGGGTGGCCGCAGGAAGCCGCGATGCGGATGCTGATGAACAACCTCGATCCCGAGGTCGCCGAACGACCGGAGGATCTGGTCGTCTACGGCGGCACTGGAAAGGCCGCACGCTCGTGGGAGGCTTACGACGCGATCGTGCGCGAGCTGCTCCGGCTCAAGGGCGATCAGACGCTGCTCGTGCAGTCGGGCAAGCCGGTCGGCGTCTTCGACACACACGAGTGGGCTCCGCGCGTGCTCATCTCCAACTCGATGCTGGTGCCCGAATGGGCGACGTGGGACGAGTTCCGCCGGCTCGAGGCGCTCGGCCTGACGATGTACGGCCAGATGACGGCCGGGTCGTGGATCTACATCGGAACCCAGGGCATTCTCCAGGGGACCTACGAGACATTCGCCGCTGTCGCACGCAAACGATTCGGCGGTTCGCTCGCTGGGACGATCACCTTGACCGCTGGGCTTGGCGGGATGGGCGGGGCGCAGCCTCTCGCCATCACCTTGAACGGCGGCGTCGCGCTTTGCGTCGAGGCCGACCCTGACCGAATCGAGCGCCGGCTGCAGCACGGATATCTCGACGTTCGCGCCGGCGATCTCGAGCACGCCTTGAAGCTCGCGCTCGAAGCGAAACGTTCGAAAAGCGCGCTGTCGATCGGCCTGCATGGAAACGCGGCTGAGGTCGTGCCGGCGCTGGCCGCGCGCAATTTCGACATCGACGTGGTCACCGACCAGACTTCGGCGCACGACCCGCTCAGCTACATCCCAATGGGGCTTTCACCCGAGGATGCGCAGGAGCTGCGGCTCGACGATCCGCAGGCGTACATCCGGCGCGCGCGCGAGAGCATGGCCGCGCACGTCGACGCGATGGTGGCGTTTCTCGACCAGGGCGCGGAGGTGTTTGACTACGGCAACAGCCTTCGCGCGGAAGCCCGGCTGGGTGGGAGCTCGCGCGCTTTCGACTTCCCGGGCTTCGTCCCGGCCTACATCCGGCCTCTTTTCTGCGAGGGCAAGGGACCGTTTCGGTGGGTGGCGCTTTCCGGCGACCCGGCAGACATCGCGGCGACGGATCGGGCGATGGTCGAGGAGTTCTCCGACGACCCCGCGCTGGTCCGCTGGATCGAGGCCGCCCAGCAGCACGTCAAGTACCAGGGACTGCCGGCCCGGATCTGCTGGCTGGGCTACGGCGAACGCGCGCGGGCCGGCCGCAGGTTCAACGAGCTGGTGCGGTCGGGCGCTGTGAAAGCGCCGATCGTGATCGGCCGCGACCACCTCGACTCGGGGTCGGTGGCATCTCCATATCGCGAAACCGAGGCGATGCGCGATGGCTCAGACGCCATCGCCGACTGGCCGATCCTCAATGCACTGCTCAACACCTCGAGCGGCGCCTCGTGGGTGAGTGTCCACCACGGGGGCGGCGTCGGCATCGGCCGCTCCATCCACGCGGGGATGGTGGTCGTCGCCGACGGAACGGACGAGGCCGCGAGCAAGCTGGAGAGGGTGCTGACCAACGACCCGGGCACCGGAGTGATGCGCCACGCCGACGCGGGCTACGACCGAGCAATCGAAGTGGCACGTGAGCGCGGCGTCCGCATTCCCATGCGAGATTGAACGGAAGCGGAGTCTGGCACGCGGAGCAGGCGTGGCTGGGCCGTCCCGCCTCCAATGTCTTGATCGAGGTCGAAGCCGGTCGAATCAAGTCGGTGACGGAAGGCGCATCGCCACCGGCTGGGGCGACGACACTGATGGGCTGGACGATTCCCGGCCTCGCCAACGTCCACAGTCACGCGTTCCAGCACATGCTGCGGGGTGCGGTGGAATCCGGCGCGGGGGACTTCTGGGCCTGGCGTCGCGAGATGTACCGCGCGACCGACTGGGACTGGGCCGACTACTACAAATACTCGCGCTTCGTTTTCCAGGAGATGGTGGAAGCCGGGATCACCGCGGTGGGGGAGTTCCACTATCTGCACCGGCATGGAAATGAGCTGGGTGAGGCGCTGATCCAGGCCGCGAGCGAGGTCGGCATCCGCATCACCCTGATCGACGCTTGCTATCTGCGCGGCGGGCTTGACGGGGGGCCCCTCGACGATGCCCAGGCGTCCTTCTCCGATGGGGACGTCGAGCACTGGATCGATCGGGTCGATCGGCTCGAGGATGGAGAAGGCGTACGCATTGGCGCGGCCATCCACAGCGTGCGCGCGGTCGACCCGAAGTCGATGCGCGCGGTCGCAGACTGGGCGCGCCATCGCAAGGCTCCCCTCCACGCCCACCTCGCCGAGCAGCCGGCGGAGGTGGAGGAATGCCAAGCCGTCGAAGGATGCACGCCCACCGAATTGCTGGCGCGGGAGGGCATCCTTGGGCCGGACCTGACCGTCGTGCACGCGATCCATGTCGACGAGCGCGATATCTCGTTGCTCGGAACAAACAAGATCAACGTCTGCGCGTGCCCGACGACAGAGCGCGACCTGGGCGACCGGGTTGGACCTCTCCGCGAATTGGCGGACGCCGGCTGCGCCCTTTCGGTGGGCAGCGACTCCAACGCGGTCATCGACATCCTGGAAGAGGCGCGCGCGCTCGAGCTGGATCAGCGTCGCGCGAGAGGGCGCCGCGTGCTTCATCAGCCTGAGGAGCTCTTGTCCGCGGCAACCAGGAACGGGATGCGCGCCCTGGGTTGGGAAGGGGGGGAGCTGAAGGCCGGAATGCTGGCCGACTTCATCACGCTTGACGAGCCACGCCATTCGGCTCGCCGCGGGCTCGACCCGGCATACCTTATTTACGGCCGGTCGGCCTGCGACGTGAGCAATGTTGTCATCGGCGGAACGACCGTCATATCCCCGCCATGAGGCGGCTGCGCAACATCGGCCGCCTCTTCACCGGGACTTCGGTCGGAGTGATCGAAGACGCTGCGCTCATCTGCGATGGGGAGAAGATCGCGTGGTGCGGCAAGCACGGCGAGGAACCGCACGAGATGCTGGAGGCCGTGGTCGAGGACGACGACTGCGGTGGGGGCCTGGTCACCGCGGGCCTGATTGACGCGCACACCCATCCGGTCTACGCGGGTGACCGCATGGCGGAGGTCGCCATGCGCAGCGCGGGCGCGTCCTATGTGGACGTGGCGAAAGCCGGCGGCGGAATCCGCGCGACAGTGCGAGCCACCCGGGCCGAATCCATCAGCGAGCTCGAACAATCAACCGCGCGGCGGCTGTGGGCATGGCTCGAAGGCGGCGCCACGACTGTCGAGGCCAAGACGGGCTATCACCTCAGTCGCGAGGGGGAACTCGAGGCCACCCGGATGCTCGCCCGGCTGGGCGAGCGTAAGGACCTCCCTCGCATCGAGGTGACGTTCCTGGCTGCCCACGCCCTTCCGCCAGACCGGTGGGCGCGCCTTGGGCCTTACGCGACGGAGGTTGCCGGCTGGTGCGCCGACGCTCACCTCGCAGGGGCGCGGTTCTGCGATGTCTTCTGCGACGTGGGCTATTTCACTGTGCCCCAGTCGCGCCGTATCCTCAAGGCCGCAATCGAGGCCAAGCTCATTCCGCGCATCCACGCGGACGAGCTCGGGCGAACCGGTGGCTCGCGACTGGCGGCTGAGCTCCATGCGATGTCTGCCGACCACCTGCTGCGCGCGAACCGCGGCGACGCCGTCGCTCTCGCGCGCGCCGGAGTCGTGGCGACGCTGGCGCCGGGCACGGCAATTTCAATCGGCAGGCTTCCGCCGGTTAAGGAGCTGTCCGCGGCGGGCGCCGTAATCGCGCTCGGGAGCGACCACAATCCGGGCACGAGCGGCATCACGAGCATGAGTCTTGTCATAGCGCTGGCCGCCGGCGTGTTCAAGATGTCGGCGGAGCGCGCGCTCGTAGCGGCCACGGTCGGAGGCGCTTTATCGATTTCGCGGTCGGATCGCGGCGTGGTCGCTGCCGGCAAACTGGCCGACCTCGTGCTCTGGGACGCCGAGCACGAAGGAGCCTTCGCCTGGGCTTTTGGGCTCAAACCGCGCAAGGTCTGGCGGGGTGGTGCGCAGGTTTTTGCTTGATAACACGTTGCTAAACGCGTGCATTTCGAGTACAAGTTGCACTGAAAAGACCGCGGCTCTGTGCAACCATCCAACTACAAGCGGTCATATGGAGGAAGTCATCTAGTGGCAAAGTGGAATCCCTTGGCGTTGAAGCTCCTGATGTGGGTCATGGGCGTGCTGATCGTGATGGGCTCCGGACTGGGCTTCATCGGGGGCACATTCTTTCCGTTCGACAACTGGGCGGGCGTCAGCGCATCGGTGGCTGGAGTCGCATTTGGAGCAGGCATCATGATTGCCGGTTTCGACCCAATCGCCAATGTCAGCTGGGTCCGTGCTCTCGTGGTTTACGCCGTTCTCGAGATCGTTTGGCAGATCTTCAGCGCCATCAGCGTCGGCAAGTTCGACGTCATCCCGTTCATCATCGCCATCCTCGTAGCGGTCCTCGTGCTGGTTCTCTACCCGAACAAGCCAGCCCTCTGGATGCAAGGCAGTGCCAAGATGGGCGGCGCGCGAGCCTAGTCAGTCCGTTCACCAATCAAGAAAGGGCAGCCGAGCTGCCCTTTTGCTTTTCCGCGTTGCAATCCCAACCTGCAGGACAAAGCAATGAGAGGAACCCGAGGTTTCCTCTCATCCCGTTCCTGGTTCGGCGATCACGTCGGTGCCTGACAGCTCGTCGTGGATGGGACGCCTGGTCACCCATGCCAGAGGGAGCGAGAGGAACCGGAGCGCGGCCTGCATGACGGTCGCGCGCGAACCGTCGATCGCCACCACCCGTTGCCGTGTGACCAGGGCGCCGAGCGTGCGACCGGACGTGCTCCAGCACGCGATGTGATAGGCGGCCGCAATGCCCAGCAGCATCGGAAATCTCCGCTTCCTGCCGGCGAGTCCGGCGAGCGTGAGGCAGAGAGCACCGTCAACGGCGGCGGCCCTGACGCGGTCGTGAGGCGCCGCCGCCGCGCCAGGCGCAGGTTCGCGGCCGCGGACGCGCAGCAGGTGAAGGCGGGTCAGGAGCTGATGGACGGGCAGCTGGCTCACGGCGTAAAGAGGTAGGGGAAGTCGTGGGCGGTAGCCATCCACCGAGGCGACCACACGGCCGCCCGCGGCCTCGATTCGAAAGCTTCCACCCGCTGCTCGCGCGAGGATCCCGCCCTCGATCGGCCACTCCACGGCCGCAGCCGTCAGGGTGGCGGGTCCGAAGCGCAGCAGCTCGACGGGCCCCAGGTAGAACGCGTTTTGGCGGCCGCGCACGAGACCGAGCGTCAGGTCCTGGATGTCGCGAATGTACCCATCGCGAAGCTCGCGGCCGGTGGGCTCTCGAGAGAGCGCGACCGAGTCTTGCGTGGAGACCTCGCCGTCTTTCACATGCACCACGTCATATCTTGCTGGGATGGCGAGGTTCGAGTTCAAGTCGCAAGTGACGGTCAAGACTTCGCCGGAGCGCGCGTTCGACTACTTCGCCGATCACCGCCACGTCGCCGAAGTCCTGGAGGGCGTCAGCAACTGGGAGCCGGTCGGGACGAAGACACGCGGTGTGGGCGCACGTTACAACGTCGAGCTTGTGGCCTTCGGCCTTCCGCTCAGGAGCGTCCTGCGGCTGAATCGCTGGAAACGGCCCGCCGAGATCGGATGGGTGTCCGAATCCGGGCTGATCAACCAGGATGGCGGGTTCAAGTTCGAGAAGGCGCCGGCGGGAGTGCGGATCGAGCTGCACATCGCCTACGAGCCTCCCGCCTCATTTATCGGCGCCGCGCTCGCCCGCGCTCTTGATCGGACTGTGAGAAAGCGCTTGAAGCGCGCGCTGGAGCAAATTCGGGAGAGGCTGGAGGCCGACCGGTGAGCGAGCCGCCCGACCCCGCCCGCGTGCGGCGCAGCCCGAGCTCCCCACCGGGCGGGGAGGTGGATTTAACTAGAGTGAGCGCATGCGGCTGACCAGCGACGCCCGCGCGATCCTCGGCCAGGGTTCGATCGGCATGCTCGCGCTGCGGGCCGGCCGGCTCCCGCTCGTGAACCCCGCTGCGTTCAGCTTCGCGTCCGGTTCGCTCTGGATGACGACCTCACGTTTTGCCGCCAAGACGGTGCTGGCCCGCCGCGACCCGCGCGCCGCATTTCTCGTGGATGGCGGGTCGCGCGCGGTGATGGTCAGCTGCACGATCGAGGTGTTCGATCCGCTGTCCATCTCGAGCCAGGTGCGTGCGATGCTCGACGGACCGGGTTACGTCCTCGGGATGGCGGGTTACGCGCTGAAGAACGCACCCTTCGTGGCCGGCTACGTGCTCGACGTCACCAGGCTTCCGCGCGAATGGCTGCCGTACAACCGGGTCGTCATGCGATTGCGGCCGAGCGACGCCGAGGTCATCGAAGGGAATGAGTTCCCGGCTGCCCAGGCCGCTCGCGTGCCCGCCGTGCCGGCCGACGTGAGCCGGCGCCTTGCGGGCGTCTCGCGCGGCTACGCGTGCTGGATCGAAGGCGGCATGCCTGTCATCCGGCCCACCTTCTGGGACGTGGATCGCGGACAGGTCTCGGTCGCGCCCGCCAGCGGGCGTCCGCGCGCAGGATCACCGGGCGCGTTGGTCGTCGAGTCGCATCACCGCTTCCGTCCTTCTCTGATGGTGGGCGCGTGCGTGCGCGGGACCTTCGGCGGAGTCGCGGACGGGTCCGGCATCGCTGACCGCTACGCGATGGAACCGGAGGACGTGCCCTCCGCGCTGGAGCTGCGGGCTGAGCGGGTGACGTCGTGGCGCGGTTTTGCGATCTCGACGGCGAACCCGCGTTCGGCGCGCCACCTGCGCGTCGCCCAGGCTCGATGACCAGGCCGGCCGCGCCGGGACTTCAAGTTCGTAGATGGTCGGCCGGGCGGTGGACCGATTCGCCCGACGCGGTGGTCACCGAGGAGCCGCTTCAGCTGATGCTCGAGGGCAAGCCGCTGTCGGTGGTCATGCGCACACCCGGCCACGATCTCGAGCTCTGCTTCGGCCTGTTGTTCTCGGAGGGCATGCTTCGCGCGCCGGAGGACGTGAGCCTCGTCCACATCAGCGCGGAGGCGGGGGAGACCGAGACTGGGATCCGCGTCGAGGCTGACCTGGTCGAGTCGAACCAGGTCGACGTTCGCTTTGTGGGCGTGCCGCGCCGCAAGCCAGAGCGGTCGATGCTCTCCAACTCCGCTTGCGGAGTTTGCGGCACGGTCCTCATCGAAGACCTCAGGCGCGATCTCGCCGCGCTGCCCGATGGACCCGACGTTGATCCGTCGTTGCTTCCCGGGCTCGTCGAAATCCTCCGCGAGGGCCAGGGCGTGTTCGACCGCACGGGTGGCCTTCACGCCGCCGGCCTCTTCGACGCGACCGGAAAGCTCCTCTGTGTGCGCGAGGATGTCGGGCGGCACAACGCGGTCGACAAGGTCGTGGGACGAGCGCTGCTCGATGGAAACCTGCCGGCCTCCAGAGCAATCCTCGTGGTCAGCGGGCGTGCGGGCTACGAGATCGTGCAGAAGTCGATCGGCGCAGGCATCCCAGTGCTCGCGGCGGTCGGCGCGCCGTCGAGCCTCGCGGTGGCGCTTGCGCGCGAGTTCAACCAGACCCTGATCGGATTCCTCCGCGGCGATCGTTTCAACGTGTACGCCGCACCCGAACGCCTGACGCGGTGAGCCTTGTCCTGAGGCGAACTCACCCCGCCGTGCGGGCGCTGCTCGTCGGGGTTTACGTGCTGTGCGTCGAATGGGCGCGCGTGTCCATCCAGGCGCAACCGGGTCTGGCGATCGCCGCCCTCGTGATCGGTGGCGTGGCGCTCGGCGCTGTGGCGTTGGGCACGCGGGGCGACCGGCTGGGCCTTGGGACATCGCGAATCGGCCTGCGAATCACCGGAGGCCTGGCCCTGGGGGCAGTGCTGCTGCTGCCCGCGGCGGCGCGGTCGAGCGCCGTCCCCATCTTGCCGGCCGGCCTCGCGGTCGCAGCCATCGCGGTCTCGGTCGGGGAAGAGCTTGCGTTCCGCGGCGCCCTTTACGCAGCTCTCGATGAGCTGGGCGGTGCGCCGCTTGCGATCGGGGGCAGCACCGTTGTGTGGACTGCCGCCCACGCGCTTTCTCATCCGCCGGCGTTCCTGGGCGCGGTGGCCGCTGCCGGCCTGCTGCTCGCACTCTGGCGCTGGGCGTGCCGCGACCTCGTCGCTCCGATCATCGGCCATGTGATCGCGGACCTCGCCCTGTGAGGCGCGTCGCACTCCTGGCGGCGGCGGTGATCACCTACATACTCGCCGCCTGGATGGTGGCGCCCGGTTTCTACGACGGTTTCGGCCCACCCGCGCCTTACAACTGGACCTGTCCACCCCCGCAGGCCGGCGCCAATACGAAGCCTGGTCCGGGCCATACGGACATCAAGGTGATCGGTGGTGTCAGCGACGCCGCCTCCGCCTACGACAGAGACGGCCAGATCGTCATCGGGTTCTTGCCCGGGGCTTTCGACGGCACCGGCAAGACCGTCGTTTCAGTCGTCGTGACACCGTTTCCGACCTGCCCGCAACCGCCTGGGATCCAGTTCGTGACCAACGTCTACCAAATCACCGCTTCAGCTCCGCTTGTCAAGTCCTCGGACCTCGTGCTGCGCTACTCGAACCTCGAGCCGGCTCCCTCGGACATCTACTTCGCGAGCGACCCGGCGGGTGCGTGGAAGGGCCTCGGAATCGCGCAGCAGGCGCAGCCCTACACCGTCGTCGCGTCGGCGAAGCAGCTTGGCTACTTCGCAGCCGGGTACCTCTCAGCTTCTCCGGCGCCGGGGACGCCGAGCCTGGGGGGCGGCAGCCAGACGCTTCCGATCATCGTGGCCGTCCTGATCGTCCTGGTGGTGCTGGCGGGCGTTCCGCTGGCGATCCTGCGCCGCCGGCAATCGCGCGGCGAGGTTGAGGAAGAGGGCGACGTCTAGTCGTATTTGATCGCTTCGAACAGCGTGCCGCATTTGCGGCATCGGTACTGAAGCGTCATCGCCTGCGTGCCGAAAAACGAGATGACCTCCGCGACCTGGGAGTGACAGTGAGGGCATCGTGGATCCGAGCGCGGAGCCACCTCCCCACTCGCTGGGGATGTCGACCCGGTCCGCGGAGCGGGCCCGGTCGGGTTGGGCCGCGACACTTCCTCAGACCTCTTTCGTCGAGCCACTTGTGGGGGCAAATCTCTTTTCTTCGAGGCCGCGCAGCATGCCGAAGGTGTGCTCGTCGATGGCGCCGGAGCGGCTGCGCCGGCGGATGGGATCCCAGGTCTTCCAGTCGACCTGAATCTCCGGAGACTTCGTCTCGAGCTGAGCTTCGAGTTTCGCGCGCAGCTCGCGCGGCCCCATGCTGAGCTTTCCTTCCTCATGGAGGTTCGCCACCTCTCCGTCCGGCGGGCCGAACCATTCGACGGCCTCGCTCCACGCACGGTTCAGGGGCTCGGCGCGGATGCCGGATTTGAGCCAGCTCCGTCCGTGCAGGAAGTGATAACGCTCCTCCATCAGCATCTTGCGGAGCCGGTGCTGAAGCACGTCGACCGAACCGTTGACGCAAGCCTCGATCATCACGGTGAAGGCTGTGTCGAGGACCGCGTTCGCGGCGACGAACTGGGCCCATTCGGTCCACGGCTGGTCGAAGTACGCAATCGCGCGGAGGCTGGCGGGATCCGATTCGCGATCGGGCGCCCGCGGGTCGGCGCCCAGTGGTTCGAGACAGCCATACAGGACGCGGCTGTGACCGAGGTCGTCGAGCCCCATCGCCGCGGCGGCGATGTCGGCCTCGAGTGATGGCGCGCGCGTCGCCCACTCAGCGTAGCGCAGCCCAAGCATCTGCTTGTTGTCCGCGATCGATAGAACGAGGTCGGACAGGCTCATGCCTCGCCTGGCGACCACAGGTCGATCACGTGCTCTTTGCGCACGATCGCCATCTCGCACCAGCGTTCTTCGTCATAGGTTGCGCGCGCGTAAGCCATGGCGAGGTCGTCGTCCGGCGCGACCACGCTGCCCACCTGGTGCAGCGGTTCAACGCGCGTCTTGCGGGCGAACACCTCGTACTCGACCGCGTTGCCGCTGACTCTTTTGTAGCTGGTCAAACAGCGAGGCCCCAGGACTCGAGCGCGTCCCGGCCGGCTTCGGTCATGCGCGCAACGGTCCAGGGCGGATCCCACACGACCTTGACGCGAACCTCTGTGACGCCCGTTTCACGCAGCAATCGCTCGCGGACGTCGTCGAGGATGAACTCGGAGGCGGGGCAACCCATCGCGGTGAAGGTGAGCTCAACCTCGACGATCCCGTCGCACTCGGCGATTCCGTAGATGATGCCGAGGTCGACCAGGTTCACTGGCATCTCGGGGTCCTGTACTTCGGTGAGCGCGTCCCAGAGACGCTGAGTCATGACCGGTTCTGGGCCACCTGGATCGCCGAATCTCTCGTCACCGCGCCACATCACCCGGCCTGGTGCGACTTGCGGAACTTGTGGAACTCTTCCTGGAACATCGCAACCATCTCGACGTTGCGAGGGCCGCGCGCGCGCCAGCGGACGAGCACGTCATCCCAGGCGCTCGGCTGCTTGAAATCCCATCGCTTCGCTTCCGCGTCGAATTCACACGGAAAGGGGTAATCGAGCTCCCAAACATCCTTCCCGTCGCGCACCTCTTTGTGCGCGGGGACCTTGATGCCGATCTGCTCGCAGTACGGGACCACCGTCGAGAGCCACCACTGGCGCAGCTGGTCATTGGTCAGGCCCTTGAGGTGATACTCGAGCTGGGTGGAGTGCATCTTCTTCGAGTCGGGAAGCCCGAACCACTCGACGCTCAGCGGGAACATCCAGTCGACCGCGCGCTGCAGCTCATCTTTCGCCGAGCCGCCGGCGGCGCTGATCCGCTTCATCCAGGTGCGGCCGTTGCGCAGGTGGAAGTTCTCTTCGGCCATGACCTTGTTGAGGCCTCGTTTCCACGGGCCGTAAGAGCACTTCTCGTGGATGTCGCCGAGAAGACAGAAGCCGGCCTGGTCGTACATGCCGTTGGCGACCACGAGCTCGGTCCAGCTGTCGAGCGGAACGTCGAAGGCGTAGGGGTAGCGGAAGCTCTTGGGATCGCGGCTGAAGATAAGCTTCTCCTGGTCCTCGCCGAGCTCCTCGAGGATGTGGTAGGCGATGTGCGCGTGCGCCAGCTCGTCCTGGATGATGGCGATCCCGGTCATGAAGGCGTTGATCGAGGGGGCGCGCTTGGCGGCCAGGTAGTAGGCCGGGGCTGAGATGAGCTCGGTGTCGCCCGAGACGATGAGGGTGTGCTTGAGCTCTTTCAGGTAGTCGGGCGTCATTTCATTGGGAGACTCGATCAGCTCCCCGGACTTGATCATCTGGGAGAACTCGGCCTGAGTTGCCATCGCTCTCCATTCTCCGCCAACCGGGCCGGGTAAAATCGTGGTTCGCTTCAGGGCCCGACGTGCTGGCCCGAACCGTGGTGGCTATAGCTCAGCATGGCAGAGCACCAGATTGTGGATCTGGCTGTCGAGGGTTCAAATCCCTCTAGCCACCCCTCTAGCCACCCCTCTAGTGAACTGCCGTGGGTTTGATGGAGGCTCAGGGGTGTCCTGGCTTAGGTAGAGCCGGGTAATTGGAATCATGCTGCTGTCGTTGGCTTACGACGCCGAGCTTCGAACTCGACGGGCGTGAGCATAC
>JBOHUQ010000156.1:0-7341 GCA_050734495.1 Candidatus Dormibacteraceae bacterium
GCATGAGGATGTACGGCATCTGCGGGTCGCTCGGCGAGGGGTTCATGTACGGGTGCGACTGGTTGGGCCAACCCGTGTATTTGGCGCTGCTGAAGACGTTCCAGTCGGCCCCGTAGAGCAGCGGAGCGTCAGGGACGTCGGTAGACATGATCTTCTCGAGTTGCTGAACGATGGGGTACAGGGTCGCGGTGTCCGCTGGATCCGTGCTCTCGTACTTCCTGAGGGCGGAGTCGGCGGCGGGGTTCGAATAGCCCTGGAAATGAGCGACCGAGTTCGCGTCCGTGCTGTCCAGCCAGTTCTGGAACTGGATGTACGGGATGTTGCCGCCGTTGCCCCAGTGAATGGCCGTCTGCCACTGTGAGGGCTGCCCTGTGATGTTGGCGTTCCAGTCGGAGTAGCCCTGGGCGGGCTTGGTGGTCACGTCCATGCCCAGTGGCTGGAGCTCCTGCGACATCAGGGCCGCGTTTTCCCAATAGTCGGAGAACGGAACCGGGTCATAGACCGAGAACTTGATGATCTGGCCACCCTTGGTCCAGCAGTTGGCGGGGTTGCTGCCATCGCAGTTTCCGCCCGACTTGAAGGTCCCCGCGGTGGCGTCGTAGCGGGAGCTCGCCGGAGGGGCCCATCCGCCGGCTTTCAGGATGTCGTAGACGTCGGCGCCGGCCGGCAGGTTGTCGGCCTTGGCGGTTGCAGTGTCGGGCACGCTGCCGCTGATCGAAAGGTCGTTCTTGAAGGTGCCGTCAGACGGAAGGAAGGCTGCCTGGTTGGGCAGGATGAGCGCGCTCGAAGAGGTCGCGGGCTGCTCATAGCCCGACTCACCCAGCTGGGCCAGCGCGTTGCGGTCGACACCGTAGCTGACCGCCTTGCGCACCGCAACGTCGCCGATTCCGGTGGCGCCGCCGTTGCCGGGGTTCAGGTTGAACCACAGCGTGACCGTGCTGCCGGCGGCAAACCAGGCGTGGTTGGTCAGCGGGTCGAGGTTGACATAGTTCGCGTAGACGTTCGGGATGTCGTTACCCGCCCAGTCCAGCTGACCGCTCACGAGCGCGTCGCTCGCCGCGGCGTTGGTCGCGATGGACGGAGTGTCGATCTCGGATTCCGGAGGAGTGCCTCCCCAGTAGTTCGGGTTCGGCTTCCATTTGATCAGCGAGCTCGAGTAGCTCGCCAGCATGAAGGGCCCAGTGCCGACGGGGACCTTGATGGTCATCGTCGGGTTGGCGGCGATCTGGTCCGCCACCGATGCTTTCATCATCATCGTGTTGCTGAGGATGTTGAACAGCCCGGTGTACTGCGCCGAAGAGAAATGGAGGGTCACCGTGTTGCCGTTGACCGTCGGGTCCGACGCCTGGGTCGGAACACCGCGGGTGTTGGCCTTCGGATTCTCCATCATCTTGAAGGTGGCGGCGACGTCGGCCGGACCGAAGTTCGAGCCGTCACTGAACTTCACGTTCTGACGGATCGTGACCTGCAGATCCTTGCCGCTGTTCTGGAAGGCGAACGCAGTAGCCAGCCATGGGTGGTTGCCCGCCGCGGTGGCATCCAGCTGGTCCATCTCGTACAGCGGCTCGTTGACGAGGCTCCGCGTGCCCATGGCGGAGGTGACCGAGTTGTTGTCGTAGGGGTTGAAGTCTTCAGAGAAGGTGACCCCTGTCGTCGGCTCGGCGATGAGCGGCTTGCCACCCGCGGTGGTGGCGTTGTTGGTCGATTGGCAGCTCGTGACGACCAGGGCGAAGGTCGCCGCCCCGAGCATGCCTCTGAAGAGTCGTCGATTCATAGATCTGTCACCTCCGTGACGCAATGCTGACTGCTGACGGCACATGACCACGACGCCGAACACACGATCGAGCAGGGATTCGCCCGCTCGTGGATCCGCCCGTCCCCGGGCGGGCAAACGACACAGCTACATCCATCCTTCGTCACCTCTTTATTGAGTCTTTGCCGAGTGGTCCAGGGGTCGGAACAGGCCGTTCTCGCTCGCGCTTTTCTGTGCGGGATCGGCATGAAGCCAGCACGCCGCAAGGTGGCCCGCCGAGATGGCGAAGTTGGGCGGGACCTGGCGCTTGCAGATGTCCATCGCGTAAGGGCACCGGGGGTGGAACCGGCAGCCGCTCGGGGGCGCGAGCAGGCTCGGTGGCGCTCCCCGAGCCGCGAGCTTCGGCGCCTCGTCGCGATCCGGGTCGGGCGCGGCGGAGAGCAGGAGCTGCGTATACGGGTGCGCCGCGTGGTCGGTCAGGTCGACGCTCGGGGCCGCCTCGACCAGCTGCCCTGCGTACATGACCACGATCGTGTCGGCCAGGTAACGGGCCGAAGCGATGTCGTGTGTGACGTAGAGGATCGCGAGGTGATCGCGATCGCGAAGGTCGGCCAGCAGGTTCAGCACGCCCAGGCGAATCGACACGTCGAGCATCGAGACGGGTTCGTCGGCCAGCAGCACGCGCGGCCGCACCGCCAGCGCGCGGGCGATGGCAACGCGCTGGCGCTGGCCACCAGAGAGCTCGTAGGGGAACTTGTTCAGGAACTGCGCGGCAGGCTCCAGCGTCACTCGGCGCAGCAGCTCCTCCGCCGCCTCGTCGACGTGGCCGTCCGCGATGTGATGAATCTCGAGCGGCCGGACCAGCTGGTGGCGCACGCGATGCACCGGGTTCAGCGACGCGAACGGATCCTGGAACACCATCTGGACCTTCGCCGCGTAAGACTTCGGGCGGCCCGTGGGAGCCGGCTCACCGTCGAGGAACACCCCACCCGCGTCGGGCTTGATGATTTTGGCCAGTATCCGGGCCACGGTCGTCTTGCCGGCGCCGCTTTCACCGACGATCGCCGTGACCTTTCCAGCGTCAAGTCGCACGCTCACGGCTTCCACCGCATGCACTCGTGCCTTCTTGGCCAGCGGACCGCGACCCTGCTTGACCCAGAAGGACTTTGTGAGGTCGCGGCCTTCGAGCGCGGCACCGGCGGTCGTGACGGGCGCTGCCATCGGCGCGACCCCGTTCACAGCAGACCCACCTGGCTGCCAGCGCTGTGCTCGAGCTTCCTGGCCGCCGGCTCGGGTCGGGCGAGCTCGGGAGGAACGACAGCGTCGCCCCTGTGCAGCCAGCACGCCACCTCGCGCGAAGTTCCGTCGATCGGCAAAAGGCGCGGCCTTTCCTCGCGGCACTGCTGCATCGCCCAGCGGCAGCGCGGGTTGAATGCGCAGCCCTGGGGAAGGTCTTTCAGATCCGGCGGCGATCCGGCGATACCTTCCATACGGTGAGGCGCGCCATGAAGCGGCGGGAAGCAGTTGAGCAGCCCGTGGGTGTAGGGCAGTCGCGGCGCGTGGAACAACGATGCCGCCGGCGCGCGCTCCATCAGCCGGCCCGCGTACATGACGGCGATCTCGTCGGCGAGCTCGACCAGCAGCGACAGGTCGTGGGTGATGAACAGGGTCGCGAAGCCGATCCGGTCGCGCAGTCCGATCAGCTCCTCGAGGATCTCTCGCTGAGTGACAACGTCCAGCGCAGTCGTCGGCTCGTCCAGGATGATCACCTGCGGCTCGAGCGCGATCGCCATCGCGATCATCGCGCGCTGGCGCATCCCGCCTGAAAGCTCGTGCGGATAGCTGCGCAATCGATCGGCATTCATCCCGACCATCTCGAGCAGGTCGCCTGCCCTGCCCCATCGCTCGGCGCCGGACAGGCGCGGCCGGTGGACGCGCAGCAGATCGTCGAACTGCGCGCCTATGGTGATGACGGGATTGAGCGAGTCCAGCGCGCTCTGCAGCACCACCGCGATCTCGGACCACCTCACCTCGCGCAGCTCGTCAAGGTCCGCCGCCAGCAGGTCGATGGTGCCCGCAGGCCCGTCCCCGCTGAGCGGTTTCGAATGGAACAGGACGCTGCCGGCGGTGATGACGGCCGGCGGTCGAAGCAGGCGTATGGCGGCCAGCGCGAGCGTGGTCTTACCGCTGCCGCTCTCGCCCGCCAGACCGAGGACCTGGCCGCGGCGAAGCACGAGGTCGCAGTCCATGACCGCGTGCACCGCCGCATCGCCGACGCCGTAATCGACGCAGAGGCCGCGGATCTCGAGCACCGGCTCGGCGGCAGTGCCCCTGGCGGTACGCGGGCCTGGCTGCGGAGCGTCGAGCACCGATCTCGCGACTGGCGTCAGGCCGAGCCTTGTGCTGGGGCTGATCCCCGCCTGCTTGGCCGCCTTGCGGGAAAGGCCGCCGGCCCGCAGCCTCGGGTTGATGAACTCGTCGATGCCGAAGTTCAAAAGCGCCAATCCCGTCCCAAGCAGGGCGGCCATGATTCCGGGCGGCGCCCACCACCACCACCAGCCGCTGCGCACCGCGTTGTTGGCGAAGCCTTCGCGAAGCATCTCGCCCCAGTTCCACAAACCGGGTGGATCCGCCGTCGGCGACCCGGCGAGGCCGAGGAACGCGATCGCGATGTAGGCGCCGATCGCCGAAAGGGTTGTGAAGAGGAACGACGCCGCGACGATCGGGACGAGGTTGGGCAGTACCTCGACCAGGATGATGCGGAGGCGCCCCTCACCTGACACTCTGGCCGCTTCGACGAAGTCGCGGTTGCGCAGCGACAGCGTCTGCGCTCGCAGGGTGCGCGCGCTGTAGGCCCAGGTCGTGACCGCGATGATGGCGGCGACCAGGAAGATGCTCGAGCCGGCGTTCGGCACGTAGTCCGCCAGCACGATCAGCAGCGGCAGGCCGGGGATGGCGAGGAAGACGTTCGCCGCCAGCGACAGGCCTTCGTCGGTCCCCCCGCCGACGTAGCCGGCGGTGACCCCGAACAGGATCGAAAGG
Source organism: Candidatus Dormibacteraceae bacterium (assembly GCA_050734495.1). GTDB lineage: Bacteria > Chloroflexota > Dormibacteria > Dormibacterales > Dormibacteraceae > Palsa-870. The sequence goes on from JBOHUQ010000156.1 coordinate 4,796, forward strand.
ACCGTCGCGATCGCGGCGGCGAGCAGGCCCACGAACAGGGTTGCCTGAGTGGAGGCCAGCACCTGGGACAGCGCGTCCTGGGCGAAGACAGTGGTGCCGAGCCAGTGCGCCGCGGAGGGCGGAAATGGGAGCGGGTAGTACTGCGCCGGGAACGAGGTGCCCGGGCCGGTCCCGCCGACGAGCACATGCTGTACCCAGTTCTTCGGGTCGGTCGCGTTTGGCGAGTAGGGCGCGGCCCAGCGGCCGAGGAACGCCACGATCGCGAAGCACGCCAGCATGACCAGGCCGGCGATCACCTTCGGCGAGCGGGGCAGCTGAAGAATGCGCGTGCGGTGAAACGCCACCGCGCCCGGACCGTCCACGGGCGCGACATCGGTGAGAGAGGCCGGACTCATCGTCATGGCTTCACGCGACCTGCCTTGCCCTTGGGTCGATGAGGACGTAAACCACGTCAGCCAGCAAGTTGGCGGCGATCACCACCAGAGTGATCACCACGAAGATCCCCTGGACCAGCGAGTAGTCGAGCTTTCCGAGCGCGTCGAACAGGTGGAAGCCGATACCCGGGTAGTTGAAGACGATCTCGACGAGGATCTGTCCCGAAACGACCAGGCTGAGTGCGATCGTGAAGTTGGAGACCACGGGCAGCAGCGCGTTGCGGGCGGCGTACCAGATCACCGTCCGCGTCGGAAGGCCCTTGGCCGCGGCCACCAGGACGAAGTCCTCGTCCATCGTGGTGATCATCTGGTTACGCATCGAGAGGATGAAGCCGGCGACCGAAGCCAGGACGACTGTCGCGACCGGGAGGATCGCGTGTGCGAAAACGCTCGCCAGGTACGGCCCGTTGAACCCGGGTGTGACCGTGTAGATGTCGTAGCCGAATAGGCTGGGCAACCAGCGAAGCATCGTCCCGGTCTGCCCGAAGATCAGAACGAGCACGAGGGCAAGGAAGAAGTAAGGAACCGCCTGGAAGAACGTCGCCCCCGGCATGACCCAGTCGATCCATGAGCCGCGGCGCCAGGCCACGAGCGCGCCGAGGGTGGTGCCGGCGACGAAACTGATGATGGTCGCCACGCCCAACAGGACGAGCGTCCACGGAAGGTAAGAGAGGATGAGGCTGCCGACGGGTGCGTTTTCAGACCACGACTGCCCGAGGTTGCCCTGGACGAGGTTTCCGAGGTATTGCGTGTACTGGTCCCACAGGCTCGTGTGGACGTCGAAGCCGAGCTGCTCCTCCACGGCGATGATGCACGCCGAGTTGCAGTTGCCCGATGCCGAGGCTCTCGCCACCGCGCTTGCGACCGGGTTGCCCGGCACCACTCGGGGAAGTAGAAAGCTCACGGTGATCGCCACCCAGGCGGCGAGGACGTAGACGGCAAGCCTGCGCAGGATTGCGCTCATGCCGGCCGCCCGTCACTGGAGGGGGCCGAGCCCTGTATTGATCCCGAGGCGCAACCGCAGCTCTCGCGCACCACGAGCTGGACCGGCAGCACGACGTCATGTTTGGCGTTTTCGCGGTTGATCCCCGAGTAGAGGACCTCAAACGCCCTGGCGCCGAGCTCCTGCATCGGTTGGCGGATCGTGGTCAACGGTGGATGCAGGTGGCGGGCCACCGGCACGTCGTCAAACCCTGTGACCGCGACGTCCTGTGGCACCTTGAAACCCCGCTGGGCGAGCGTGTGGATCGCCCCGAGCGCTGTCTGGTCGTTGGCGCACACGATGGCGCGAGGCAGCTTTGTGCCGGCGTCCAGAAGTGAGGCGACCACGTTCGCCCCTCCCGAGGCGCTGTAGTCCCCCTGCCACAAATCGCCCATCGCGGCGTCCGCGCCCGCCATGTTCACCTCACCCTCGAAGACACGGGCTCGGGCGCGGTTGTCCGGGCTATCCCCTCGTCCGGACAGGTACCCGACGCTTCGATACCCGTGATACGTCACCAGGTGGCGGACCAGCGAGCGGATTCCGGACTCGTTGTCGCAGCGAACGTTCATGGAAGAGGGCGTCGGGGTCCCCGCGAGCGTCACGATCGGCACGATGCTCGCCAGCCGGGCGATCCCGACCGCGGAGAGCATGCGATCGTGGAGGATGAGGCCGTCCGTCTTCCCGGCCATCGCGGCAACTCGCTGCAGCACGTTGTCGTCGTTGTAGGCGACGGAGCTCATGAGCACGTCGAATCCCCGACGTTGTGCTTCGACCTCGATGCCGCGGTTGATGACGTCGATGTAAAGAAAGCTCTCGTACTCGTCCTCGAAGAGCGTCTCGTTGCCGCGACGAACGACGACGCCCACCACCTCTTTGAGTCCGTTGCTCAGCGCCCGCGCAGCGCCATCGCGAACAAAGCTGAGCTCTCGAACTGCCCGCAGCACCCGCTCGCGCGTTTCAGCGCGGGGGGTTCCAAGGCCGTTCAGCACGCGGGAGACCGAAGCGATCGAGACGCCCGCGCGGCTGGCGACGTCGTAGATGGTCAGCGTCGTTCTGGCTTTCTTGGGCTCCGCCAATTGCGCCTGGTCCCCATCCTTCGGCTTGGTTTGCTGGCACTGTAAGCGCTTACC
>JBOHUQ010000157.1:0-2492 GCA_050734495.1 Candidatus Dormibacteraceae bacterium
ATGCCGTGGCAGTGATGCCGTTCGGGTCGTAACCGGCGGTTCCCTGGCTCACTACCGGGCCCTTGCTGACCGGGCCGATCTGTACCGTCCCCTGGTTGTCATGCGAATCACCGGAATCCTCAGCCGAGACAGAGACGGGAAGCATGGCGACGACCACGATCGAGAGAAGCAGGGCGATTCGACCAGCCCTGGTTGTGTTCATGGTTGGATGGCCCTGCTCGATATCTGGACGTCGGTTATGAGGTAGTGGCCGTCTTTCTCGACCAGCCAGAAGCGATCGTCGAACGCAAAGAACTCCACCCTGGCCACAGAGCCGTCGGCCGTCCGCGTATAGGTGATCCGCGAGGAGCCGACCTCTTCGACAGACCAGTTGATCCCGTCATTCGGATTGGCCAGCGTGCCGACGACCAGCCGGGTGATCTGGTTGGAAATGTCCTCGGTGACGCCGTCTGCGGCGTTGCGCGCAAGGACCGAGCGGAGTCGAGCCAGATTGTTGCCTGTGTCAGCCTGTGGCAGCATCGACCCATCGCCGGTCCTTACTGCCTGCAGCTCGATCTGGCCATCTGCGATCAGGTCGGCCTTCACGCGATCGGCCGTAGCCCTGGAGAGCACGTCGCCCCGATCGGCCGGGTTGAACGGATTCTGGAAATACCCGGCCGGAGGCCAGGGGTGGATCACTGGGATGTTCAGGTAGCGGAGGTCGCCGAGCCGGCCAGTAGCCCCAAGTACAGCAACGCTCCCGAGGATGACAACGATCAGGGCAGCAGCGACCCCGGTCCGGGCCCAGCTTCCCAGGACCGCGTCTTTCACCCCAATTCCCCGTGCACGAGCGGGCTTAGTGAGCACGGCAAACCAACCTGAACTTTAAGCGGCATCTTAATTCGCCCAAGACGCCTTGTAGCACCTTGGGCCCCGATCGGACCGCCTCTGGGCAAGCATCGGCCTCCTGGGCGGCGGCAATCCTCATCACAGCCTCAAGAGTTCCTCAGTTTTCCTTGAGGTTGGCTCCCGAACTCGGGATTCCGATCGGGCTGCCTCGAGGAGCCCCGTCTCCCAACCTGACTGCGTCCACGCACGTCGCGAGGCTACAACCAGGCCACCTTCGGACCACCTTCGCGGCCGGATTTCGGGCTCCGAATCAGGGGATTTCTCCGGTCGGCCTGAATTCACGGAGCGGCCGTCACGGTGGCAAACACCTTCCGATCACCTTCCGATCACCTTCCGTCCGTTTCCCTCCCCGTTTGGGTCGTCCCCAACCGCAGGGAAGTCTCCGGCGATCACGAAAAGTGCACAGCAAGGGCGAGGGCGAAGGGCTAACTCGTCTCGTCGGCCTCGCCTACGGCGCCTCTGGTCCTGGATCGCCGTCGGGCACGGTCCTATGGCGTGGGCTCGACGCGAAGTTGGCGACATGCGAAGGCCATGAAGTGATAGCGAACCCCCGCCTCGCGAGCCAAAACGCCTGGCGAGGCACCGTGCCCAACGCGATCAGCCAAGTAGGCGACGAAGCTAGGGAAGCCGAATCGCTCCGCGATCGCGCGTTCAAGCTCAGCCCGCCGCCGCACGCGGGCAAGGAGAGAGGCTTGCGTCGCCTGCCGAAGAGAGATCCCCGCGTCACGGAGTGACCCGGTGACGAACTGGTAGTGAACGCCGAGCTCGCGGGCCACCTGGTGCGATGTCCAGCCTTTTTCGACATACCTGTTGCGCAGGTACTCCGCAAAGTTGTCGAAGCCAAGTTCCCGCAGCCGTCGCTGTCGGCGGGCCGCAACGTGCTCCGCGCGGCTGCCTGGCACTCCCCTTACCCGCTTCAGGCCAAGTTGATCCACCGCCCGACTTACAAAGTCATGGCTCGCGCCTAGCTCGGCTCGAATCTGGTGAAGAGACGTCTGCCGGCGTCCGTAGCGGTCGATGAGGTAATCCTCAAGCCGGTCGAAACCAAGCTCAAGCAGTCGTTGCCGGTGGCGCTCGTGCGCACGTTCCATCTGGTCTTTCTGGAGCACGCTCATGAGAGATCTCAGCTTTCGCAGGCGCTCCGGCCGGTGGGCGGTATCGGGCGGTTGTCGCCGCTGCTTACGGATCTCGGGATCGCGAAGCAATCCTTGGCCGCGACGTAAGTTCTCGCGCATGTTTGGACTTACGACGTAGATTTCTTTCATCCGCTGCGACTGATGCTGGCTCACCGTCGGAGTGCAGAGGGCGCGCTGCTGGGCCAAGCCGAAGGTTTCCACGTAATCACTGTGCTTCCAGCCGTGCCACTTGAACGCGTGCCGGCCAACGGAGCGATACCAGTGGCCGCAGAGATGGCATTGCACGCGCTGAATTGCGGGATCGTAGGGCAGCAGCCCGAGCGGGGCATAAAATGGCGTCCCATCACTTAGGCGACCTATTGGCCGCGGATTCACGTCGCCATGAGCATCGAGTGCCTGGCGGCTGAACCAGTTTCGAGGAGCTCGTGATGGTTCGTTAACCGTGCTCATGTTCGCGATGTGTACGCA
>JBOHUQ010000158.1:0-1988 GCA_050734495.1 Candidatus Dormibacteraceae bacterium
TTCCAGGTGACGTGGCGGTTATAGGCCGCCCACCAGGTACACCAGCCGTAGGGAAAGCGATCGGGGTAGCCGCCGGGCGGCACCCACGAGAAGAGCCGGACGGCGGGCGCGGGGCGGGGCGCGGTCGCGATCGTCGCGGCCGCAGTACCCACCACCGCAGGAAAAGTGACGAGGAGGATGAGCCCGGCAAGCAGCATCTTCATGCGGCGACTCTTTTGCCCGCGATCAGGCGGGCCTCCTCGTCAGTCGCGATCACCTGAAAAGGCACACGTCTTCCCTGAGCGACCATCAGCGCTTCGCCCTGCTGAGCGTTGAGCAGCCAGGACTGCTCAGCCGGCGTCAGCCTGAACAGTTCAGCCAGACGTGGCATGGCTTGCGGCGCTTGCTTCATCAGGATCTGGAGCGCCGAGTTCGCAATCATGGCTTCGCCTTCCGAGCGGGCGAGGACGTCGCTCACGTCCTGCGTGATTAGGGTCATTCCGGCGCGGCGCTTGCGCGCCGTTTTGGCGAGGCGGAACAAGAAGGCAGCAGTGTCGGGGTGGCGCATGAGCCACCAGGCCTCGTCCACGACGACCAGTGTCTGGCCCTCGGAACTCGCGAGCCCGGCCCAGATCTGGTCGAGCACAAGGAACATCGCGGCCACACGCTCCTCGTCGGGCAGCCCGCCGAGGACGAATGCGGCGCTCTCACTTGGTGTGGTGGCTTCCTGCCCGGACAGCAGCCAGCGACCGGCGCCGGTGATGAAGCGCTCGAGCCTCAGCGCTACATCCATTAGCCCGTCCGTCGCGCGCAAGCGACTTTGCACATCGACCAGTCGCGGCGGAGTCAGTCCTTTGGATGGGACGCCGTCGGCAAACCCAGCTCGCGCATAGGCGAGCGAGATCGCGTCCTCGATTGCTCCTCGCTGGCGCTGCTTGACGTGGCCGGCAAGGAGGCAGATGAATGTAGTGAGCATGGCGATGCGGGCGTCGAGCGCCCCTGGAGATGAGTCGATCAGTGCGAATGGGTTGATGCCGGTGCTGCTGCCAGGTCCGACTTGGATCACCTCGCCGCCGAGCGCGGCCATGACAGAGGCGTACTCGCCTTCTGGGTCCACAACCAAGGCACGAGTACCGCTGAGCAGGGCGCGGACCAGCTCGACTTTGACCAGAAAGGACTTGCCGGCGCCGCTGGTCGCGAAGACAACCGCGTTGTGGTTTTCGAGCGCGAAGCGGTCGAGGACGACCGCGCTGTGGGTGGTGGCGTTGATGCCGTAGAGCAACCCCGAACGAGCGGGTAGGTCGGTCCCGGTAAATGGGAAGGTCGCCGACAGCGCGCTGGTCGATAGCATGCGGTGCAGTCGGATCTGGTCGATGCCCATCGGCATCGAAGAGACGAGGCCCTGGCGCATCCGGAGCAGAAGTCGACGTGTGTGAATCAGCCTTGTGCCCAGGAGTGTCTCGACGCCCATGGTCGCTTCATCGAGGTCGAATGAGCTGTGGGCCCAGACAGTCAGGTAGAGCCCGACATCGAAAAGCCTTTCCGATCCGTCAGCGATCCGGTCCTGCAGCTCGATGGCGTCGTGCAGTGCTGCGCGTCTCCATGGATCGGGACGGCCGCCACGCTCGTCGATGATTCGGAGCGTTGACGACAGCTCGCCGATGCGGCGCTCGAGGAAGGACATGACCGCCGGCCCGCTGCTTGGCCAGATGTGCAGCGCGAGGTCGAGGTCTCCCTCGAATTGGTTGAAGTCGCCGAGCCAGCCAGGGTGCAATCGAGAGGGATACCTGCTCACCGCGACTGCACATGCGTGGCGGCCGCTGACAGTCAGGGAGGTCATGCCTTCGGTCAGCGCCGATGGAGCCGCCAGGTCGGAGACGTCCAGAAGGTCGTCATCCTCAGCGATCGGCTGTACGGGCGCCGCGGGGTCCATTGGACGGCGCAAGAGCTCGGCCAATGAGTGATCGTCCAGTCGCCGCGGTTCGAGGTCGAGGCGGCGGAGGCAATCG